>DAOMFR010000063.1:0-8471 GCA_035429885.1 Blastocatellia bacterium
CAATTGTCCCGACGTTGACGTGTGGCTTACTTCGGTCAAATTTCTCTTTCGCCATAATTATCGCTCCTAGAGTTTCAGTGAGTTGAAATTTGAGTTTAAGTGCGCGGAACAAGTCCGCTGATACCAACCGCGCTCACAATCGTCGCGGTATAAAAAAAACTATTTAGCAGCACCCTGAACTTTGGCAATGACTTCTTCGCTAACGCTCTTGGGAGCTTCTTCGTAGCGGTGGAAATGCATTGTCGAAGCAGCGCGGCCTTGCGACATTGAACGCAAATCGGTTTCGTAACCAAACATTTCAGCTAATGGAACCATCGCGGTAATAATCTGTGTGCCCGGCCGCGAAGCCATTCCTTCAATTCGCCCGCGACGTGAATTGAGGTCGCCAGTGACGCTTCCCATATAATCTTCAGGCGTCACCACTTCGACTTTCATCACAGGTTCCAGCAACACGGGGCTCGCTTTTCTTACGGCTTCCTTGAAGGCAATCGAACCAGCAATCTTGAAGGCCATTTCGGATGAGTCAACTTCGTGATAGCTACCAAAAGTCAAAATGACTTTAATGTCTACCAACTCGTACCCAGCCAAAACACCGCCTTCTAAAGCTTCACGCACACCCTTTTCAACAGCTGGGATGTATTCCTTCGGAATCACACCGCCAACAATCTTGTTGACGAACTCGAAACCAGCACCAGCCTCATTCGGCTCGATTTCCAAAACTACGTGGCCGTACTGACCGCGTCCACCAGTCTGACGAGAGTACTTCTCTTCAGCTTTGGCAGGTTTCTTAATTGTTTCACGATAGGCGACCTGTGGCTTACCGACATTGGCTTCAACGCCATACTCACGCTTCAAGCGGTCCACGATGATTTCCAAGTGGAGCTCACCCATTCCAGAAATGATTGTCTGGTTGGTTTCCTGGTCAGTAGTCACACGGAACGAAGGATCTTCCTGAGCAAGTCTGCCCATTGCGATGCCAAGCTTTTCCTGATCTTGACGAGTTTTCGGCTCGATGGCGAGCGAAATAACCGGCGTCGGGAACTCCATCTCTTCCAGAATCACAGGTTCCGATTCGATACAGATCGTATCACCAGTGGTCACCTGTTTCAGACCCGCAACCGCCACGATCTCGCCGGCATATGCCTCTTCCACATCCTCGCGCTTGTTGGCATGCATCTTCATAATTCGGCCAACGCGCTCTTTGTTATCTTTCGTAGAATTGAGAACGTAAGATCCTGACTTCAAAGTGCCTGAATAAATTCGCACAAAGGAAAGCTGACCAACGTGCTTGTCAGCCATGATCTTAAAGACCAACGCTGAAAACGGAGCCTTGTCATCTGCCGGACGTTCAACTTCCTCGCCTTTCAGAGTGACTCCGGTTACTGCTTTGATGTCAATCGGCGATGGCATGTAATCAATCACAGCATCAAGCAATGGCTGGACGCCTTTGTTTTTGAAAGCAGTACCACAAACAACCGGGACAAGCTTAAGCCCGATGCAACCGCGACGCAGAGCGGCCCGAATCTCTTCATTGCTGATCGCTTCGCCTTCCAAATACTTCATGGCGATTTCATCGTCCGCATCTGCAATGGATTCCACCATCTTGTCATGAGCAGCCTTGGCGGCTTCGACCAAATTTGCGGGAATCTCTTCGGTAGCGTAATTCGCTCCCATCTTGTCGTCTCTCCAAACAAGAGACTTCATTTCAATCAGATCAATCACTCCGGCAAACTGATCTTCCGCCCCAATCGGCATTTGAACGCAAACAGGATTCGCCGCTAAACGAGTACGAATGGTGTCAACCGCGTGATCGAAATCGGCTCCGGGACGATCCATTTTGTTGATAAACGCAAGGCGGGGCACATTATATTTATCTGCCTGACGCCAAACGGTTTCAGATTGAGGCTGCACACCTGCGACAGCATCGAAGACCGCGACCGCTCCATCAAGAACGCGCAAGCTGCGCTCAACTTCGATGGTGAAATCCACGTGTCCAGGAGTGTCAATGATATTGATTCGATATTCGTCGCCGTTCCGCTTCCAGAAACAAGTCGTCGCTGCGGAAGTAATGGTAATCCCGCGCTCCTGCTCCTGCTCCATCCAGTCCATTGTGGCGGTGCCCTCGTGGACTTCGCCAATTTTGTAAGAGACGCCTGTATAAAACAGTATGCGCTCGGTAGTCGTCGTCTTACCGGCGTCAATGTGCGCCATAATTCCAATATTGCGGAACCGATTTAACGGTGCTTGTCTAGCCATAAAAACCTGTCTACTGCTTAAAGCCTTATCTAATTGCAGTCAATCAGACCGGCTTGAACCTTCTTCCTGCTGCCAGCTTGATCTGTGCTGATCTCTAAACCTAGAAACGATAATGCGCGAAAGCTTTATTCGCTTCAGCCATACGGTGAACGTCTTCACGCTTTTTGATGGCATTTCCTTTAGCGGACGAGGCGTCCAAAATTTCGGCCGCCAGACGATCAACCATCGTCTTTTCGCCTCTGTCTCGGGCATAGCCAACCAACCAGCGCATTGCCAGAGCCGTGCGCCGACTGGCACTGACTTCAACGGGAACTTGATAGTTCGCACCACCAACGCGCTTGGATTTGACTTCGACTTTAGGTTGAAGATTCTCAATTGCTTTCTTGAAAACTTTCAACGGGTCTTCCTGTGACTTCTCTTTGATCTTGTCCAACGCTTTATACAAAATGCCTTCAGCCACAGCTTTTTTGCCATCCCACATCATCACGTTGATGAACTTCGCAACCAGCGGGCTGTTGTAAATCGGATCAGGCAATATCTCTCGTTTGGGAACTTCTCTTCTTCTTGGCATATCAATTACCTTAAGTTTCAACTCTCAGATTCGAGAGTGTTGAATTACTTCTTGCCTCCCTTGGCTGGCGCGGCTGCTCCTTCTTTCGGGCGTTTGGCTCCATATTTCGAGCGCCCTTGCTTACGATTTGCCACTCCAGCAGAGTCCAAAGTGCCGCGAACGATGTGATAGCGAACACCTGGCAAATCCTTCACGCGGCCTCCGCGCACCAAAACAATTGAGTGCTCCTGCAAATTATGGCCGATGCCAGGGATGTAAGAAGTCACTTCAATGCTGTTCGTCAGGCGCACACGAGCGATTTTACGTAAAGCCGAATTCGGCTTCTTGGGTGTCTGAGTCTTCACCTGCACACACACACCACGTCGTTGCGGACACGATTGCAGAGCCGGGCTGGAAGTTTTGTACTTAACCTGTTTACGTCCCTTGCGAACTAATTGACTAATCGTAGGCATAATGTTTCGTCACTTTGTGGCTCACATCTCGAATCAGCTACTTGGCGATAAGAAGCCACTCCTCTTCGAGAGAGCGTTTGCCCATTGGGCGTTTTTTGTTGTGCTAAGCACGAATGATTTATTGGGATGTCCGCGAAAGTGTGCAGATATTGGCGTCCCAATTCGCCGAGTTTTTCTGTGGCGTCATTTTTAGGATGACAGCGGCGCATTAGCCGCATTTTCAGAAGATCCTTCTATGGCAAAAAAACGCCAGAAAAGGATCAGTACGCCACAATAGTTTCTCTATAAAAAAGATTCTTGAGGAGGACGTTGAAGACCTGTCTTTCCTGCTGAACCCGGCAGCACCTCTGCACTTCAGACCCGCTAGTGCTGCGCAGTTGCGAAGATGTGTTTTCGCAAAGCACGGGAATATACTGATCAGGGGGGGGGGTGTCAAGCGGTCTGGCAAGTAACCGAAAAGATTTTTGAAAAATCCTGCATTAAGCCTGCAATTAAGGACATAATTCTTGCCTCAAAATCAAAAAGATCGCGCCAATAATTCCCATTTAAGGGTGGCGCGATCTTGGAATTAGCCAACTTGTTAGGAAGCCGGGGATTAGTTCGTCACACTGTGGCGAAGTTCGTCACGAAGCTTTTCAATTTCTGTAAGCTTGTCTTGGATGCGTTGAAACAATACCGCTTGAGCCTTGATGCCTTCATCAATCAAGAATGCCGCAGCTTCGGCTCTGCCCTTGAAGATGCCTGCTGAAACCAAGGTATCAAGTGAATCTGACGAACTTTCACTCAGCCGGACAAGCACTGTCGTATCTCGGACGTTCATTGCCCGTTCCACGGCTTTATTGACCGTTTCAGGCACGCGATTGAAAAAATCACGAAGAGTGGAAGTAATCTCATCCAAAGTCTCTCCGGCACGACTAGCGGCAGTATGTGGCGCCAACTGTTGATTCACATCTTTTTCCTGGTCACTACCTTGATGGTCGTTCATTTGTCCTCCTCAGTTTGTTTCCGAGTTTAGTTTGCCAATGAAGAACCGCTTATTCTGCTGTTACTTTTGCTTCGATTCTGGTGAACTGAAGCCCGTAAGCCAGAAACGCAAAAGGCAACCGCACCAGCGATTCATTGTAAGTATCAACCGTCTGTACGTAATTCTTGCGAGCCGCGTTCGTAGCATTCAAAGTATTTTTAAATTCATCATTCAAACGCAGGTAAGCATCATTGGCTTTCAGATCAGTGTACGTATCGCCTAGAGAATTAATCGGGTCAGTTTGGGCAGACAGATCGTTGTAGGCACTGACAATCTCTTCGTACTTGTTTTCTTTTACGGCCTGAGCCAACGCATTCCTCGCGCTGAGCACAGATTGAGCCAAAGGTATGTCAGCTTTGATAATAGCTCTCGCTGTTTCCAGCAACTTGGTCGCAGCTTCGCCCTGTCTGGCGATTGAGGCGACAAAAGCGTTCCAGCTTGCGACGGGTGCTTGCTGCCGCTTATTAAGTTCGGATTGAACAAAGGGGAACAGCCGTTCGACCGGATAAAATTTGCGGCCTTCTTCAAATTCCACCCAAGTCCATTTTTCTCCTGTATCCGGCGGCGCGAAAAGGATTCGGCTGGATCGGTTGGTGTAGGCCGCGCTGGACGGAGTGCGCTCTTTGACCGTCACTTCGGCCTTGCCATCAGGACGATAAGCGATCCCGGTAATTTCAATCACACCATCAACTTCAGCGGAAATTGCGCTGACTGGGGATTCGTTTTTGGAGTTAATCAATCGCGCAATGCTAAAAAATACTTCGTCGCGCTTGATTGGCTTGGCTGGCGGCGTCGTAGTCGTTGCCGGAGCCTGCGCCGCAGGAGGAGTTTTCGGCGGTGGAGTTTGCCGCGTTTGCGCCATTGCTGACCAACTGATCAACATCGTGAAAACAATAACTGTAGAAAATATCCATCGTCTTCGCATAATGACTCCCTTCAAATCAGAAGTCGCAGGCTTTCATTCCTGAAAGCCTGCGACTGATGGTTGAATGTTTACAAATCTTCGATTCTCAATTTCGAGTCAGCCTGTTTCCAAGCCACCTCAAACTCCTGCTGAGCTTTTTTCGCAGCTTGTGTCTTGCCTTGTTTTTTCAAACTTTCCGCCAGCCCAAACAGTGACCGGCCATTGTGGGGATTATCTTCTAAATCTTTGCTGAAGACTTTCTCGGCTTCTGCAGCATTTCCCGCCAGTAACAGAGCCGCCCCTAAAGACTCGCGCGTAGGGTAATACCATCCAGGCGGTTCGTCGTAATTCAAATCGTCGTGCGCCGCCACAGCTTTGCGCCAGTGTTCGACGGCCAGCTTGTAATTCCCTTTCGCCCCTGCAATGCGAGCATCAAGCGAAGGTTCGGCAATTTTCAAAACGCTGGCTGCCGTGTTCAATCCGAACGGCGTCGCCCCCGGCATTTCTCTCGCTAAAGTGGCCAATGTCGCTCGTTCGCGCTCAGCCTCGACAATCTGGCCTTTTCCTGCCAAGGCCACGCCGCGCGCATAATGCCACAAAGCTCGCGTGATAGGCATCTCCGCCGAAGGCTCTTCCGTTTTCAGAATTTCATCCCAATGACCGAACCGCAATTGCACAAACATCACGCTCGGTAAAAAGCCTTCGAGCATCGGCATATCTTTGATGTGACCGCGAACGTTGTCGGCGAGCTTTGCGGCGGCTTCAACAGAACGCGCGTAATTGCCGGCTCGATTATAGGATTCCACCAGGAAATGCAGATTGTGGCTGTAATACATCGCGGGATACATGCCCTTCACGCCCGTGCGCTGGATGTATTCCAAATCCACTTTGGCGGCGTTCTCATTGGCCTTGGCCGCTTCAGCGTAATCGCCTGTGCGAATGTAAATATGGGAAGGCATGTGAACCAAATGTCCTGCCGCTGGAGCCAGATTGCCCAATTTGCCTGCGCTTGGCAGCGCCCGTCCAGGACTTTTGGAAGCCTCCACGGCGTGAATGTACAAATGATTCGCGCCAATGTGATCCGGCTGGCGCTTAATCGCATCTTCCAACGTTGCCACGATTTCAGCCGTGAACTCTGCTGGCTTGCCATCTTTCGTCCACAATTGCCAAGGCGTCAGATTCATCAAACTATCCGCGTAAAGCACTGCGGCATCAACATCTTCCGGGTATTTTTTGTGCAATATAGCCATCGAGTCTTTGTAATCAACGGCGCATTTTTTCAAATCCGTTTTGAGCTGAAATCGTTTGGCCAGTGCGGCAATGTAGCCTCGTTCTTTTTCCGAAGCGCCAGCCGCTAACTCTTTAGCTTTTTCCAGAGCCATGTCGGCAGCCAGCAATCGCGACGGATCAATTTCGGTTTCGTTGTAATTCGGCCCGACTGCCAGCGCGATGCCCCAGTACGCCATGGCCATTTTCGGATCAAGCTGCGCTGCGCGCTCAAATGATCGTTTCGCCTCTTCGTGGTTGAAGCCGTAAATCAGCGCCAAGCCTTGATTGAAAAACTTCTGGGCTTCGGCATTGGAAGTGGTCACAGGGTGACTGAGGTTACTCAACCCAGGCATCAACTTCGCAGGTTCCGACGACGACGCGTGGTGTTCGTGCTGAGCTAGCGCCAGCCCGGTGGCCCAACTCAGCAAAGCAAAGGAAAACAGCACGCGTTTCAGATTGGTTTTGAAAGTGGTCATAAATTTCTCCCTCCAAGATAATCACGGAATCACCGATTCCGTCTGATTGGTACGCCTGAAAAGTAGCATTGGATGGAAAAGTAGCCTTGAAACCGCTTGAAATTCTTCAAACGCCTTTGTCAGGCCGCTCAGATGGTTGCAAGCAGTCAAAGTCAGGCACAATAATGCCGCACTACTGCGCAACTTCCAAAGGAGTCATCAACATGGCAAATCGCACAGCAATTATCGAAACCAGCAAAGGCACAATCAAATTCACGCTTCACGAAGACCTGGCGCCAATCACAACCGCCAACTTCATCGAATTGGCCGAAAGGAATTTTTACGACGGGTTGAAATTTCACCGGTACGAACCCGGCTTCGTTATCCAAGGCGGCTGTCCTTGGGGCAACGGTATGGGCAGTTCGGACAAGAAAATCCCGCTTGAGGTCACCCCGAATCTGAAACATGGCGACGCAGGAGCAGTGGCAATGGCCCGCTCTTCCGATCCAAACAGCGCCAGTTGCCAGTTTTACATCACGCTGGGACAGGCAGCATTTCTGGACGGCAGTTATGCTGTCTTTGGTAGAGTCACCGAAGGCATGGATGTCGTCAAAAGCATTCGCGAAGGTGAAGTCATGAACAGCGTCACCATCAGTGAATAATTCCCGAATTCGCGGTGGAGTCCTGCGGATTTCACCGCGTTCAAATGCCTCCAGCTAAGTTTCTAAAGCCAACCCGCTCGGAAATTGAACGAAGTTAGCCGCGCGTAGCGGAATATCGAAAACCCGGTCTTCATCGTCCCATCCCTAAAGCCTATTATCTGCCTCGCGTTTGAGAATAAATCTATTTACCAAAAGGATTGTCACGTTCAAGGAGGGACAAACATGTCATTCGAGAAAACCAAATGGGTTTGGCAGGACGGCAAAATGCTGCCGTTCGACGAAGCGAAAATTCATTCCACAGCCTTCGGGCTTCATTACGGCACGGGAGTTTTTGAAGGCATTCGCTGTTACGACGGCAACATCTTTCGATTGAAAGAACACATGGACCGGTTTTACGCTTCAGCGGAAGTTTACAAACTGAATATTGATTATTCGCCCGATGCCTTGAACCAGGCGATTTGCGACACCGTCAATCGCAATGGCTTCAAGGATTGTTACATTCGCCCGACAGCATACTCTGACGCTGGAAGCTTGGGCATTCGTTCGATTTGCCCGACCGGAATCAACATCCTGACTTGGGAATGGCCGAGCGATTTCCGCGACAAACAAGCCAACGGGATGCGCGTCACAGTCTCGCCGTATCGGAAATTCCATTCTTCGATGATTCCGACGACCGCCAAGGCGACCGGCAATTATCTGAACTCAATTCTGGCTGTTCGCGAAGCCGCTGCGCGCGGATTCGACGAAGCCATCCTGCTGGACGTGAACGGCAATCTGGCCGAAGGCGCAGTCGAAAACATCTTTCTGATCAAAGACGGCAAGGTGCTGACCAACGACCAGAACTCTTCGATCCTGTTGGGCATCACGCGGGATTCGGC
>DAOMFR010000063.1:8571-36422 GCA_035429885.1 Blastocatellia bacterium
GTCAGCCGCAAACTGGAACAGGCGCACGCGCGCCGCGCCTGTTCGTTGTACCTGGAAGCGAAACACCGGCTGGGAATCTCCGCGTTTCGCATCCCGCAACTCAGCGAACTGAGCGCCAAACTGACGGCGGCTTCGGGCTTCCGGCTGGCTCCGATTGAAGGCCTGGTCGAAACGCGCGCGTTTTTGAGCTGGCTGGGCAAACGAACGATGCTTTCGACGCAATACATCCGGCACCATTCGCGCCCCGATTACACGCCGGAACCCGACGTTGTTCACGAAGCCATCGGCCACATTCCGATGTTCACGGTGCCGGATTTCGCGGACTTTTCCGAATTCATTGGCAAAGGCGCCGTCGTCGCCACCGACGAACAACTGGAGCAACTGGGCCGGTTGTACTGGTTCACGGTCGAATTCGGCTTGATCGAAGAAGCGGGCGACATCAAAGCCTTTGGCGCAGGCCTGCTGTCTTCGTTCAGCGAACTGGAACACGCGTTTTCCGATGAAGTCGAACGCCGCCCCTTCAACCTGGAAGAAGTCATTCACACCAAATTCGATTATTCGGACCTGCAACCGCTGCTATTCGTGATTCCGTCGTACGCGTACCTGAAAGAAGTCACGCAGAAGTTTATTCGCAGCTTTAGCAAAACCGGCGACCTGGCTGTCGCCCCGGTCGGCGTGCCGAAGGCAGTTTGGTAGCTGCAAAAAGTTATGAGCCTAGAGAAGACAACCTATGTTGACGATGGCGCTCCGCTTGGCCGATACGCCAAAGAAGTGGTTTGCACCTGCCCAAACTGCGCCAGCCCGGCAGTAATCCGTGGCAACATCAGATACGCCGTTCCCTTTTGCATTCAAGAAGCAAGGGTTCAGTGTCTCAAATGTTCGTTTAGTCGAGACTGGGTTTCCGATGACAGGGAATGGAAAGGCCCGGTGATTGGATCAGCTCGTCAGCCTTGCCCACATTGTGGTCATCAATGGTTGAGCGCAGAAGTTTGGCAGGAAAGTTATCACGGCAAACTCAACTCAACGGCCTCTGCCGAATGCCCAGCCTGCCATCAAAACTTTGATCTGGAATTAGCCTGGCACACCGACCGTTACACCAATCAGCCTGTTGACCCGTATTTTGGTCTTTCGCTCTGGCTGCAATCGGAATGTTGTGGTCATACGTTTTGGGCGTACAACCGTAATCATTTGCAGGCACTGAAATCTTACATATCCGCCAAACTCAGAGATCAACGGCAACGAGGAAAATGGTCAATGTCTTCTCGATTGCCACAATGGATCAAAGACGCCAAAAACCGAGAAGAGCTACTTAAAACCATCAACCGACTGGAAAAGAAACTCAAAGAAATTGAACCGCAGGAGAGGTAAGTAATGAGCAACAATCCGCTGAAAATCCGTCAAGTCCATCACATTGAAATGTACGTCGGCAATGCCAAGCAGGCTGATTATTACTATCGCAATGCATTCGGCTTTGACCGCATTGCCTACACCGGCTTGGAAACCGGCAACCGCGAACAGTGTTCGTATGCCTTGCAGCAAGGCACGTTCAAGCTACTTCTAACGACGCCGTACACGCCGCTGGACAAATCGGCTCCGCACATTTTGAAGCACGGCGACGGAGTCCGCGACGTGGCGCTAGAAGTAGACGACGCCGATTTCGCGTACGAAGAAGCCTTGAAGCGAGGAGCCGAGCCTGCTGCCGCTCCATACACCATCAAAGGGCCGCACGGCGAAGCGCGCCGTTCTGCGGTGAAAGTGTACGGCGACACGATTCATTCGTTTTTTTCCAAGCGCGATTACACGGGGCCATTTATGCCCGACTTCGTGGAATCCAAAGCGCCGGGACGCAATGCCGGTTTGCTCCGGCTGGATCATTTCGTTGCCAACGTCGAATTCGGCAAGATGACGCACTGGGAAGACTGGTACAAACGCATGTTCGGGCTGGAACGGTTTATGACCTTTGACGACAAAGACATTTCCACGGATTTCACGGCACTCAACAGCGTCGTGATGGCCAACGAATCGCGCAGCATCAAATTCCCGATCAACGAACCGGCTCCTGGCAAACGCAAAAGCCAGATCGAAGAGTACACGGAGTTTTATCAATCGCCCGGCGTGCAACACATCGCGTTGTTGACCACGGACATTGTCAAAACAATCAGCCAGCTTCGCGCCAATGGCGTAGACTTTCTGGAAGTGCCGGACACATATTACGAACTGCTGCGCGACCGCGTCGGCGCAATTGACGAAGACATTGCCACGTTGCGCGAGCTGAAAATTCTGGTGGACCGCGACGACGAAGGCTATCTGCTGCAGCTATTCACCAAACCGGTCGAAGATCGCCCGACGTTGTTTTTTGAAATCATCCAGCGCAAAGGCGCGCAAGGATTCGGCAAGGGAAATTTCAAAGCTCTCTTTGAAGCCATCGAACGTGAACAAGCTCGGCGCGGGAATCTGGTATGATGCCGCACGCCGGAGCGCGGACGTCCCCGTCCGCACTCCGGTTCGTGGATCGGAGCATCCAATCACCAGCCAGGTTCCAGACATTCTTGCGGTTTGATGTTTTGCCAGGTGAAGCTTCCCTTTCGCGAATGAGTTCGCGCGCAAAACAGTTTGCGTGCTGGGCTTCAAGGTGTTCGGCTTTGATTGAGCGGCGGGCGGGGACGTCCGCACTTCAGCTATAGAGGGATTCAAAATGACTACGTTGGTGAAGTTGATTCTGGCTGCGGTAGTGTTAGTGGTTTTGATCGTTGGTGGATTCGGCCTGTATACGTGGGGCGCGTTGAAAGTCAGTTATTCCAGTGGCGACCGTTCTGGCTACGTCCAGAAATTGTCGAAAAAAGGATGGGTGTGCAAAACCTGGGAAGGTGAAATGGCCATGGTTTCGATGCCCGGAACTGCGCCCGAAATTTTCAACTTTAGCGTTCGTGATGACGCAGTCGCCGCCCAACTCAATCAGGTGATGGGCAAACGAGTCGCCGTTCATTACGAACAGCATAAAGGTGTTCCAACCAAATGTTTTGGCGAAACGGAATACTTCATCACAAGCGTTAGAGTCGCGGAGTAACACCGTGTCAGTAACCCAACCGTAAGGAAGGGCCAAAACAAACCTTAAGCCCCTGCTCACGCTCTGGCTGCTGATGCCTATGCCGTTCCTTCCTCTGACAAGCTGGCGCGAAATCGAGCCGGGCGAAATGCTTCGCCGCGCAGCCGAGTTCCGTCAGCAAATGCAACGCCGCCGGACGGTTCGATATTTTTCTGACCGCCCCGTCGCCCGTGAAGTGATTGCAGAGTGTTTGCTGGCTGCGGGCACAGCTCCGAGCGGCGCGAATTTGCAGCCCTGGCATTTCGTCGTTGTCAGCGATCCGGCCATCAAACATCGCATTCGCGTCGAAGCCGAAGCGGAAGAACACGACTTTTACACGCGCAAGGCTCCGCAAGAATGGCTGGACGCGCTGGCTCCGCTGGGCACGGACGAACACAAACCGTTTTTGGAAACCGCGCCGTATTTGATCGTCGTTTTCGCGCAAAGTTACGGCGTGTTGCCCGATGGGCGGAAGGTAAAAAACTATTACGTCCAGGAATCCGTGGGCATTGCCACCGGAATGCTGATCACGGCGGTGCACAACGCCGGTTTGGTTTCACTGACGCACACGCCCAGTCCGATGGGATTTTTGAACGAAATTCTGGGACGACCGGCAAACGAAAAACCCTTTCTGATTTTGGTCGTGGGTTATCCGACTGAAGATGCAGTTGTCCCGGACATCGGCAAAAAGCCGCTGCAAGAAATCGCCACTTTTCTTTGAACACTATGAATGGAAATATCGCCTTGTTGATCATTGATGTGCAGACCTCAATCCTGGCTGTACCGATGAAAAACGAGCAGGAAGTGACCGAAAAATTCGCTGACGTAATAACGCGGATTAGTCAGTTGTTGTCCAAGGCAAGATCATCGAGCACGCCGGTCATTTATGTTCAGCACGACGGAGCGCCGGGGCACAGGCTGGAAAAAGGCAGTCCAGGTTGGGAAATTCATCCGGCCATTGCGCCGAAGCCTGACGAATTGGTGGTGAACAAGCAATTCTGTGATTCGTTTTTTGAAACGACCTTGCAGGAAGAACTTGGCCAACGCGGCATTCAGCATCTGGTCGTTGCTGGTTGCATGACGCAATACTGCATTGACACGACCTGTCGCCGCGCAGTGTCGTTAGGTTACGACGTCACACTGGCTGGCGATGCGCACACAACCAGTGACAACGACGTCCTGAATGTTCACCAGATTGTCGCGCACCACAATCGCCTGCTTGACGATTTCGACGCCGGAGCGCATCGAATCACAATCAAGCAAAGCGGCGAAATCGATTTTCTGTAGCGCCATGAAACCACTCAATTACCAGTCCGGCTTTGGCAATGAATTCGCCACCGAAGCACTGTCCGGCGCATTGCCCGATGGCCAGAATTCACCGCAGCAAGCGCCGTTTGGCTTGTACGCCGAACAGCTCAGCGGCACAGCCTTCACGGCTCCGCGCGCAGCCAATCGCCGTTCGTGGTTGTATCGCATTCGCCCATCCGTACAGCACAAACCATTCGCGCCAAGTTCCAGCCGACTGCTCAGAAGTGCGCCCTTCAACGAATTGCCTCCAACGCCGAATCAGCTTCGCTGGAACCCATTACCGCTGCCGACAACACCAACCGATTTTGTAGAAGGCTTGACGACCATCGCGGGCAACGATGGCATTGGCATTCACATTTACGCCGCGAATCGTTCGATGCAGGATCGGTGCTTTTACAACGCCGATGGCGAATTACTGATCGTGCCGGAACTCGGAGGGCTGAGGTTTCACACTGAATTCGGAATCATCGAAGTTGCACCCAAAGAAATTTGCGTGATTCCACGCGGCGTAAGGTTCCGTGTGGAATTGCTTGATGCGGAAGCACGCGGTTACGTCTGTGAAAATTACGGAGCGCTGTTCAAACTGCCCGACCTGGGGCCGATTGGCGCAAACGGATTGGCCAATCCGCGCGATTTTCAAACGCCAGTGGCGACGTATGAAGACCGTGAAGGTGAATTCAAATTGATCGCCAAATTTTGCGGCAATCTGTGGGAAGCCGACATCGCCCATTCACCGCTGGACGTGGTCGCCTGGCATGGCAATTACGCTCCGTACAAATACGACCTGACGCGATTCAACACGATCAACACAGTCAGCTTCGATCATCCTGATCCTTCGATTTTCACGGTGCTGACTTCGCCGACAGACACGCCCGGAACAGCGAATTGCGATTTCGTCATTTTCCCGGCTCGCTGGATGGTGGCGGAACACACCTTTCGTCCGCCGTACTTTCATCGCAACGTGATGAACGAATACATGGGATTGATCTGCGGCGTGTACGACGCCAAAGAAAAAGGCTTCGCGCCCGGAGGCGGCAGTTTGCACAATTGCATGTCAGGCCACGGCCCCGACGCGGACACGTTTGCCAAAGCCAGCGCCGCTGAACTCACGCCGCAGCGATACGAAAACACGCTGGCGTTTATGTTTGAATCTCGCGCGGTGCTTTGCCCGACAAAATTTGCAATGGAAACTCCCGCTCTTCAACGCGATTATTTTGAATGCTGGCAAAGCCTTAAAAAGAACTTTAAATGAAAACGCTACGCTTTTTGCTGGAAAACTTGATTGATTACGCTGGACTGTTTCCGCCTGCTGAGTTGCCGATGGTCGAAGCAGTCAAGAACTACGCTGCATACCGCCAGAGCGAACATAGTTGGATGCTGGGCAAGTTCATCGTTCCGGCTTCGCGGCTGGAAGAGTTTGAGCAAGTCGCCGCCGAGTTTTGGCCGCGTGACGGAGAGCAAGGATTTTGGAAGCTGAGCGCGCTGGGCGGTGTGAACCTGCAAGATGACTTGGCGCAGATCAATCGCTTCAGCCGTCGCCGCACCATTGGCGAAACTACTGCGGCCGTCATGATAGACACGATTGAATTCAAAGCGTCCACCGTCGCCGAAATCGAAGCCACGATGCGTGTGATGCATCCAACGCTGACCTGCTTTATCGAAATCCCAATTCACGACGATCCAGAAAAATTGGCCGAACTGCTCCGAGCCATCAATGCGGCTGGCGCATTCGCCAAAGTTCGCACCGGCGGAATGACGGCTGACGCTTTTCCATCTTCGCAAAATCTGGCGCGTTTCATCGCCAAGTGCGCTGAAGAAGATGTCGGTTTCAAAGCGACTGCCGGATTGCATCATCCGCTGCGTTCGATGAACCGGTTGACGTACAAACCGGACAGCGCGTCAGCAATGATGCACGGATTCCTGAACGTGTTTCTGGCGGCGGCGTTTGCCCAGAATGGGTATAGCGTAGAACAATTAACTGAGCTGCTGAATGAAACTTCGCCAGAAGCATTTCGCTTTGAAGAAGGCTGCGTTTGGTGGCGAAACGAAATGCTGGTCGTCGGCCACATTCGCAATGCGCGGCACCTGTTTTCCTTTTCGTTCGGCTCCTGTTCGTTCACGGAGCCGATTGAAGATTTACAACAACTACACCTACTTTAAGTTCCCCAATGATTATTCTCCTCAACGGTTCGATTAACGCTGGAAAAAGCACCGTCTCTAAACGCCTGTGCGAGTTGTTGCCGCGCACGGCTCACGTCGAAGTGGACAGCCTGCGCGATTTCATCAGTTGGATGCCTTTGGAAGAAAGCATTCCCATCAACATCGAAACGTCCATTGCCGCCACCAAAGTCTTTGTCCGTCGCGGACTGAACGTAATTTTCAGTTACCCGCTGCGCCCGGAAGATTACGAAATCCTGCTGCGCGAGTTTGCCGAACTTGGCGTGCCGATTTTCGGAGTGACGTTGCGGCCTCGGCTGGAAGTTTCGCTGACCAATCGCGGCACCCGGCAATTGACCGATTGGGAACGCAGCCGCATTCCGTACCATTACGAAACCAAACTCAACGAACCAACATTCGGCGTCATCATTGATAACTCCGCGCAAACACCGGACGAAACCGCCCGCGAAATCCTGAACTACATCGAAGGGTAAACTATGGCCATCAACGAAACTCACGATCCGAAACTGGAAAGTTGGGTCAAATCCGCCAACTTCTCCGACACGGATTTCCCGATTCAAAACCTGCCGTTCTGTTTGTTTGAAGACATCGATGATGACGACGGTATGCCTGGTATCGGAGTGGCCATTGGCGATCAAGTCCTGGACCTAACCTCTCTCGCCGAAGCAATTTGGTCCGAAGACTTGTTTGATGAAATTGCCGACGCTTGCACACTTTACCCTGATCTGGATTTGATGCTGACGCTGGAACCGGAACAACTGTCTGAACTACGGCAACGAGTCAGCAAATTGCTGCGCGCCGACAATAAAAGCGACGAGCGATATCTCGCCGAAGACTGTTTGATTCCGATGAGCGAAGTCCGAATGCTCATTCCCCACACCATCGGCGATTACACGGACTTTTACGCATCGATCTTTCACGCCACCAACATCGGCAAAATGTTTCGTCCTGATCAGCCGTTGATGCCGAATTACAAATGGATTCCGATTGGTTATCACGGGCGCGCTTCATCTATTGTTCCCAGCGGTGCGCCGATTCGTCGCCCTTCAGGCCAAACGTTGGCTGACGGCGCTGAAGCTCCGAAATTTGGGCCAAGCAAAGTATTGGATTATGAATTGGAAGTCGGCTTTTTCATCCGACAAGGAAATGAGCAAGGTCAGCCGGTTTCAATCGCCGAAGCCGAAGACCACATCTTCGGCTTGTGCCTGGTCAACGATTGGTCGGCGCGTGACATTCAGCGCTGGGAATACCAACCGCTAGGGCCGTTTTTGTCGAAAAGTTTTGCGACAACCATTTCTCCGTGGATTGTGACGACGGAAGCCCTGGAACCGTTCCGCGTTCCAGCGTTCCAGCGTGAAGCCACCGATCCGCAGCCATTGCCGTATCTGGATTCTCCGCAAAACCGTGAACGCGGAGGTTTTGACATCAAGCTGGAAGTGCTGATTGCCACCGAACAAATGCGCCAGCAAAACATTGCTCCACATCGCCTGAGCGCCAGCAACACTCAAGATCTGTATTGGACGTTCGCGCAAATGCTGACGCATCACAGCAGCAACGGATGCAACTTGCGCTCAGGCGATTTGCTGGCCAGCGGCACCGTTTCCGGCCCAACGAAAGACAGCCAAGGCAGCTTGATTGAACTAACCGAACGTGGCGCTCAGCCCGTTACCTTGCCCACCGGCGAAATTCGCCGCTTTCTGGAAAACGGTGACGAAGTCATTTTGCGCGGCTATTGCGAACGCGAAGGATTCCGGCGAATCGGTTTCGGCGAATGCCGTGGAATAGTTGTCGGATAGATTCTGAGATTAACAACTCAAACGACAAAAGCGCAGAGAGCGGTGACTACCATTCTCTGCGCTTTTGTTTCTCCTCCTGCATTTTCCTGATCAGGTCGTCGCCTGAACCAATCGTTCGTAATCCGCGGGCGTGTCCACGTCCCAAATAGCTTCGGGCACGGACAGGCGGATAACATCCGGCTCATGCCGTTTCAGAATTTGCTTTGCGCCTTCCGGGCCTTTCAACGCACTCAATTCAGCAAACAGCTCTTGGCTGAACAGTGCTGGCGCTCCCAACGATCCGGCATATTCGGCAGCAACAGCGAGTGAAGGTGACGCTTCGTAAGCGGAAATCAGTTGATCCAGCGTTTGCGAAGTCACAAAGGGCTGATCGCACAGCATCAACACTGTGCCCGCCAGATGTTCAGAAACTCCTTCCAGCGCAGCGATGCCTGTTCGGATCGAAGCACCCATTCCCTCTGCCCACAGACGATTTTCAATACTCGTCACGGGCAGATCACTGATTTCACGGTGCAGCGTTTCCGCGTGCGCGCCCAAGACAACGACCACCGGACGGCATCGCGACCCAAGCGCGGTTTGAACGGCGTGCCGCAACAAACTATTGCCATTGAACGTCAGCAATTGTTTGGGCGAACCCATCCGTTGCGACACGCCCGCCGCCAGAATGATTGCGCCAATCGAAACTTCGCTCATCGGTGTTTCCCTGATCAAGCCGCCACCGCTGTTGCGCGTTTGGCCGCGTGCGGAAGCAAATCCCCTGCGTTCAAATGCAGCATGCGACCAACCGCCGGACTAACACCGGAAGTGGTATGGATTGGCATCTGCCGCTCTTTCAGGAACGAAGCGGACCGACCGGCCAAAATCGCTCGAATTTCGGCGATGATGGATAGTGCGATTTCTTCGGGCGTGTCGGCTCCGATGTCGATTCCGATTGGGCTGTGCAACCGGCTGTCTTCGATTGAAATTTCCGGGCCGCCCTGACCGGCAATGTCGTGGAGCAACCGTTCCGTGCGTTTTCGTGGGCCCAGAACACCGATGTAACGAACCGGTGATTGATGCAACTGCGTCAACAATTCCAGATCATCCAGATAATTGTGCGACATCAACACCGCGACGGTGCGGGAGTTCAAAGTTACGCGCGCTACAACTTCTTCTGCCCGGCAAAGCACGATTTCATCGGCTTCGCTGAAGCGTTGTTTCGTCGCTTCACGCGTTCGCGTATCTACCACGGTCACGTTCCATCCCAACGCCTGGGCAAATTTCGCCACGGGCAAAGCGTCTGCGCCAGCACCAAACAGCACCAAAGGAACGGGCGGTTCCATAACTTCCATATAAACTTTCACTTCTTCGCCCGGCTTGCCATAAAGCTTCATCGTTGATTTTCCTGCCGTAAACGCCAGAAACGCATCTTCTGAAACTTGCAGCGAAAGCCCGGTATTTTGAATTTGATTCTTTTCGATTCCTGCCACCGACAACATCAATCTGTCACCGACTTTGACATCTCGACTCTCGGCTGAGGTGCCCACAACAGTTGCCAACACGCAGGTTTCATTGAGTCTGGTTGTCCGTGAAAGGAATTCAATCGGTGCTGAATCCGAAAGGCTTTCGATCAACACTTCAACAACACCCTGACAGCCCAGGCCCATTCCCCAGATGATGTCTTCGTTGGAGCGCGTATCGTAACTGACAACCAGCGGCTTGCCGGTTTCCATCACCCTCAAGGCGCGCTCGATGACATCAGCTTCCAGGCATCCTCCGCTAATTGACCCAACGGTGCTGCCGTCAGAGGCGATCAGCATTCGCGCGCCTGCTCTGCGATACGTGGATCCGGTTGTAAAGACAATCGAAGCCAGCGCTGTCTGTTGGCCGCGCTGACGATACTGTTCAAAAGCTTCGCAAATAGATTTCAATTCGTTCATAGGTGACTCCCATCAAAGTTCATAACCGCACAGTGTCAGTGACGCTGCTGTCAGAAAGTCTTTGCTGACGCGCCGGTCACTGACACTGGCGTAAAAATTACAGCCCGCCCATTGTTGCGTTCGGGAAGAATGGCAAGTTGCGAATCCGCTGCCCGGTCAGTTTGGCGTAGGCGTTGGCCAACGCAGGCGCAACCGGAGGCACGGCCGGTTCACCGATTCCACCAATCGGCACGTTCGGATTCGGCGGCAAAATGGTGACGGATATTTGCGGCATTTCGCTCATCCGCATCATTCGACTGCGGTTAAAGTTTTTGGACACTGCCGCACCGGCCTTGAACGTTTGCTGTCCCCACAACGTAGCGTTGATGCCATGAACGATGCCGCCCTGCATTTGCGCTTTGATGGAATCGGGATTGACCGGTCTGCCGCAATCAATCGCGCAAGCAACTTTGTGGATTGTGATGCTGCCCAGCGCGGGCTGCGAAATTTCAAACACTTCCGCGACGATGCTGTTGAACGCTTTGGAAATGGCGATGCCGCGTGCTCGCCCCGCTGGAAGCGGAGTTCCCCATCCACCCAGTTGAGCCGCTGCATCCAGAACGGCAATCCAGCGCGGATCGGTTAGGCGGTTTCGGCGAAACTGATAGGGATCTTCACCGGCAAACTGCGCCAGCTCGTCCATCATGCTTTCGACGGCGAACGTGTTCAGCGAAGCTCCGACCGAACGCCAGAATCCAATCGGCACCGGCGAAGGATGCACGACGTATTCGGTCGTGCGCGCGCCGAAATTGTAAGGAAGCGCTGTGGCCGCTTCGGTCGCCTGGCTGTCACCGGTTGCGGGCAGCACTCGCCCACGCTGAGCCAAAATCGAAGGCGACACGTTGCGATAGATCCAACTCACGATATTGCCCGACGAATCCAACCCGGCGCGTCCGCGAATGAGCGCCATCGGGCGATACTGGTCGCGCGAAAAATCTTCTTCGCGCGTCCACATCAGCTTGACGGGTTTGCCAACCGCTTTCGCCACCTGAATCGCTTGGGCGATGTAATCCTGTTCGATCTTACGCCCTAATCCACCGCCCAAATACGTCGTGTGAACGGTGACTTGGCTGGCAGGCAAACCTGTAACCGCTGTCACTGTGCTCACCACAATTCCGGCTCCCTGCGTTGGCGCCCACACTTCGCAACTTGTGGGCGTCAGATTGACCGTGCAATTCAGCACTTCCATGCAAGCGTGAGCCACGTACGGCAGCGAATACGAAACATCAATCATCTTGGCTGAACCGGCCAGCGCCGTCATCGGATCACCAACTTTTTCAGCGATGTAAGGCGTGCCGTTGGACATCAAGGTTTGCGCCTGCGATTGAAACGCTGCGCTATCAATGCCCGAAGATGACGCCGGAATGTTCCAACTGACTTTCAATTGTTTCGCAATCTGCCACGCGTCCCAGGTATTGGTGGCAACAACGGCGACGGCATTGTAATTCCCTGCGATTTCAGAACCGCGAGCCGACGCGGGAATCACGCTGGTCGCCACCACCGCCAACGCTCCGGCGGGCTTGGCTGGCAATTGCGCCAAGGTGCCGCCAAACGCAGGACAATGCTTGATCACGGCGTACACCATTCCCGGAACGCGAACATCCAATCCGAACACGGCGCTGCCATTCGTCTTCGATGGAATGTCCAATCGTGGCAAAGCCTTGCCGATCAATTTGAATTCACTGTCTGGAACCAGCGGCGGCCAGGTCGCGGTAATCGGTGGCACAGGCAACAACGCAGCAGCAGGCGCAAGCTGGCCGTAACTCACTGAAGCATTCGTCTTGGTATTCGTTACGATACCGTTGGTCACGGAATAATCCGTGCGCGCGCCCCCCAACAAATTCATCGCGGCTTGAATCAGCAATTCGCGCGCAGCCGCACCTGCTCGGCGAAGTGGCAAGTATTGATTCCTGACCGTGCCGCTGCCTGCGGTCACGTAAGCCTGACTGGCAGGAGCCTGCAATGCGCTGACTTTCGCATAATCCACCATCAATTCTTCGGCGACGATTTGCGGCAAACTGGACATCGAACCTTGTCCCATTTCCGCCGCGCCCACCGTGACAGTGATGCTTTCGTCTACGCCGATTTTGATCCAGGCGTTGATCTGGGTTCCGTCTACAGTGCTGAGCGGTTCGGCTTCGATTTCGTTCAAGCGCGAAAACCCCGGCAGGAAAAATCCCAGCGAAAGTCCTCCGGCAGAAGTCACCAGAAACCCGCGACGACCAATTTGATTCGTTTTTTCCGTAGTGTTGAGTACATCTGTTCCTAACATAGCTCCCTCCTCCTCACAGTGATTGAATCGCTTCGCGGATTCGTTGATAGGTTCCGCACACGCATAGATTTTTGACTTCCGACATAATTTCGTTTGCGCCGGTGTGCCCCGCCTGAATGGCTCCGGCACAACTCATAATCATTCCCGATTGGCAAAAACCGCATTGCGGAACCTGGTGCTCAATCCAGGCTTGTTGCACAGGATGACTGCCGTCTGGCGACAGCCCTTCGATGGTGACAATCTTTTTGCCAACGGCGCTGGACGCATTGAACACGCAGGAATGTTCGCGCTGCCCATCAATCAAAATGGTGCACGCTCCGCAGACTTCAATGCCGCAACCATATTTCGTGCCCGTCAATCCAATCAGGTCTCTCAGCACCCACAACAACGGCATGTCCGGATTGCTGACCGTCACGTTGTAGTTCTTTCCATTCACGTTCAAAGCAAGCGTAGCCATGGATAGTCCTCTCCCAGGTAGCCCCGCTAAGGGCATAGATAAAGATGTTTGTTTTTAGTCTTGCGGAGAATTGAAATCGCTGGGATGCAGCGAAGCATTTAGATTGGGGCAGACAAGGGGCAGTTCGGGGCTGGTCGAACACATACGGGGATGATCGAACAGATCAGAGTCACTAATGCTTTAGCATATTTAATGCCACGAGTTGCGTCTCATCAGATTAATCGCGGATGTGCCCTATTGACAGGGCTTCAGGGCAATGTGGCTGTTTATAACTGAGAAGCTGTCACCGACAGTGAAACGTAGTTTTTACAGTCGGGGAAATTTTGAATGTTTTGAATGCGGACAATTCCCAAAAAATGTCTGGCCATAATGTTGTCAACAGATGCTCATTCCAATTAGTTTTGGAAGAGCCTTCCCAATTTCTTCAGCTACCACCAGATCCGCGATGCCGTCCAGCGGAGTCGGCGTGCGATTGATGATGATCAGCGCCGCGCCGGATTGTTTGGCGAGTTCCGGCAACGAAGCCGCCGGGTACACGACCAGCGAAGACCCAACCGCGAGAAACACATCGCAATCCTGACAGGCTTCAACGGCGGCTTTCATCGCCAGCGCGGGCATGGATTGGCCGAAGGAAATCGTCGCCGGTTTCAGCAAGCCTCCACAAACGTCGCATTCCGGCGCCAGGTCGCCGCTGTTCACTCGATCAATAGCTTCATCCATTGAAATTCGCATGCCACAGGTCAGGCATTCGCATTCGACCGTCGTGCCGTGCAATTCAATCACGTGTGTGTTTCCGGCTCGCTGGTGCAGCCCGTCAATGTTTTGCGTAATCATCGCGCGTAACTTTCCGCGACGCTCCAATTCAGCGAAAGCGTGGTGTCCGGCGTTCGGCTGAGCGTCGCGCATTTCCGGCCACATCGCGACTTTTTGCCGCCAGTATTCGATGCGCCCGGCTCGGCTGTTGACGAATTCGCTGTATTCGATGATGCGGTTGTTCGCCCAAATGCCGTTCGGGCTTCGGAAGTCCGGAATACCGGATTCGGTGGAAATACCTGCTCCAGTAAACCCGACGATTCGCGAGGATTGGACGATGAGTTCTGCGGCTTGTTCAAATGTCATGATGGCGCAAAGTTTATTCGTCGAGTTTGCTGCCTTGCAACCAATGATTGAATGAGAGTAAATCCGCATTGGAGGTTGACGAAATGATGGCTACAAAAAGAAAGCAAATACTTTGTCCGCTGACCACCAGCCAGGAAAAGCGTCAAGCCGCCAATGAGCTTGCCGCAACGGTGAAAGACAGTTTGCCGCCAGGATTGTCGCAACCGGCATTGCGCGCCTTTGCTGCGGCCGGGTATTCCAGGCTCGACCAATTCACGAAGCTGAAAGAAGCAGACCTGTTGAAGCTGCACGGAGTCGGCCCGAAAGCGATTCGGATTTTGCGGGCTGCTCTGCAAGATAGAGGTCAGTCGTTTTTATCGTGAAGCCAATCTTTGAAAGGTAAAAAATGAGAAAACCGTTTGCCGTTTTTCTGATCGTTTCCAGTTTGTTTGTTATGAGCTGTCAAAACAGTCCGACCGAAAAAACTAATTCGCCAACAGCGCAATCCGTTCTGGCAAACGAAGCGCGTGACGTTCATTCGTATTCCAATCCAGAACAAGTACGAGCCAAACATGTTGATCTGAATTTAGAAGTTTTGTTCGACCGCAAAGTGCTGAAAGGCACAGCAACGCTGACCATCGAACGAAAACAACCCGACGCAACCGCGCTGAAACTCGACACACGCGAGTTGAAAATTGCCAAAGCCGAAGCTTCAACGGACGGGGCCAACTTTGCTCCGGCGCAATTCACCCTCGGTGAAGCCGACAAAATCCTCGGCGCTCCGCTGACGATTACGTTGCCCGCGCAGGCCAGCAAAGTCCGCATCGAATACGAATCCAGTCCGACGGCTTCGGGCGTGCAATGGCTGGAACCGCCGCAGACAGCGGGCAAAAAACATCCATACGTGTTCACGCAATCGCAAGCGATTCATGCGCGAAGCTGGATTCCGTTGCAGGATTCGCCCGCCGTGCGCATAACGTATTCGGCAACGATCCGCACACCCAAAGAACTGCGCGCCGTGATGAGCGCCGAACAAGACAACAACGCTGCACCGACAGGCGAATACAAATTCAACATGCCGCAAGCCATTCCGCCGTATTTGATCGCGCTGGCGGGGGGCGACATCGCATTCAAACCTTTGGGGCAACGAACCGGCGTGTATACCGAACCAGCGATGCTGGAAAAAGCGGCGAAGGAATTGGAAGACACCGAAAAAATGGTCGAAGCGACGGAAAAACTCTATGGTCCCTATCGCTGGGGACGATACGACATTCTGGTGCTGCCGCCGAGCTTTCCGATTGGCGGGATGGAAAACCCTCGGCTGACGTTTGCCACACCGACGATTCTGGCCGGAGACAAAAGCCTGGTGTCGCTGGTCGCGCACGAACTGGCGCATTCGTGGTCGGGCAATTTGGTGACAAATGCAACGTGGCGAGATTTTTGGCTGAACGAAGGTTTTACGACCTATCTGGAACGCCGGATCATCGAAGCCATCTACGGTCGTCCGCGCGAAGAAATGGAAGCCGCGTTAGGTCGCCAAAGCCTTGAAGAGGAAATGGCCGGACTGGAAGCTCGCGATCAGATTTTGCACGTTGATCTGGCTGGCCGCGACCCGGACGATGGCTTCACGTTGGTGCCTTATGAAAAAGGCGCGCTGTTGTTACGCCAACTGGAAGAAACCTTCGGACGCGACAAGTTCGATCAATTCCTGAAATCCTATTTCGATCATTTCGCGTTCCAGAGCATCACAACGGCAGACTTCCTCGCGTATTTGCAAAAGAATCTGCTCGACGCAAACCCGCAGCTTGCCGCCAAAGTTCCGTTGGATGAATGGATCGAAAAATCCGGCTTGCCTGCTTCTGCGCCGAAACCGCAATCGGACGCGTTCGCCAAAACCGAAGTGCAAGCCAAAGCCTGGCTCGACGGTAAAACTCCGGCGGCCAAGCTGGAAACCAAGCAATGGACGACGCAGGAATGGCTGCACTTCCTGAAATTCCTGCCAGCGCAACTGACGGAAAAACAGTTGAAAGACCTGGATCAAACGTTTGGATTGACCAAAACCGGCAATGCCGAAATTGCTCACGTCTGGTTGTTGATTGCGATTCGGAATCAGTACGCGGCGGCTTATCCACGCCTGGAAGAATACTTGATTTCCATCGGCAGGCAGAAACTGATCAAGCCTCTGTATGAAGAATTGGTCAAAACTCCTGAGGGCAAACAGCGCGCGAAAGCCATTTACGCCAAAGCGCGGGCTGGTTATCACCCCATTGCGCAGACAAGCGTGGATAAGGTTGTAAACTGATTTGGGATTACCGGCTGAGCAGTTTTTCCAGGTCTTCCATCAGTTCGGGCATTTCCAGAGCTTCGGCGAACTGGCTGACCCAGAATCTGATGCGTTCAAAATCGAGATTGGGTTCGATGTTCAGGATTGCTTCGATATCAGCGATGTCTCTTGGGCGATGGGCTACGGCTTTGGTGATAATCAGGTCTTCGGATGATGCAACTTTGATCCGAACAGAACCAATCACCAGTTCTCGTGCGCGAGCGATCATTTCTTCTTCAAAGGGGAGCGCACCACATGACAAGTCAACGTTAATCCCGGTTGGCTGATGTTGAAGAAGAATTACCCGATTTCGGCGCGCAAACTCAGGAGCATCGCTGATTCGCCCCATAAACCCGTGTGGTGTTCCTGATTGAACGAAGGATTCAAGCTCGTCTGTATTCAACCATAAAACTGCATCGACATCTTGCGTCGCTCGCGCCCCAGCAATCAAAGAACTCCCACTCCGCCTATGGTGGCGTAAGGTGTCTGCGTAACCTCCAACCAGCGCAGAAGGTCTTGCAAGACAACTACAATCTCATCTGGGATTTCAGTCTTTTTCTTCATTGCTGCTTTTCGCGGCAAACACTTCTCGGATTTTTTGCCAGCGGGCGCGTACGACTTCTTGTTCATTCGCCGGACGCTGATGCCAACCGATCAATTGACCAGTCCGGAAAAGCATCGCCAATTCTTTCAATCTTTGTTCAAAAGATTTAGCCCGCTCTTCCTGAATAACAACCTGATTGACTGCCGCCCAGCGTTCTTTGAATTGAATGGCTTCTTCTCTGGTCACTGCATTTCCGCCTTTTTCGTTCCGCAGCGTAACTGCTGCGGAACGAATGCGAGTTTACCACCTTACTTCACATCATTCAGCGCCTGAAAGGCTTGCTGAATTCGCTGGCTGGCGATGGCGACGACTTGATCCGCTGGCACGTCTTCAGCCATTTTGGTGGCGCGGTCGTAAAATTCGACTTTGCCTTCTTTCAGCTTCTTCGGGCCGATGCGGATTTGGAAGGGAAAACCGACCAGGTCGGCATCGTTCAATTTGACTCCGGCGCGTTCGTCGCGGTCGTCGTACAGAACTTCGACGCCAGCCTTGCTCAGTTCATCGTAAATGCGGTCGCCGGTCGCTTTCACGTCGGCGTCCTTGAGATTCAGCGGACTGACCACAATCTGGAACGGCGCAATCGTGATCGGGAAAATGATTCCTGCGTCGTCGTTGTGGCGTTCGATGGCGGCGGCCAGAATGCGTTCAACGCCGATGCCGTAACTGCCCATCACAATCGGAACTTCCTTGCCTTCGGCGGTCAGCACCGTCGCGCCCATCGAAACGCTGTATTTCGTGCCGAGTTTGAAAATGTGACCGACTTCCAGCGCTTTGGCGACGTGCAATGCGCCATCGCAATTCGGACAGCCTTCGCCTTCGGCAACGGTCCGCAGGTCAACCCACGAAGTGATTTTGATGTCCCGTTCGACGCCGACATTGCGCAAGTGGTGATCGTCCACGTTGGCTCCGGTAGTCATGTTGTTGCGACCACGCAAAGCTTCGTCGGCAAAGACCGGAACTTTTGTCACGCCAACCGCGCCCAGTGAACCGGCGTGCGCTCCCATCAGATCGAAAATCTCTTCGGGATGAGCCGGACGAACCGCGGTCTGTTCCCAGCCATCTTTGTTCACCAGCTTGGCAATGGCGTTCGACAGTTTGGCGTCGTTGACCTGATGATCGCCGCGCAGCAACGCCAGAAACAGCGTGTTCTTGGCTTCGTCACCTTTGGCCGCGACGGAAACGTACACCAGTGTTTTGATCTGTTTGTTCGCTGCGGCTCTACCGTCAAAATTTACCAGATCGTCAATCGTGCGAACTCCGGGCGTCGGGAATTTTTCCACAGCAGCAGTAGCGTCGCCATCGTCAATTGCGGGAATGCGCGATTGAGCCTTTTCGGTATTTGCGGCGTAGCGGCATTTCGGGCAGCTTGCCACCAGGTCTTCGCCCGCGTCGGTGTAGACCATAAATTCGTTCGACGCCGAACCGCCCATCGAACCGGAATCGGCTTCGACGATGACGTAATCCAAGCCGCAACGGCTGTAGACTTTGCAATAAGCGCTGCGCTGATCGTCAAAGGCTTTGTCCAGGCCAGCCTGATCAATGTCGAACGTGTAAGCGTCTTTCATCGTGAACTGGCGCACGCGCAGCAAGCCGGATTTCGGACGAGGTTCGTCGCGGAACTTGGTTTGAATCTGATACCAGACCTGCGGCAGTTGTTTGTACGAACGCAGATGGTTGCGCGCGATGTCCGTGAAGGCTTCTTCGTGCGTCATGCCCAGGCAGTAATCGCCGCCTTTGCGGTCTTTCAACCGAAACATGTTTTGCCCCATCACCGACCAGCGGCCTGACGCCTGCCACAATTCCGCCGGATGCAGCGCCGGGAAAAAGAATTCCTGGCCGCCAATGGCATTCATTTCCTGGCGGATGATTTCCGAAATTTTCAGCACGGATCGTTGGGCCAACGGCAAATACGTGTAAATGCCCGACCCCATTTGGCGCACCAATCCGGCGCGCAACAACAATTTGTGGCTGATAACTTCGGCGTCCGAAGGTTCTTCACGAAGTGTAGGTATGAAGTAGTTTGACCAACGCATAATTTGATGATTTTGAATTGTGGATAATGAATTTTGGATTTCGACAAGCCGAACGAACGGCCAACTCAAAATCCAAAACCCAAAATCGAGAATTTACTTTTGAGCGATTGCGATAAGTGACAGGCCACACGGCGGGCCGATCAATTTTTCCAGACGTAAAAGCGGGACGAGTTTGTTGGCCAGATTGGCTTGGCCTGTGGGCAAGTAATCGCGTTTCAGCAGTCGCCCATTAATCAACCAGGGCAATGCTGCCAGCAAACTGAAATACTTCGTCTCTTGTACGGCAAAGCCGGCTTTTTTCAGCTTGCCGATCAGTTCGCGTTTTCCGTAGCGGCGAAAATGCCCGACGGCTCGGTCAAATTCGCCATATAGAAACTGGTGCGAAGGAACCAGCAACGCCAGCTTTCCACCGGGTTGAAGCACGTCACGCATCTGTTCCAGTGCAAACAGGTCGTTTTCAATATGTTCCAGCACGTTCAAACAGACCACCGTGTCAAAGGGATCAGCGACCATTTTGGGATCAGCCGCAGCCATCAAATCAAACGTGCCAACGCCGACGTTTGATTTGTCGCCGAACAACCGTTGCAGTTCACTGCGATAAGCCGGAACGACGTCAGTGGCCATGACTTGGCGTCCATCAGCACACAAAAATTGGGTAATGTTGCCAGTGCCCGAACCAACTTCCAGCACACGGCGACCAACCGCGTCCGCGATCTGTTCGTAAAGCCAGTAATTGTAACGGTCAAGTTCGGCAAGCTGATTCAGCGTCGCCGTCAGCGCCAGACTCTCTTGTGCCATAACCAATCTTTGCCTTGTAAGTATGCTGAAAAAACGATGGGCGATAATGCCCGCTGCCAAGGATCAAAGTCAAATGTTTGGCCTGTTATGTGATGCTCGCTGACTATTGCACACGATACTGCCCGCCAAACAAAAGCGCGCAACCTGAAAAATCAAGTTGCGCGCTTTTGATGTTTCAACCAGTCATTCTTCAGATGCGCGATCGCGAAGAACGCGGTCCTTCATCCAGCGTTAACGTCAAAGCGACTTTGCGACCATTTCGCATGACTTCGACTTGCACACGGTCACCGACATTCTTGGTATTCAACACACGATCGTAATCGTCACGCGTGGCGATTTTCTGCCCGTCCATTCCGATAATAATGTCGCCGCCAATCGGAATCTGATACCGGCCATACCGCACAGCTTGAGTCGGCCCTTGAATGCCTGCGCGTTCAGCGGAGCTGCCCGACTGGACTTCGACAACCATCAACCCTTCGCTGACGGGAATTTCCACCGCGCGAATGAATCGTTCACCAAGATTTGCCAGCGGAATGAAATTCACGCCTGGCTGAGGTTTGCGAACGCGGCCATATTGTTTGATGTCACTGATGACGCGAATGGCGGTTTCCACTGGAACGGCAAAGCCGATTCCGACCGAACCTCCTGAAGGCGAATAGATCATCGTGTTGATACCAATCAACTGCCCATGCGAATTCAACAGTGGCCCGCCCGAATTTCCGGGGTTGATGGCGGCGTCGGTTTGAATGACACCTTCGATCAGCCGTTGGGTCATTTCCGAACGAATCGGACGTGACAGGCCCGAAATGATTCCTGTCGTCAGCGTGCGATCCAGACCGAACGGATTGCCAATAGCCAACACTTTCTGACCGACGAACAGGTTCTTGGCAGTACCAAACGGAACAATGCTTAATTCCGCAGCCGGCGCGTTAATCTGAATGACAGCCAAATCGTTGTCAGGGTCTGCGCCAACAACTTTGGCTTCATAGCTTTTGTTATTGGACAATTTAACATCCAGCTTTTCGGCGTCCTGGATGACGTGGTAGTTGGTCAAAATGCGGCCTTCTTTGTCCAAGATCGACCCCGAACCGGTTCCTTGCTTGGGATACACATTGAACCAATCTTCAACCAGCACGGTCGAGGTAATATTCACCACGCCAGGACTGATGGCCGTATACACTTCCTGATTGTTCTTTTCGTCGGTGGCGACGGACGGATCAGTCAATCCTGCAATTGTGGCAGTCGTTTCAACCGCTTTGTCGGTTTTTGCTCCGACCAATCGGCCAAGCCATTCCGAACCGAGGCGGTCGTACATGACCACGGCTCCTGAAGCAAACAAGGCCGTTATCAGTGACAACACAACCAACTGCTTTGCGGTAATTTGATAGGTTCTCATTTCTAATTCACTCCTTCTATTCTGCAAATTCGTTTAAGGACGTCCAAAATTACCCGCTCGCGACGGAAAAAGTTCCGAAAAAGCCTGCGCGTCTCCGCGAAAAAGCCGTTCAACAGTCGCTTGCTACAAGAACAATGTTAAAATTGTAAAGCGCGATCAACAAGTCCCTACAACTGAAAACGATTCTTTTGGATATTGCTATGACGATTCTCCGCCTAGTCAAATATTTTATCACCCTCACCGCTTTATCACTGGCGCTGACCATTTCATCCGCAGCCCAATCACAAAATAAAGAAAATCAACAAGGCCAAGACCCTGGCACATTGAGAATCGAAACCGAATTGGTGCAGGTGGATTTGGTCGTCACGGACAAGCAGGGAAAAATCGTCAAAGACCTAAAACGAGAAGACTTTCAGATTTTCGAAGACGGCAAGCCCCAAACCATCACGCACTTTTCCGTCGGCACTGCGACTCGGCAAGCGACCTGGTTACGAACTGAGCCCAAAACATCCGGCAAAACCGCTTCGGCAACTGCACTTCCCGCTTCCCCGGCAATCAACGCGGGTCGTTATCTGGTGCTGGCAGTGGACGACATTCATTTGAAACCTGCAAACCTGATGCTGGCCAAAAAAACGCTGGCCAAATTCATTGACCAGCAAATCGGCCAAAGCGACCAAGTTGCAATGATCACCACCAGCGGCCAGGTGGGAATGTTTCAGCAATTCACCTCCAGCCACGAAGCATTGCAACGCGCCGTCAACCGATTAAGTGTCGCCACCAGAACCGCCACGAATAATTTCGACATCCCGCGCATCACGCCGTACCAGGCGGAATTGATCGAAGACGGTGACAACGATGCGCTGGAACTGGCCGTGCAGGAATTGATGGCCAAACAGGGATTGGATCGGCGAATGGCTATCTCTACATCACAATCCCGCGCGCGAATGATCATTCAGGAAAACAACAACCTGACGACAGCCACACTGTCGACGCTGGAAAACATTGTCCGGGATTTGCGCGGATTGCCGGGACGAAAAGTACTGGTGCTCTTGTCGGATGGGTTTCTGCTCGGCGGTCAACGCAATGGAGTCCATTACGACATCCGGCGAATCACCGACGCCGCCACGCGAGCCGGAGTCGTCATTTATTCGCTGGATGCGCGCGGCTTGATGGCCATGCCGGAAACGATGGACGCGTCGTCACCGAGTTTTTTCGGCACGGGCGCGCTGGCCGCAGCACGCTTTCGCCTGGAAAGCAGTTCGATGGAAGCTGAACGCGACGGAATGTTCGCCCTGGCGGAAGACAGCGGCGGCAAAGCCATTTTCAACAACAACGACCTGAACCTGGGGTTGCAGAAAATCCTGGACGACACGGAAAGTTATTACCTGTTGGCATTTGAACCAACGGTTTCGTATCGCGATGGGCGATTTCGCAAGCTGGAAATCAAAGTTCCGAACCGTCCTGAATTGAAAGTCCGAACGCGCAAAGGTTACTTCGCGCCCGACGACAAAGCCGCCGAAAAAGCGGAGCGCACTGCCGAAAAAGCCGCGGAAAAAGATAAAAAGAAGGCTCCCGAAAAACTGGCCGCCGAAACCAAATCCGCCGCCGAAAAACAGATCTTGGGCGGACTAAGCTCGCTGTTCCAACGCCGTGAAGTCCCTGTCGAAACCGCTGTCACATTTTTGTATTCCCCCAAAGACGGAATTCAAACGGACATCATTGCGCATTTTGAAGCCACGACATTGAAGTACCAGCAAACAGGTGATCGCCGTCAGGCTAAGGTGGATTTGATCGGAATCATTTACAAAGAAGACGGAAAACCGGAACAGAGTTTTTCTGAAACCATCGTGTTGAACATGCGGCCCAGCACGTTCGACCTGACGATGAAAAATGGCATTACGTACGTCAAACGCGTTCCACTCAAGCCGGGCTTTTACCAGCTTCGCTTTGTCGCACGTGACGATGGCGGAGCACAACTTGGCACCGCGTCCAACTGGTTTGAAGTTCCAGACCTGAACAAAAAACAATTGACGCTGAGCAGCGTCTTTTTTCCGATGGGAAATGCAGCGACTGCCCCCGCCGGTGATTCAAGCCAGAAACCTGCCGTAGCTGGCGAAAAACCTGAAGAACAAGCGTCTGTGCGTCCCGCAATCGTTTATCGCCGATTCAAAAGCGGCAGCACTTTTGATTTCATGGTCTTCGCTTACAACGCCACGTCCGATGCAAAAGGCACAACCGATCTGGCAATCCAGACCCAGGTATATTCCGGCAACCAATTGGTTGTCGCGACACCGGTAAAAAATTTTTCGAACGACGCTCAGCAGGCCCCTCAAACAACCTCCCCCGACCAGAACCAATCCGGACAAGCGTATATGGCGAGGTTCAATCTGGACAAATTTTCGCCGGGCGAATACGAATTGCGGCTGGTGGTCATTGATCGCAATGCCAAAGCCAGCGCCAAACGTTCCATCAACTTTACAGTCGAATAAGCATAAAATGCCGCCGAGTCGTCCCTGAAATTCCAAACTCAAGCCGGAGTGATCGAGTCCTATGCCGACACGTCGTTACCTCTTTCTGTTGCCGAACGTTGCGCTGCTGGCGACGTTGTGCTGGCTGGCCGTTGGCATTCCAACCAGTCAGGCTCAGCAACCCAAACCCGATTCTTCAAATTCAAAAACCCAGGATGCGCTAAGGATTGAAACCGAGTTGGTACAGGTTGACGCTGTCGTCACAGACAAACAGGGCAAACTGATTCACGATCTAAAGCGCGAAGATTTTGAGCTTTACGAAGACGGCAAGAAACAGACTATCACTCACTTTGCCGTAGGCACCGCCAAACAACCTGCGCGCTGGCTGACGACTGAAAAAAAGCGTCCGGCGAATTCCCTTCCCGCCGACACAGCCTCTTCAAATACGCAACTGGCTGAACAATCTGGTCGGCACATTGTCTTGGCTGTAGACGATTATCATTTGTCGCCCGGCAATTTGGGCACGGTCAAACGCGCGCTTGCCAAATTCATCGCGGAGCAAATGGTTGGCGGAGATCAAATCGCTATCGTCGCCACCAGCGGAAACGTCGGCATGTTTCAAAGCTTCACCAACGAACGCGAATTGCTGGAACGAGCCATCAATCGGCTGACCGTGCAAGAAAAGGTTCTGGTGGATTCCAGTAGCATCCCGCGCATCACCGAACATCAAGCCGAGTTGATTGAATTCGGCGACCGCCAGGCGTTGGAATTGGCAGTCAGCGAAATTATTCGCCGCGAAGGAGTGGCTACGGCACAATCCGGACAAGCCGGTTCGCCGGGACAGCCCGGCGCTGGCAGCGTGCCGACCCCGCAAAGCGGCAGTAACAGAAGGAATCAAAGTCCGGCAGCGCAATCCGCCGCCGCGGAACGCGAAATTATGGAATCTCGCGTTCGCTCTCAAGCAAGAATGATCTTGTCGTTGAGCGGCAATTACACCCAAGCCACACTGAGCACATTGGAAAATGTCATTCGCGGATTGAAACCATTGGTTGGTCGCAAACTGGTCGTGGTGCTTTCCGACGGTTTTTTCATTGGAGGCAACAGCCTGCATTCCAAACTGTATGACATTCGCCGCATTACGGATGCCGCCACACGCGCCGGAGTTACCATCTATTCGATTGACGCTCGCGGGCTGGTGGCTTTTGCTCCAGGCGGAGACGCCTCATCGCAATCCGAAGTGGATCCGACACTGGTTGGCGCTCAGGCACGCATCGAAATGTCTACCATTCACGCCAAACGCGACGGCTTGGGAATTCTGGCTGAAGAAACGGGCGGCAAGTTGTTTTTTGACAACAACGATTTGAATTTAGGATTGCAACGGGTGCTGGATGCCAACGAAACCTATTACGTGCTGGCGTACGAACCGTTGGAATCTCGACGGGATGGCCGCTATCACAAACTCGAAATTCGCGTTGTCAATCACCCGGAACTCAAAGCGCGCACGCGAAACGGATACTTTGAACCGGACGACAAGGAACTCGCATCGCAAAAGAAAGCCGAAGAAAAGCGCCAGGAAAAACTGAAGTCTTTGTCACCCGAAAAACGTGACCAGGAATTGAAAGCGGAAAAAAACAAACAACTGCTTTCTGGTATAGGCGCGCTGTTTCCGCTGAAAGACATTCCAGTGGAAATCGCCGTGGATTTTCTGGATTTACCCGCTGGCCCGTCCGCCATCGTCAACGCGCACATCGAAGCCGCCAACCTCAGCTTCGATCAAATCAAAGGTCGTCAACAAACCGTTGTGGACGTGACAGGCGTGTTGTTCGACGAACGCGGCAAAGTCGCCAACAGCTTCAGCGAACGCATCAACCTGAACGTTAAGCCAGAAAATCTGGCCCAGATCGTCCAGCACGGCTTCAACTATCGCCGCTTGGCCGGATTGAAGCCGGGTTTTTACCAGGCGCGCATTGCCGTCCGCGAAGAGAGTTCCGGGCGATTGGGCAGCGCTTCCGGCTGGGTAGAAGTTCCTGACATCAAAGGCAAGCAGTTAATGCTGAGCAGCATTTTATTGTCCGAAGGCGGCAAGGAAGCATTTCAGGGGTTGTCGAATTCTGCCGACGCCAAACCGTCAGAAACTTATTCTCCACAACCCTCATCGGCTTCGCGACGCTTCAAGTCAGGCAGCGATATGGACTTCCTGCTGTTCGTCTACAACGCCAAACTCGAAAAGAATTCTGTTGACCTAGTCAGCCAAACCCAACTGTTCAGCGGCAGCAAGCTCGTGTACGCATCTCCTATCACCAAACTGCAACTGCCAGCCGACATGGATTTACAGCGTATCCCGTACGGCGCGCGTTTATCCCTGAAAGGCATTGATCCGGGTCAGTATGAATTGAGGCTGATGGTGATTGATCGCCTGACAAAAGCGACGGCGTATCGGCGCGTGAATTTCACCGTTGAGTAAGCTTACCGGATTGGTCTGGCTTCTTCTTTTAGCAACTTGCCTTTTTTCCAAATGTAAACGTCCATCTTCTTCCTGGCTTTTTTCAATTCCTTTTCGGGAATCAGGTCAGGATGGGGAAAGTAAGGCGGGATTTCCAAGACCACTGTGCCGTCCACGAACTTGGGATTGAAATCTCCGTGACAAGTTCCGAACTCCTGAAAAATTTCCGTTTTTTCTCGGCTGTGAACTTCAATAATAAACGGAGTCAGAGGACATGCGCTGCCACCAGTATCGTCCGCACCAACGACGTAATCTCTGTCATCCGATTTGAACACTTCGTAGAGCCGGATTGGCCCTTCGTATTCCGAAATCACCTTGCCGTTGAAATAGAGTTTGTGGTGGTAATCGTTTTCCTTGGCCGCAACAATCAACTTGCCGAAGCGGGTTTCGGCTTCGTCCTTTTCTTCCATGTCCGAGGGAATTTCAGAATCTTCCTGCGCAGCCTCTGCGGTTGGCGAAGCCACCGGTTTCGCCAACTCCGGCGTCGGAGTTTGAGCTTTCGCAGAAACGTCAGGCTGTGCGGGGGCTTGCGGTTTGTGACTGCAACCAATCATCGAAAACCCAAATATCAGCAGCAAAGCATAAAAAACGATTTTCATTCTTTCCTTCATCAATAAGCAGCATCACGCGCGACGTTTGACGATGGCGGCAATCGCTCTCAATTCGCCAACCATTTCGCGGAACATGTCGAACAACAGCGCTTGCGGCCCGTCGCACAGAGCGCGTTCCGGGTACGGATGTATGTCCACCAGAATGCCGTCCGCGCCAACCGCGATGGCTGCGCGCGACATCGGAATCACGGTGTCGCGATTGCCGGTGCTGTGGCTGGGATCGAAGATGATCGGCAAATGCGACAACCGCTGCACCGCCGGAATCACGGACAAATCCGGCGTAAAACGCGAATGACTGCCGAAGGTGCGCACGCCGCGTTCACACAAAATCACCTGATAATTGCCTTCGGCCATGATGTATTCGCCAGCCAGTAGAAACTCTTCCAGCGTCGAAGACATTCCGCGTTTCAGCAAAATCGGTTTGCGAGCTTGCCCGGCGCGTTTGAGCAACGAAAAGTTCTGCATGTTGCGTGTTCCGATCTGAATCACGTCAGCGTACTGTTCGCACAAATCCAGCGCGGGTTCATCTACGGCTTCAGTGACGATGCGCAATCCAAATTCGTCGCGGACGTCCACCAGAATCTTCAAGCCTTCTTCCGCCAAGCCCTGAAACGCATACGGCGAAGTGCGCGGCTTGAACGCTCCGCCGCGAAACCATTTGCAGCCCATTTCGGCCACAACTTGCGCGGTCAACCGAGTCTGTTCGCGCGATTCAACGGCGCACACTCCGGCGATGATCGCGGGTTCGTCGCCACCGATTTCGGCTTCGCCAATTTTGATGACGGACTTGTCGTGCTTCAGATCGCGCCCAACCAGCTTGTAAGGCTTGGTGACGCGAACGCATTCGGCGACGCCGGGCAAATCGGCAAACGGATCAGTCGGCACAGAGCCTTGATTGCCCGTCAGCCCAATCGCCGTGCGATTCGCTCCCGGCATCGGATGCGCCTTGAAGCCCAGAGATTC
>DAOMFR010000064.1:0-20880 GCA_035429885.1 Blastocatellia bacterium
CCGTGACCGGAAACGTGAATGCGGGCGATGCTGGAATCTATAACGCGAGCATCTTTCTTAAACAGATGGTTCATCATTCGCGAAATGGATTTTTCGTTGCCGGGAATTTGCCGAGCTGAAATTACGACCGTGTCGCCTTTAGTCACGCTGGCATCTTTGTGTTGATCAACAGACATTCGCGGCAGCGCAGCCATAGGCTCTCCCTGGCTCCCCGTAACCAGCAAACAAACTTCGTCAGGGGACATGCGTTTGGCTTGCGACGGACTGACCAGCAAATCGTCATCCACATCCAGATAACCGTGCCGCATCGCCACTTCGACGTTGCGAATCATGCTGCGGCCAATCAATGCGACTGCGCGTTTATTTTCCGCCGCCAAGTCAAACACGATTTGCAGCCGGTGAATGCTGGTCGCAAAGCACGAAACAATCAGACGCCCGGTGGCATCGTTGAAAATTTTCTCGAACGCCGGAATGACGGCTTTTTCCGACCCCGTGCGGCCTTCGCGCTCAACGTTGGTAGAGTCCGCCAGCAACGCCAGCACTCCACTGTCACCAAGCTGGTTCAACCGTTTGAGGTCAATCGCGTCGCCCATCACAGGAGTTTCATCCACTTTGAAATCGCCAGTATGAATGATGACTCCCACGGGCGTCTGAATCGCCAACGCGACACAATCCACCAGCGAATGCGACACCCGCACAAATTCGACTTCAAAATGTCCAAGCTTGAAAGGTGATTTTGTCCCAATAGTGTGAGTCGTAACCTTGTCCAGCAAGCCAAATTCCTGCAGCTTGCCTTCGATCAACCCAAGCGTGAACTGCGTGGCGTAAATCGGCACGTTGGCGATTTGCAAAACAAACGGCAACGCACCTACGTGATCTTCGTGCGCGTGAGTCAGGACGATAGCCGTCAGTTCGTCGCGGTGTTCTTCGATATAGCTGAGATCCGGGATGGCGATGTCAACGCCGAGCAGGTCCTCGTCAGGAAACATCATGCCGCAATCTACGATGATCATTTGATCTTCGTAACGGAAGACCGTCATGTTCATTCCGAATTGCCCTAAGCCGCCAAGTGGTGTGATTTGTAGTTTACTTGCCATTATCAATTTTCACTTTCTGTCGTCTGGCTGCGAAGTATAGCTGAATCAGAGTCATTAACGGTAATGGCTGGGTTCAAGCGCTCGATTTCTCCGGTCAATCTTGCCAACTCGATAATTGTCAGAGTCTCGGCTCGGCGTTGAGGATCAAGTTCCGCCGCCGTCAATGCGGACTTGACCTGATCCGCAGAGGTCAACCCCAACCGAGTCCATCCCGCACGAAGATTATTCAGAATCGTCTTTCGCCGTTGAGAAAACAATGTTTTGGTCAATTCCACAAACAACGCCTCATCATTGATCACAGCCGCGGGTTGAGGGCGAACCTTTAACCGAACGACACTCGAAACAACTTTCGGCACTGGGCGAAACGCGCTCGGCGGCACGTCAAACAACGCTTCAGCTTCGCAATAATACTGCACTAGCACGGAAAGGTAGCCATATTCTTTGCCTCCCGGATTGGCAGTAATGCGTTCGACGACTTCGCGTTGCAACATCAAAGTCATCTCGGTAACGCAGCGACGATGTTCAATCAATCGCTGCAAAATTGGAGTTGAAATGTTGTAAGGCAGGTTGGCGACGACGCGAGCCGTCGAAGCAGGAGAGATGACCTGACAGAAATCAACTTCCAGGGCGTCGGCTTCAACCAGCTTGAAATTTTCCCGGCTGGCAAACCTGCTAACCAATGGGGGAGCCAAATCGCGATCCACTTCAATCGCGACGATCCTGGCACCGCTTTCGACCAGAAGTTCCGTCAAGGCACCTTGCCCCGGTCCAATTTCCAAAATCGTTTCGCCGACTCGTGGCCTGACCGAAGCGACAATCTGGTCGCAATACTGCGATCTGACTAAAAAGTTTTGTCCAAACCGGCGCTTGGCTTTCATTTGGAAAAAGGGGCGGCTTCCATCAAATGGTTTATTCAAATAATCCTTCGACGTAAACCTTGGGGTCGAAAACAACCAGGTCGTCTGCTTGTTCACCGATGCCGCAATAGCGAATCGGCAAGTTCAATTCTTTGGCGATGGCGACAGCGATGCCGCCCTTGGCAGTGCCGTCCAGCTTGGTCAGCACCAAGCCGGTGATGTCTGCGGCTTTCATAAATTCGCGCGCCTGACTTAACCCGTTCTGGCCCGTGACGGCGTCAACCACCAGCAAAACTTCGTGGGGAGCGCCGGGAACTTCTCGATTGGCGATGCGCTTCATTTTTTCCAGTTCAGCCATCAAGTTAGACTTGTTATGCAATCGTCCGGCGGTATCAACAATCAACACATCAGCATTTCGGGCTTTGGCGGCTTTGAGCGAGTCAAACAACACCGCTGCCGGGTCAGTTCCCTGCTTTTGTTGTATCAGCGGGACTCCTGCACGATCAGCCCAAATCGCCAATTGATCTGACGCCGCAGCGCGAAAGGTATCGGCAGCACAGATCAAAATGTCGTTGCCTTCGGCTTTGATTCGCTGAGCCAGTTTGCCAATCGTCGTGGTTTTACCGACGCCGTTGACTCCTACGATCATCATCACGTACGGCCGAACATCGTCGGGTACAGCCGTTTCGGAAGCAACACCGCGCGCGCGTTCGGCGCTTTCCAGAATGTCCAGCAGATGCTGTTTAATCATGCGCTTCAGTTCGTCAGGGTCCTTCAATGCTTGACGATCCACCTGCTTGCGAACACTTTCGATGATTTCCATCGTCGTTTGCACGCCGATGTCCGCGCCAATCAACGCTTCTTCCAGTTCATCCAGTGTCGCCGCATCAATGACCTTTTTGCCCTTGACGGCATCTTCCAGGCGCGTAGCGATGTTTTCGCGCGTTGAAGTGATGGCCTTGCGGAACCGCTTCATGAATCCTTCGTCGGCGTCTTCTACAACTGTTGGCGCAACCTCAACGGGCAGCGCGGGCGTTGGAACCACACTCGGCAGAACGGAGCTTGGTTTTTCAATTACTGGCACTGGAGTTGGCGCTTCGGCTTTTGGTTGTTCCAAAACCGGAGAAGGGGCCGCTTCAACTTTTACCGGTTCGACCGGCGCGACTTCAGCAGACGGTTCCGGCGTTAATTCAGCCGGTGGTTCAATAACAGGATCAATTTCACTTAAATTCAGCGAGATGAAATCGCTCTTTTTTCGTTTCCAAAACATAAATTCAAAAACTCACTTAACTATCAAATTTCAGGCGGCTTCAATCGCCAACCGCCATCGCTTCTCTGGTTTTGGCCCGCGCAAGGTCTTCGTCTTTGGGATAGCGCCACAGCAGCGCAGCCGATGCCAGCGGCAACACTGATACGACCAGCAAGGCTTGGAAAAACCCGACGCGACTGCTCAACACTCCAGTTAACGGAGCCATCAGTGCGCCTGCTCCCCAGGCAAATCCCATCATCAACGCCGAAACCGTGCTGGCGCCCCCCGGAACCATCCGTTGAGCCATCACGACGCTAATGGGAATAGGCAAGTTCAACATGGTTCCGCCCAACATCAGCAGGATGTAGCTCGGTAAGCCGCTGATAGAAAACGCCGCCACCAACAAAGGCGTCGCCAGCAACATTGCCAGCATTGTCACTCGCCGAGCGCCAAACCGATCCGCCAATGCTCCGCCAAAAAATCCCCCGATTCCGCCGAACAAAATAAAACCTGCCAAAACCCAACTTCGTTCGTTATCGGTCATACCGCCATTTTGCAAAGCGAACGGGAGAAAGGTTTGCACGCTGACCGAAACCGCCGAGCGCAGCACAACGGCAAAATACAACAACGTCAATGGAACCCAGGCTGCGCGCAAGGCATCTTTCAAACTTGGAGCACTTTCAGCTCGCTCCACTCGTTCCAGCGAGGGGCAATATCGAAACATCAACAGCCACATCGCAATTCCCCAACTCATCGTGTACCAACTGCGTTCCAATCCATACAGGCTGACGGAGGCAGCGATCAAAATTGGGCCCATTGCATACCCGACCGTGCCGGACGACGAAAAAACGCTCATCACCATCCCTTGATGTTTGCCCAAGCCGTCTGCCGAAGCAGCGCGCGAAACCATTGCCGCGCCTTGAGGATGAAACGAGCCAACGCCGATCCCGCCAAGCACGACAAAAGCCATCAGCATCGGCAAGCTGGTCGCTGTTCCCAGCAAGGACAAAAACACTGCTGCCATCAAAGGGCCAAATACCGCCATCGAACGTTTCAAGTACCGATCCGAAATCATTCCGTAAACCGGTTGCATCAGCGAGGAGCTGATCATCAACAAAGGAGTCAAAAACCCCGCCTGAGCCGGTTTCAGCCCCAACCGCAGAGTCATAACCGGCAGCAACTGGAACAAAAAGCTGGAATACGAATCTAGCACGGCGTGAGCCGTCGAAAGCAGTGCGATAGTTGATTTAGCCTGTTTATTCATAGCACGCCGCACTCCGAATAAATTTCTCAAAAATTGCTTGCGACAACGCGTCTTGCTTCCAGGCGATTTCAGGATGCCACTGCACTCCGAGCACGAACCGATCTGAACGAGTATCCACAACGGCTTCGATCACTCCATCTGTTGCAATGGCGATCACACGCAGATCGCGTCCAACTTTGCCAATGGATTGGTGGTGACTGCTGTTGACGCGAACCGAATCACTTCCAGCCAGTTGCGCCAGCAAAGAATCGGCTTCGATTTTAATGCTGTGCGAAGGACGAGAATAAACCTGCCCTTGCTCGTGTTTGATGGGATTCGCAACTTGCGATTCAATGTCCTGAATCAATGTTCCGCCGCGCGCGACATTCAACGACTGCATCCCAAAACAAATTGCAAGCACTGGCAAAGCTCGTGCTTCGGCCAATTCCAACAAGATCAAATCCGTCTGGTCGCGCTCCGGAAAAACAGGGCCAAGCTTTGGATGGGGCTCTTCGCCATAAAATGAAGGATCAAGGTCGCTGTTGCTGCCCGAAAGCACCAGCCCATCCAGATGCTCACACAACTCAACCAGATATTCCCGGCCAGGAATCAGCGGAATATGGATCGGCACTCCCCCGGCAGATTCAACTGCTTCAGAGTAATAACGCCGCAAGTAAAAGGTGTCTTCGGTATTCAATCGTTCGGTGATGCCGATCAGCGGGCGACGTTTCGTCAAAATGTTCGATGGGTTTACAACCGGCAAGCGGCGCGACTCCTACAGCAAGGAAGCATTGGGTTAGTAAGCAGGGAGTTTAAGCGCCGGTCTGAGGCTTGTCAAAAATGGCGCTTCCACCTTTTGGTGACCAGAAAATCAAAGAGGCGAGCCATTGAAAGCCCGCCTCTCTGATTTGTCTTTGTCCAATTGCTATTATTAGCAGCTCGGTGGGAAGATCGGAACAATGTAACCGTTGGTATTGTTAAAGGCAGCCAGCGTCAGGTGATGCAAGTTATGACCACCGTTGAAGGCTCCGGCGCTGGAAGCTGCGTTCGCATTCAGGTTGATTGCTGCGCCCAACATGCCGTTGACACCAGTCTGTTGGAAGAATTTCACCCAGCCCGTGCGGCCAGCCGGAATGAAGGTTTCAAAGCGCGGCGCTGTGCGCGGGAAGTTGTTCGACAGGCTGTTGCGCAACTGGCAGCTTCCGGAAACCGAGAAGCTCAGTACGTTTTCAGCGTCGTCATACAACAAACCGAAGATCGTGCTCAGCGTGAAACCACCGATGCCCAGGTTGCCGCCAGCACGGTTGATGATGACCAGTGTGTCGTTGCCATCGGCGCGGCTGCCGACGTTGTCCAATGCCAATACGGCAGGAACTTGATTGTAGTTCACACCGTCAAACGCGATGAGGGAGGTCACGGAATTCGCGTCGCAAACAACGGGAGTTGCGGCAATCGCAGAGATTGCAACGGCACCCAGGTTGGCAGCGTGACCGCTGGTGAACTTCACGTATTCGTCGCCGATCAAGTAGTTGAAGTTGATCGGGCAACCATAGCGACCATCCACGGCGACAGCCACGAGGTATCCGCTGACGCCAGGGTCAACGTCGGAAGCCAGGAACGATGCCGTCTGATTCGGCGTCAAGCAGATGTAGCTGTCCGCAATCGAGCAACCTTCAGCAACGAAGAAGAGGTGAACAAATGCGTTCGCGCCAACAGCCGAATTGGAGTTGGTGATGTTGATGCGTGTATTCTGGGTGTTGCCGGAAGTCGCACCGGAAGTATAGGTGTTGTAGAACAGGATTGAGCCAGCTTTTTGGTCGCTCGCTTCAGCGGTCGCCGGATACGGAAGGCCTGGATCCGCGGCCAGCGCGAAAGAGGACATAACAACCAGCGCGAAAATCGCCATCAGCGCGTGTGTAAGTTTACGTGAGGTTCGCATTTGAATATCTCCTATTGGAATGTGGTTGAAATGTTGAAAAACCAGTGGACTATCCATACGCAAGACATCTGGTTTCTCACAAAACAACTGGTAGATGTCAGTTGAGTAACGCTACAGATATTGCATCGCAGTGTATGCAATAGCATTCCCAGCGATCTTAAATTTCTGAGTTTTACCAACTATTGGAAATTTCGCAGGCTTTCATGTGAGTAATGCGAGGGAAAACCTGCAAGACAAGCGCAAGATACTTTTACCGACTTCTGAAGTCAATAGTTGAGGAGAAAAAAACACATCTTCTCTTTTCGCAGACAGCATTAAGTCGGATGCGCCAAAACTAAGAGGCGAGCCGTTGAAAGCTCGCCTCTTGGTTTTGTCTTTACCAGACTTCTTCGTCAATTACTGTAATTAGCAGCTTGGCGGGAAGACCGGGATAACGTAATTCGCTGCTGCACTCAACGTCAGTGCATGCAGATTATGACCGCTGTTGAACGCGCCTGCGGAGGAAGCGGCATTCGGGTTGAAGTTGATTGCCGAACCCAAAATCGCGATATCGCTCTGGCTGAACACTTTGAGCCAGCCGGTGCGGCCTGCCGGAATGAACGTCTCAAAACGAGGAGCCGTACGCGGGAAGTTGTTCGACAGGCTGTTGCGCAATTGGCAGCTTCCGGAAACCGAGAAGCTCAGCGAGTTTTCTGCATCGTCATAGAGCAAACCAAACACCGAGCTCAATGTCGCAGCCCCAGTTCCCAAGTTGCCACCGACGCGGTTGAGGATGACCAACGTGTCGTTGCCGTCTGCACGGCTTCCAACGTTGTCCAAAGCCAATGTGCGTGGTGCACGGTTGTAGCTGCCAGCCAACAGAACACCGTCAAGGAATATAGCGGCCAAAACACCGTCAGTAGAGACGACGTTGTCATTGGTCAGTTTTGCAAACGCTACGGCACCCAGATTGGCCGAATGTCCTGACGTGAATTTGACGTATTCATCGCCAATCAGCCAGTTGTGAACTTGCGGCAAACCAGTGACGCCATTAACAGCAAGGGCAACGATGTAGCCCGTGGTTCCCGGATCCAGGTCAGATGTCAGAAACGAAGCTGTCTGATTCGCTGTTAAACAGATGTAGCTGTCCGCAATCGAGCAACCTTCCGCCACAAAAAACATGTGAACGAAGGCCGCCGATGTGACACTGGTGTTGGTGATGTTGATGCGCGTGTTTTGTGTGTTACCGCTGGTCGCACCAGAGGTGTAGATGTTGTAGAACAACAGAGATCCTGCTTTCTGATCGCTGGCTTCTGAAGTTGGCGGAACCAGTAATCCCGGGTCTGCTGCCAAAGCGACAGACGACAGAACGACGAGCGAAAAGATAAGCATCAATGAGTGTGCTAGCTTGCGCGAAATTCGCATTTCGATTCTCCTTGTTGGCGTAAACAGGTGTTGAGAAATTGTTTAATGGGTTTTGAAAAAAACACTTAGGAGGGCTTTAAGTAAGTGGTATTTTTCATTTCCCATCACACAGAATCAATTCCCTTTCGGGGAAAGGTCAGTTTATTCGGAACTGTTAGTGGGAAGCGATTATCAGCAAGCTTTACTTTTGCATACAAGTGAGGAAGCTTACTAACGTAGTCAGCTATACACCTACATTAACTTTTATGTCAATGCAACATAGATTAATTTTCCCGACCAAGTAAGTTACTCCCCTAATCCCGTGAACGATTTCGCTTAAAGCTCATATCATTATTTAGAGTTGAGGGATCGTGAGGGGAGCGGCTTACAGAACTCCATGGACAAGGTCAGGCTTAAACTGAGCAAAGTTTATTAATCTCACATTGGCCTCAGCCACAATCGAAATGACATCCGGATCGGTCAACAAAGAAAATTCAACTTGCCTGGAGTCTGTCAGCCGAGTCTGCACTTGCCCCAGTTCCCTGTCGTTGTGCCCTGGGTGGCACATCAATTCACTGACTCCAGGCGGTAGAGAACTAATCAGCTCCAGTAACCAGCGTTTGTTCCAAAAGCCTGTTTGTGTCAGTCCATAAAAGCCATCCGTAGTTTTAACACCGGAGCGTAAGAATTTCCCTTCGCTTGTTCGGGAAAGATGCGCCAACCCAACGGCGGCAAGGTTTTGAGTCAGCAACTTTATTGGAGCGTTGAACCCGGCGAAGCGCCAGCGCTCACGCGGCAATCGCACAGCCTGAATGTCGTAACCTTTGATGGTGTTGGCCATGGCATCACAAACCGGCGGCAACGCATGTGCATGTTTATGACTGTCAACGTGAGTGAGCTTCAAACCCGTTTGAAGAACTTTTTCAATTTGAGCGCGAAGTTCGATTTCGATTTCTCGAACTTGTAACTTGCCTGCCAACCAGCGGCGAAACAGCGCCGTACTGGTTCCGCAAAACGCACCGTGTTCATTCAAAAGGCTGCCGACGGTTGAGGCGGCAGCAACAGTAAAGCCTTGTGTAATGTTGAAGTGAAGGCCTACACCGAGTGACGGATGCTCTTTCGCCAACTGCACGGCTTGCTCAAAAGCAGGCATGTTCGCCATTAACGTTGCACTGGTCAGAATGCCATGCGTATGAGCTTCGATGATGGCGCGGTTGACGCCGGACGTCAGCCCAAAATCATCAGCGTTAACGATCAGATACTTCATTTCTTTTTTCGCGCTGCCGCCAAAAATATCAGGCCGACGCCGATCCAGAAAAACATTCTGATCTTGCGAATAATGGCCAACGCCACGCCGAAACTTCCATCGAATCCCAGCACCTTCGCCAATTCACGTGTGCCAAGCTCATCCACTCCAACCATTGCCGGAACAAACACAAACGCAATGTTCAACGCTCGGTTCACCGATTCCATCAAAAATGCCGTGGCAAAGCTCAGGTCAGCGCCAATCAGCCTCATCGTCACGAAAATTTCCGTTACGCCAGCCAGATGAAACGACATCTGACATAGAATCACCAGAAAGAAATCCGCCGGACGTTTGGCGAAAAAATCGAAGATGTATTCTTCCAACTCGGCCAGGTGAACTATCTTTGATTCAATCCTGGCTAGCTTGGCTTCATCATGAATCAACTTGCGACTAAGCAATATTGCCAATCCGGAGCCAAGCTTCCAGCGCCTCCCGATAACAATCACTGAACTCACAATCACCAAAACCACAGCCGCCAGAGAGGCCAGCATGGCCACACGCAACGATCCTGCCAGTCCAAAACTGGCTAACAAAGCAATCGCTCCGGCCATAACCATCACGCAGCTTGAAACCGTGTACGTGATGTTTTCCACCGTCAGCGACGACACGCGCGCAGCCAGTGAAAGTTTGTCGCCCAGCACCAACGCTTTCAACGGTTCCGCCACCAACGGGCCAGCCGTTAAATCGCCAATCGCTTCACCAGCCAATCGCGCTCTCCAAAGTGTCCAAAATCCGATGTGACGATCTTCAGGAGGTATGCAGCGCAGCCACGACAAGCTGCGCGTCAGATAGCGGAATGCCGAAATTGCCAGAATCAGCAAAAAGCCAACACCGAGCTGGCGCAATCGTTCACCAATTTCTCCGAGTCCGGTTTGTCGAATGACGTAAACAAAAAGGGCAAGCCCAATAATGGCCGAAATGATAGCAAGTAGGCGAGATTTCATAAGCAGGTCAGTACCGCGACGGGCAGGAAGCGAGTTTTAATGGTTAGGCCATCGTGACAACGACGCTCCCTAGCGGTTGCGGCACTGATTCGGAGGTTTATTCGTAACTGAGAGCGTCAACCGGGTCCTGGCTGGCGGCGCGCAAAGCCGGGTATAGCGCCCCAAGCAACCCGCTGATCAAACCGGCGGCGGCGGCAAAGAGAATCGTGCTCGGATCAAGTTCGATCTTCCACCCCAGATTGTTGACTAAAAAGAATCGGGCAATGATCGCGAAAACCAAACCACCCGCGATCCCAAGCAAACTAATCAACAAGGCTTCTTTCTCAAACGTCCAGGCAATCCAGAGTTTCGACGCGCCCAGCGATTTCAGAATACCGATCTGTCGAGTCCGTTCCGCAACCGTTGTGTACATCGTCAGCAAAATCACCAGCAAGCTGATGACCGTCGCCAATCCTTTGACCACATCCAGAAAGATGTTAAACGCCGAAAACCCTTCGGCAAAAAGCTGCGGCAAATCGCGTGTGAAGATGGGTTTGTAGTCCGGATATTTTTCAATGATGCGGCGAGCGACTTCTTCCTGCTGAGTCGGGTCGTCGCACTTGACGAAAATCATCGAACATTTGCCCTGCGTGCCAAGCGCCTGCTGCATCGTCGCCAAAGGAATCTTGATGCGCGCGCCAGCTTCGGGTTCGTAAACACCGATAATGGTTAATTCCTGCTCTGACCATCTGATCTTGTCGCCGAGCTTGGCTTTTTTATCCGACATGTATTTGCTGTCCACAATGGCGACATTCCCAGAGGAAGGCAACGGTTGACCGCTGACAATGTGAATCTTGGTCGCCTTAATAAACTGGTCAAAATCAATGGCGTCCAGTTGCTGAATTCCCAACCCGCCACTGGCTCCCATTTGCAGGTTCTGTCCCACCGGAGTTGCCACGGCGACACCTGGAACCGATTGGATCAGCGCGGCTTCTTCAACTGGAATGGTCATATCCGCCGAAGTCAGCGAAATCCCTTGCCCGCCTTGGCGCAACATGATTTCCACGCCGATGTTGGCGTCACGCTGCCCACGATCGCGCAAGGCTCCACGAACCAAGCCGACGGTTAAGACAACAAGAACGACTCCGACGGCAACGCCGACAACACTGGCAGCAGTTCGTCCCGGATGATGAGTTAAATTCGAGGCTACGAGATTGTTCATTTGTTAATTTCCGTCATGAGTTCTTCGGCAAGTCTGTTGCTGTTCAATTTTTTGAGAGACTGATACGCATTCATTGCGGCCTGCCTGTCGCCAAGCCTTAAAGACGCAATTCCAAGTCCGTGCAGGGACATCACTTGTAAAGGCCCGCTTGTAAGCTTCAGACACTGTTGGTAGACGTCAACTGCTTCTTTGAACTGACCCAGTTTCTGATAAGAATCACCTAGCAAATACAGAGCAGTATCGCTTGGCTTGATCGCTATGCTTTCCTTCAACGCCAGAATCGCCGCTTCGTTATCGCCTTTGGCATTAAGCGTCATTCCAAGGTAAACCCGCACATCAAACATCTTCTTTTCAAGCTCGCTAACCTTCCTGAAATGGCCGATTGCTTCATCGTATCTGCCAGTAAGAGATTCAACTATTCCCAAACAAATCATTGAATCTTCGTAAATCATATCCTGCTCACCGTCGCCTTCAAGTTTAAGCTCGGCGGTGCGAATTTTCAGAGCATTTGCACAGGATGATTCGGCATCGGCGTACCGTTCAACTTTCACGTACGCCATACCCAGGTTGTAAAGAGCCCAAGCGTAATCTGGTTTACGACGCAAAGAGGCTTGAAATTTCACAATCGCCTCTTCGTAGCGGCCCTCTTGGCTCAGCTTGTATGCTTGATCGCAAAGCTCTTCTGCGGGGTCAGCCTTTGCCGCTCGTTTGGTTTTCGGATCAGTCTTATCCAGCGCAAAATTGAAAGTAAGCACACCTTCAACCTTGACCCGCGTTTCACCTAATTTTGCAGGCTTAAATTTCCATTGTTGAGCGGCAGCTTCTGCTGCGGCGCGAAGAAGGGGATGGCCGGAAATAGGCTTCGCAGAAACAACATTACCGTTTTCATCAATCTGCACTTCAACTTCGACGTTCCCAGAAGCTCGCGCGGCTTTTGCAATTGGAGGATATTCCGGTTCGACCTTCCTGATGGCAGTAGATTCTAAACCGTTCTTTGGCTTCGTCGTATTTGTTGAAGCCTGAGTCGGCGCGTTGGACTTTTTGGTTTGAGCCAATGCGACATCAGTGAATAGGATGAAACTTGCACAAAGCAGGCAACAAATTTGGCTGATGTTTTTCCGGCTTATACCCATATCCACGATTTAGCCTGCCAACATTTTCTCAATCACTTGCGGCAAGACATTCAAAGCTTCATCAAGCTTATCCGTGTCCACTCCACCTTCGGCCAGATCGGGCTTTCCGCCGCCGCGAGCGCCAGGGATTTGTTTGATGACGTTACCGGCTTTGACTTTCGCAGTGGCGTCGGCTGAAACCATCACCAACAGCGAAGCTTTGCCGTCTACCACATCCGCGATGACGACAACTCCAGGTGCGATTTTGCGAGTCAGCGAATCGGCCAACTGGCGACGGCCCTCTTTGCCCAGATCGTCCACTTTGCGAATCAGCAGCTTGATGCCATTGATGTCAGTGACTTGGTCGTCGGAACCTCCGCCGCCTTGCGCCAGCTTCAACTTCAATTTCTCGATTTCTTTTTGCTGATCCCGAAGTTGAGATTGCAGGCGTTCAAGCTCACTAGGCAACTTGGCGGGTGAAGCGTTGATCTTCGCAGCGGCTTCGGCCAGCAGGGTTTCGGATTGCTGGAAGCGTTCAAATGCTCCGCGACCAGTGACAGCGCGAATGCGGCGTGTGCCGGAAGCGATGGCTTCATCGCTGACGATTTTGAACGAGCCAATGTCGCCCGTTGCACGGACGTGCGTTCCGCCGCAGAGTTCTTTGGAGAAAATTCCTTCCACTCCATTGACCGTCAGCACGCGAACTTTTTCTCCGTACTTTTCCCCGAACAAAGCCATCGCGCCTGAACGCATCGCGTCTTCAATCGCCAGCACATCCGTCTGCACCTTCTCGTTGCGAAGGATGTGGTAATTGACCAGGTTTTCGATCTCTTCGATTTCGGCGTTCGTCAGCGGTTGGTAGTGCGAGAAGTCAAAGCGCAGATAATCCGGCGCAACAATCGAACCCGCCTGTTTGACGTGTGTGCCCAGCACTTCACGCAGCGCCGCGTGCATCAAGTGCGTCGCGGTGTGGTTGCGGCGAGTGGCATCGCGCTTTTCGACATCCACTTGCGCCGTCACAGAATCCCCAACGTTCAAGCTTCCCTTCTCGACTTTGACTTTGTGAACTCGCAAATCCTGCACGGGAGAAACAGTGTCAGAAACAATCGCCGTTGCACTATCAGAAGTGAGCACGCCAATATCACCAACCTGTCCGCCACTTTCGGAATAAAACGGTGTCTGATCCAGAACAACTTCGCCTTCGTCGCCTGAATTCAAAGCACTAACGCTGTCGTCCCCCTTGATCAGAGCCACGACTTTTGCACCTTCAATTTGCGTGGCTTCGTAGCCCTTGAATTGCGTCCTGGTATCGTGACGGCGCTGCAATGCAATGTAAGCGGACTTGGCTAAGTTTTTAGCCGCCGCTTTTTCTGATGCGCCTTGTTGTTGCAATTCAGATAATTCCTCTTCGATCCTGTGCCTGAATTCTTCTTCAGAAATATCCTCAATATCTATGGGAGGTTCGCTCTCACGATAGATTCTCCAATTAGCGATGCCCGCACCTTCTGGCACTTTTCTTCTATCTAGCTTTAACACGACATACATCAAGTCAATAGGAGTGCCATAAGTATCATACAGCCTAGCAAGATCAAGCGTATTAATGGTGCCAGGGGCAATGTAGCTTGTAGTAGCAGAAGTGGTAACTCCGATTTGTTCTTTCTCCATTAGCTCTTGGAGTTTTTTCAACCCAACCGTCAGTGTAGTGCCGAATCGCTGTTCTTCCAGTCGCACCATCTTTTCGATGTAGCTGCGCTGCGCGTCCAGTTCCGGATACGCATCTTTCATGAAATCAATCACGAACTGGCAAACCTGATAGAAAAACTCGCCCTTGAATCCCAGGTTCTCGCGCCCGTTGTAAATGGCGCGGCGCATGATCTTTCTTAAAACATAATTGCGCCCTTCGTTGCCAGGCAGAATCCCATCCGCGATGGCAAAAGCGGTCGAGCGTGCGTGGTCGGCGACAACACGCATGGCAAACCCTTCCTGCGTTTCGGCTTTGTACTCTTTGCCCGCAAGCTTCGCCGTGAATTCAATGATCGGCTTGATCAGGTCGGTATCGTAATTCGTCTTGACGCCTTGCAACACGGCCGAAACACGCTCAAGCCCCGCGCCAGTGTCCACCGAAGGCGCGGGCAGCGGGTCGAGTTTGTATTGGCCGGGAGCGACTTCGCTGCGGTTGTATTGCATGAAGACGAGATTCCAAATCTCGATGGTGTCGTCCCCTACGCCATTGACGTATTCGGCTTTGTTGAACGCAGGGTCTTCGGGCTTGTCGCCCATGTAGTAATGAATCTCTGAACACGGCCCGCACGGCCCGGTTTCGCCCATCTGCCAGAAGTTGTCTTTGCGCCCGAATTTCAGAATGCGTTCACGGGGCGCGCCCACTTTGACCCAAAGCTCAACCGCTTCGTCATCGGCGGGAACGTCAGCGTCACCTTCAAAGACCGAAAACCACAGCCGTGTCGGATCAAGTTTGTATTCGTCAACCAACAATTCCCAGGCGAATTTGATGGCGTCTTCCTTGAAATAATCGCCGAAAGAGAAGTTGCCGAGCATCTCGAAAAACGTGTGGTGACGTGCCGTTTTGCCGACTTCGTCCAAATCGTTGTGCTTGCCACCTGCGCGAATGCACTTTTGCGACGTGGTCGCGCGTTTGTACTCGCGCGTTTCGGCGCCGATAAAAACGTCTTTGAACTGATTCATTCCGGCGTTGGTAAACAACAGCGTCGGATCGTTGGCGGGCAGCAAAGGAGAAGATTTGACGATCTTGTGGCCTTGCTTGGCAAAATAATTCAGAAAGATGCTGCGTACTTCGTTTCCAGTCATAAGGTGTTTGATAGGTGAATGTGGTCTTGAGTGCGAAAAATTGGACTTTAACGACCGCATTTTGCTTTGTCAAACTTGGCACTGGCACATGCAATCGCCTGCTGAACAGAGCTTCGCCTTGTGCTAAATGCTTTCATTTGCTTCAATTTCAGCAGCTTAAGACGCCATCCGCCAGACGTCTCTCCCTTTTCTCAATTCAACACCTGACAAGGAGGTGCGTTATGTCCGAAAAAAACATTTTTGCTGACCGCGAACATTGGCTTGAAGAAGAATACTTTCGCAAACAGGAGCAGGAACTGATCGAAAAGATTCATCAACGACAGTTCCGTGAAGCTGATCGGCAACGGCTGGCTGAAATTACAGGCTTGAAAGACGATGACGCTCTCGCCGCGTTGCAGGACCTGGGATATTCCTCAGAAACGGTAGAGTTATTGCATATGTTGCCGTTGGTAGAGGTGGCTTGGGCAAGTGGAGCAATTACAGACAAGCATCGCAACGCCATTACAAAGATCGCCAGAATGCGCGGCATTGCCGAAGACAGTGAATCGGATCAACGGTTGATGCAATGGTTGGCGGAAAAACCGTCGGAGCAGTTATTCGAAACTTCGCTGCGTGCGACGCGATTGATGCTGGAAGCTTTGCCGACGGAAGAACAAGAACACAGCCGCAAAGATTTGCTGCTGCACTGCAACCAGATTGCCCATGCGCTTTATGGGCGTTTGTGGGGCCACGAAGTCATTCACGAAGAAGAACAAATGATCGCTCACATTGCGGAAGAGTTGGGTTGGAAACAAAAGCACTGAGGTTTTCGCCCCCGTTTGTGATCGCGCTAACTGGTTTTATTGCCGCCGCCACTAAGACAATTGTGTCAGCCAGTGTGCTGAAAGCAACATTTCCGCAGCTTTTCCAGCCACGTCATAGCTTCCAATAGAGGCACGACGTTTTACTGAAACTATTGCCCCGTAAACGTTTCAGCCAGACGAAATTGCCGTTTTCAGCATGCGGCATCGAAGTTGCACACCGATCAGACAGCAGTGACTCGTTTATTAAAACTTTGCCGCCTGAAAGCCGATTTAACCTCAGTGAGCTAACATCGGTTTTCAGTGGCAGTCACAATAGACTGTCATTGATGGAGGTACCATTATGAAAAAATATCTATTTGCTAGCGACTTTGATCAGACATTGAGTTTCAACGATTCCGGGTTCGTGCTGAGCGAATTACTCGGCATCGCTGATTTTGAAGAACGCGTTGCTGGAATGGCGCGCATCAACTTGGTGCAGCAGGGCGGCGAACTCGCTTACCTGTTATTGCACGATCCGGAATTCCGACAGGTGCGCCGCGAACACTTAATCGAAGTGGGCAAGCGCATACGGCTGAAACAAAACATCAACCTATTGCCTCAAATTTTATGCAATGGAATTGCCGGGCATGAATTTTGTTTCTACGTGATTTCAGCAGCACCAGAGGAAGTCGTCCAATCCGCGCTGGAAGGCATCGTGCCATCGGATCACATCTTTGGCACACGCTTTCGCTATCATCAAACAACTGGCGAAATCGAATCCATCATCCGGGTTCCCGCCGGCTACGGCAAAGTTGCCGTGTTGGATGAATTACAAAAAGAGCTTCAACTTAGTCCCGACCACGTTGTCTATGTCGGCGATGGCAGCTCGGACGTCCACGTGATGCTGCACGTCAACCGCTGCGACGGATTCACCGTGGCCGTTTCAGAAAACAAATACCTGACGCCCATCGCCAAGCGCACAATTTTGAGCGAAGACGCCTTGAGTCCGCTGATTCCCGTGCTGGAAGAAATTGTAGGCTTAACCGATCCGGCCAGCATACGAATGCTGTTTGAATCGCACGGGCTGCAAATTCAGGAATGGGACAAAGTCAAAACTGATTGGCTGACAATTCGCACATTGCCTCCGAAATCGTTTACGCGAACTGCGGGAACTGCGGAGGGCCATCATGCTTGAGTGGATTGGCTGGGTGGCAACAGCAGTGTTTGCCATTTCCTATTTTTGCCGCCAGCCTGTGATGCTTCGCCGCACACAGGCAGTGGCGGCAGTTTTGTGGATTGGATATGGCTTGATCATCAAAGCTCCGCCCGTGATTGTCGCCAATCTGGTGGTAGCTGTGATGGCATTGCTTTCTTCCTTTCAGCGCCCTGCTTCAAACAGTCACACAGAAGCGGAGGCCAAGTCAGCTTAAACTGTGACTGACGCTTCATTTACTTCCGGCCTTGGTTCCAGGCGGTACATTGTTTGGGCCAGGGCCGTTATATTGTTTCCAGTATTGTTCGTGATAAGGATTCACAGCCGGTTGCGGGGCGTTTTCATTCACCAACATCGGTTGCACCTCCGCCCACCATTTGTCATAAGCCGCATCCAGTTTCTGAACAACATCCGAATGCTGACCGGCGACATCTGTCAGTTCGCCAGGATCAGTTTGCAGATCGTATAACGCCCAGCGTTTGATGTTGTCCTTGCTGTCGTTGACCAAATGCCATCGTTTGGAGCGGACGCTGACTTGCACATATTTGAATTCATTTGGGTTCGTCCCTTTCGGCCATCTCCCAATGTGACGTATGAAAATTCGATCCGGCCAGTCGGCCTTGGGATTTTTCAGCACTGGCCAAAGACTGCGCCCTTCAACTTGAGCCTTCACGCTGGGGGAGAGCTTCGCTCCCACAAGTTCAACCAGCGTCGGAAACACATCTACATGGGCCGCCAGAGCATCCGTCGCCGCTGGCTTCAACGTTCCAGGCCAGCGCCAAAAACTCATCGCGCGCGTGCCGCCCAGGTATGGAGTATTTTTGCTGCCACGCATTCCCGCATTCCAGACGCGCACGCCTTCGGTGCCACCGTTGTCGTTCATGAAAATCAGCAGCGTGTCCTGTTCGATTCCCTGCTCTTTCAACATTGCCAGCAACTTGCCTACGTTGTCGTCAATGTTGTGAACCATGCCAAAAAACTTCGCGGCATTTTTTCCGGCTTTGTCCTGCGGCAATTTACCGGCATAGAGTCTTTCGTAAGCTTCAGGAACATTTAGCGGCGCGTGCGGAGCATTGGGCGTAATGTAAGCGAAAAATGGGCGACGCCCTTTCACCGATTTCATCCACTGCATTGCCTGGCCGAAAAACACATCCGTGCAATATCCGTCCGTCGTTTCAAATTTATCGTTATGCAGAATGACTGGATTGAAATAAGAATTGCCCGGAGCATCGCCGCATGTTCCCGGATAAGTTTGGCCAATGCCTCCGCAACCGTGAATGAACATTTCGTCGAAGCCACGGCGGTTGGGACGATAAGCGGGTTCATCACCCAAATGCCATTTGCCGAATATACCCGTTGTGTAACCAGCCGTTTTCAGCACCTGAGCGATCGTGGTGGTCTTCAAACTCATCCGTTCGCGCTCAAGAATTGTGTGCGTGATTCCATTTTTGAAATCGTGTCGTCCGGACAACAAAGCCGAACGCGTCGGTGCGCAAGTCGTGCTTACGTGAAAGTCCGTGAAGCGAACGGATTCATCGTGCAATCGATCCAGATTGGCAGTTTGCAAAATCGGATTGCCGTGCCGTCCAACATCACCATATCCCTGATCATCCGTCAGAATGAGAATGATGTTTGGTCGGCGCATTTGCGCGGCGCTCACACCTGACGCCGAAGGCAAGGTGATCATTCCGCACCAGAACAGCAGCCCCAACAGTATCAATCGTTTCATAAAATAATCTTCAACCCCGTGGAGCCTGCGAAAAATCAACAGGATCCACGGGGTGACGCGGAGGTTAAAAGGTAAATCGCAATGATCCCTGCATCACGCGCGCGCTTCGAGCGGACGTGACTTGCCCGAAGCGTGTGTTGATTTGCTGTTTGTAGGTTGCCGAAGTGACGTTGTCGTCAAAACGAGCCGTCGCATCAATCCCGGAAAATTGCGTGTGGTTAAACGCGTTGTAAATTTCCCAGCGCAATTGGAAATAGCGACTTTCGCTCTTAAGCGGAATTTTCTTGAACAGCGAAATGTCCCAATTATTCGTGCCAGGATTGCGGAAGACATCTTTCGGGGCGTTGCCGAAGTTTCCTTTGCTCGGCAACGCAACAGAAGCAGGATTGATCCACTGCACAGTTCCGATCAAACCATTGCTTTGAGTAACGGGCTTTTGCGAACCTTCTGCAAGCGTCGGATTGCCAACCATCACCACGCGCGCGCCATCGCCTCCACCGGTGATGTCCGCGCCAGTAGTTGTCGAAAATCCGATTCCGCCCGGAGTGCCACTGGCAAACGCCGTGATGCCCGAAACCTGCCAGTTGTCGAACAGCGACTTGACCACTCCGTTATTCCACAAACGACTGGCTTGCGGCAGATCATACGTGTAGTTAATGACCAGAACGTGTGTCTGGTCGAACCCGGCTCGTCCGTAATTCCAGATTCGCAATGGACGATACGTTGCCAAGGTCGTGCGGTCGTCGTCTCCGTAATCCATGGTCTTCGAATAGGTGTAAGCCAAGCCGAATTGCAATCCACGCGTGAAGCGACGATTGACCGCGACTTGCAGAGCATTGTAATTCGACAAACCACCGTTTTCGTAATAGTTGATTCCACCAAAACCGGGGAATGGTCGGAGGAAATCGTTTGGCAATGCTTTTGATCCATCAAAGCACAACCCAGCATCCTTGTATGCCTGCGAAATCGTCGCATCGCAATCCGGTACAACTCCGCCCGGGAATCGTGTGGGATCTTGATTGGCTTTTGCGAAGTTCGCGCCATAGGGAATCTGGTTAATGTTGCGCGCCTGTTGCAGATGGCGGCTTTGCGAACCAACGTAAGAAAGGTCCACAACCGTGCCAAAGCCCAAATCATGCTGCACGCCAAGCGAGAAGTTGTACGTCGTTGGCGTGGGACTATTCAGATCAAATCCAGCGACACCACTGGGGAACAACGTACCTTTGGAAGAAAGCAGCGAATCCATATTGCCGTAAAAAAGTCGCGGCGTGTTGGTGATTGGCGGATTGCGCGAAACGTCTGTCCAGATGGCGTTCGCGCTGACGCGAGTTTGGCTAAACACGCCTACGCTTCCGCGCAAAGCCGTTTTGCCATTGCCAAACACATCCCACGAAAATCCAAAGCGCGGTTGCACCTGAATCGGTTCCTGCTTCCTGTATCCACGCGCATAACTGGTGTCGGTGTTCAAAACCATTCCGCTGTAAGGGTCGCCGGAATTGGGAATGAACGAGCCAATTAAAAGCGCAGGCTGTAATTCGCCTGTAATCGGATTACGCGCGCGGCGATTGGCTCCGGAACATGTCGTTCCTGCAGGCGTCGCGACCGCGCACCCTGTTTGGTAAAACTGCGCGATCTTCGTCTTGCTGTAGCGATCCAGCGAAAACGCGGCGGCGTTATTGGTGTCTTGATACCAATGGTTGTACCACCCAAACCGAACGCCGAATTCAACGCTCAAGTGACGCGTCGCTTTCCATGAATCCTGGGCGAAGAAATCGAAAAGACTTTGGCGGCCTTCACCGCTGGGCCGCGTGTCGGATTCACTGTATTGAGTGAAGTTGCCCAGCACGGCATTGGCATAGGCGTAAGTGGTGTTGAGTGGGTTGTTCGTGTCGTTGGTGAATGTATACGCGCCAGCGAACGTTGAAGTCGCGCCTTCGTAATTTCGCGCGCGTTCGCCGTAAACACCTGCCTTCAGGCTGTGCGCTCCGCGCGTGTAAGT
>DAOMFR010000064.1:20980-36154 GCA_035429885.1 Blastocatellia bacterium
CCCCAGTTAGCCGTTCCTGCTGGAACAGCGATGCCCTGGTTGTCGGCGTACCACATCGAACCGCGCACATAAAAACTGTCCTGGGCTGAGGGACGATAATCCGTGCGGAACAGATTCTGCCGCTTCGGCACCTTGATGCTTTCCTGATAAATATAATTGTACTGAGCCTTGGTAATGCTCAAGTCGGTGGCGTTCGGCAGTGGAAAGACGCTCAGCAACGCCTGGCCGTTCTTGTTCAAACGGTTCGCCGGAATGACATTGCCCGGAAAACAAGCTGTTTGATCTGTCGCGCTGCAATTTCCGGTTTTCGTTGGATCGCGAATGAACAACGGCACAGGCTTGCCCGTGCTATCCAACGAAGTAAAGGATTTTGAAAAATCGCCCTTGCGTTCCAGGTCAGTCGGCATCGTGACTTGTCGCAGAGCTTGCGGGTTCAATGTTTGCGAATCTTCAAACGAATAGAAAAAGAATAGCTTGTCTTTGATCTTGTCGCCGACTTTCGGCAACCAAACCGGACCGCCAATCGTTGCTCCAAGCGTGCTGTACCGATACCGGGGTTTGGGAACTGTGGTGGTCTTGCCTGTCAGTGGCGACGTAAACAGCGTGTTATTGTTAAAAAAGTTGTTGGCGTTGAATTGTTCGTGGCGCCTGTACCAATAACCGCCGCCGTGGTATTGGCTGGAACCGGATTTGGTGACGATATTGACGTTGGCGGAAGCGTTGCTGGCGTATTCCGCCTGATACCCGTTCAGCAAGACTTTTACTTCGCCGATGGCATCGAAATTAACCGTGCTGCTGAAAGTGCTGGGCGATCCCAAATCGTTTCCGCGAACGCCATCCACGTTCAGTGTGTTCCAGGTGTTACGCCCGCCTTGGACGTTCGGAATGCCGCTGCCAAATCCACCGCCCGCGGATTCGCTTTCGCCGCCGTACGAAACGCCGGGAAGAATTTTCAGCAGCGAAGTCACATCGCGTCCGCGTTGCGAAATCAACTCAAGCTGTTTGGAAGTTACCAACGCCGAATGTTCGACGCTTTCTGTTTGGACAGGAGTGCCTTCGGCGACAGTCGTCACCGTTTCCGTCACTGCACCAACTTTCATGGCCAGTTCGCCGACCGAAAGATGTTCGTTGGCTGTCAACACATTGCCCCGCCGTTCAAAGCTGCTGAATCCCTTGGCTTCGACTTTGACGGTGTATGCTCCGGGCAGCACTGCCGTGAAGCGAAAATCTCCGGAGTCATTGGTTGAAGCAGTGCGCACATCTCTGGTGCGTTCGTTGACCAGAGTCACTGTCGCGCCAACAATGGCGTTGTTGGTAGAATCCATTACCGAACCGGAAACTGTTCCGGTCACAGTTTGCGCTTTTGCTTGTCCAATGAGTACCAATGCAAAGAGCAATGCGAAAAACGACTGAAGAAGCTGTCGCTTGTTGGAAGGCATGACGGAAATCCTCCTGATTGTTTGGTTACGAGAATGTGAATTGGTTTTACCACTCGATGGGAACGGCGAGCTTATAGCACGCGACAAAAAACAGCGTCAAGCTTCTGAGCCCAGGCGTTTCAAATTTCATGACACACAGTGTTTTCAATGAAATCTTGACAGTTTTGTGATCCTGAAGAAGATGGCCGCAGGCAGAAAATTGGCAACCAATTGGTATTGCCTCTTGAACAACCAAAAATGCTAAAGACGAAAACCACAATTTCATCTGAGCCAGTAATCTCGCGCAATGGCCCCACGGCTGAACAGGTCGTTGAGCAAATCCGCGCATTGATCAGCAGCGGACAATTGCATCCCGGAGACCGTTTGCCTGCCGAACGCGAATTGGCCAAACAACTTGGAATTAGTCGCCCCAGCATTCGCGCCGGATTACGCATGCTGGTAGCGCACGGAGTACTGCGGGCCAAACATGGCTCCGGAACATATATTGCTGACGGCCCACCATCACTCGACAGCGAACAGTTAAGCCTGCTGGCCGAGCTTCACGGACTGACCTTCGACCAAATGTTCGAGGCGCGCAGAGTGTTGGAAGTTCAAGTTGCGGGGTTGGCTGCGGAACGCGCGACGGCTGAAAACCTGGCAACGATTGCCGAAGAAGTAACCGAGATGTATGCCACGCTGGACAATCCACAGCAGTATTTGATTCACGACATTCGATTCCACCGCGCTATTGCTGCCGCTTCTGCGAATCCGATTCTGGCGACGCTGGTCGAAATGGTTTCTGCAGTCATGTATGACCGGCGACGAGATACCATCGGACGCGCTCACGATTTCAAGGAATCAGTTGAAATGCACCAGCGAATCTACCGCGCCATTCGCTCGCATAAACCGGGCGAGGCCAGAGCGGCCATGCATGAACACCTGGAATTGGCACACAAAGCATATCGAACTGAAGAAGGTGAGACGGAGAAAAAGAAGAGGAAATAACAGGAAAGCACTTAGCGCAGATCACCAAACAGGTGTTGAGCTAGCGCAACGGCGACAATCGCGGCGGTTTCCGTCCGCAGAATTCTTTGCCCCAAGTGCACAGCAATGAAGTTGTGGGTTTCGGCTTTTTGCAATTCAGCGTTGCTCCAACCTCCTTCGGAAGCAACACAAACATTGACTCGTGTCGCCTGATTCAAAGCTGCGGCAAGCTGGCGCAGATTCCGCCCTCCCTTTTCGGAAAAGATCAGGCTGGGAGACGAGGAAAATTCACAAAAGTGAGCAAAACTGACAGGTTCGGCAATTTCAACTAGACGCCGACGCCCGCACTGTTTCAACGCTTCCAACGAAATTCGCTGCCAGCGCTCCATCTTTTTCTCCGCGCGTTCTTCCGCACGTTTGATATCGCTGAACTCAGTGATCAAAGGAACGATGCGTGTCACCCCAAGCTCCGTGGCTTTCTGAACCACCCAATCGAACTTGTCTCCTTTGATCAACGCCTGAGCCAATGTCAGATGCAGCGGAGATTCCACCGAATCAGACAACAGCCGCAAGATCGCCAATTCAGTTTCATGCTTGCTGACGCGGACAATTTCGCATTCCCACTCTGCTCCTTCACCATCGAAGACAAACACTCGTTCACCTTCACCTAGACGAAGTACCTTTGCTAGATGATGCGCTTCGTCGGCTAAAAGCGTAATTTGGTGATCGAAGATTTGAGATTGAGGAGCGTAAAAGCGGTGTTTCTGCATTGAGTATCGGTTTCCGGCAATCGGTTGCCGGTGGTCAGTGATAGCTGACCACCGAGAACCGATTTCCAGCTACCAATTTATTTAATTTTCAGCTTTACGGTGTTGCTGACTTTGCCATCAACGGTCAAGGTCAGATCCACATCGCCTTTTCCAGCCATAGCCGCTGGAATTTGGACGTTGGCCTGATCCAAACCGGCGAACTGGCTTTGAGCTGAGAAACCAATTGGCGTCACAGCCGTTCCGCCAATTGACATCGTCATTGCTCCCGATGCGTAGCGGAAGCCAGTGCCGAAGAGCATCACGTAATTCCCCGCATCAATCGTGACCGCAGTTCCATCCGCGTTACTCATCAGCGTTGGGAAGTTTACCCCATCCGGGCCGGCCACTGCAGCCGGTGCGCCTAAACCGTTCGCCAGGCGAGTGAAAATGCCGGGCGCTGAAGGCGTGACGTTCACCACCCCGCGCGTAACCGTTCCATCCTTCGCCACAACAACGACTTGCGCGGGACCTGCCGGTGTCCCTTCTGGAACCAGATAGTTCACCTGACCGACAGAGACTAAGAACAAGCGGGCGGAAACTCCATTGACGTACACTGACGTGCCATCTAACGTAAACGGCAGTGGAGTGGCCGTCGACGCCACCGTAGTCGAAGCCAGCTTGGTTCCAAACAACGCAGCAATCGAATTGGGAGCAACACTGGATGTGCCGAATTTTGCAGCATCAACAGTTGTTCCTGAAACAGTGTTCACATTGGCGTTATCTGCGACGACAATTTGAACTGGCGTAGACATCAAGCCTTGTCCATTACGGGCTTGAACATACAGAACTCCCGCTGTTGAACGCAACGCAGCTGGAATGTTGACGGTAACGTAGCCAGTTGTCAGGTCAGGAACAGGAATAACGGTAGTTCCATTAATGACCGCTGACGTTCCCAGATCAATTCCGGTGGCTAGCATCTTCACAGGAGCGTCGCTGTTACCGGTTGGCAAAAAGTAAGTGTCTGAAAACTGGATGATCGGCGGGGTTGAACTGAGAGCCGAAAGCTGTGCGCGAGCCACGCCACCTGCATTCACACTGGTATGCACATTGACATAAAAGCCTGCTGGATTGGCAATCATTCGCTGCAAAGCTCCAAGCTGGGCGGCGGTGATGACAGGCACGGTGAAATTTGCAGAGCCTTTGCCATTGGCCAACGCTATCGTGTTAGTCGCTCCGCCAACACCTGTGTTGATGACAACCGGGCCGTTGGCTCCCTCGGCTCCTTCGTGGATATGCAGACCGGTCAAATTCGCGGCAGCATCAAAGTTGTACTGCATAGAGAAAGTAACCGTGCCACCTGTGATGGCTCCTTTGTCGTCGCGTGTTGGACTGGAAGTAATCGTGGCGACGGCGTTCCCCGGCTGATTCGTAACAGGAGGAACTTCCTTGTCATTCGTCATTGTGACCGTTTGAACCAGGCGCTCTTCAAAGCGAACCAACTGGCCGCGAATCGCTCCACCAGCGTTCACCGACGTATGCAAATTGACATAAAAGCCCGTAGGATTTTTCAGCAACCTACCCAGCAATGCAGCATCTGTAACGGTTACGTTATAATCGAAAATTCCCGAACCAGCAGCCAAGGTCACAGGACTGGCATTGCTGATACCCGTGTTGATCACAACGGGACCGTTAGCAGTTGCCGCGCCTTCGTGAATGTGAAGCCCCGTCACGGTTGCGGCTCCTGCAAAAACTGCATTTCCCACAAATCGCACGGTCCCACCTGTGATCGCGCCACTGGTATCGCGCGTGACCACAACCGTAATTTGAAATGCGCCTTGGGCGTTTAATCCAGCAATCGGCGGGTTTTCATTCGCCGGACTTAGAATCAGCCCTGTCGAAACCGTTTCGGCAGAAGCCGAAATGGCCAGTACGACCAGGGCAGTGAGCGATAAAATAAATCCTGCTGTTCTCTTCATAGTGTCCTTTCGTAATTCAGGCTTGAAAGCCCGATTTTTTTGTTGGTAAAGACGGAGGCAGTAGGCTGAATAGACTGTTTCAAAACTCAGTCCTTCAACCAACTAACACCAACTTTGAATAACGTACAACGCAACTGAAGCTGATTCTGGGGATAGACAAACTCGATCGAACTAAAAAGAACAAACAGGACACGGATGCGCGGATGCTGAAGACCAAGATGGAACTTTCCATCTCAACGAACAACACCCGCGTATTCGTGCCCGATTTGTTTGCTGGGGTGACGTGTCACTAGTATTTGTACTTGCTTTACTGATGTTGCCATCCCGACTTTGAAAAGATTCCACAGCCGGGATGGCAGAAAGAAAAGTTATTTGATGTTGATGCTGACCGTATTCGCGGTTTTTCCGGCAACTGTCAGAACGACATCTGCATTACCACGTCCAATCAGCGATTTCGGAATCGGGCCCACGTTGACTTGATCCAACCCGACATATTCAGAGGTGGCAGCAAACCCCAGAATTGGCGTCGAAGTCCCTCCGATAGTCGCAGTGACTGCGTTAGCGGCTGCGCCTTTGACCCCTGTTCCGTACAAGATCAAATAAACGTCCCCCGTAGCCAGATCAATTGGAGTCGCAACTGGTTGTCCATTTTGAGAGCTATAAATCGAGACCTGAGTTTGAGCCGTGCCAACCACTCGAATCGCAAACCCCGCAGGCACGCCTGTCCCAAATGTGTTGGCGGTAAAGATTCCAGGTGAGGTGCTTTCTATCGTCACGGTGTTTTCCGCAACCGCGGTGCCGTTACGCTTCACCGTTACCGTCGCGATTCCATTTGCGGTTCCCGCCGGAATCCAATAATTGATTTGGCTGGGAGCCACAAAAAACAGACCAGCTTTGCGTGTGGTGTTGGTGGAATCCCGCACTTCGATTTCAGTTCCATCCAACTGCGTCGGCAGAGGGGTCGTCGAAGCAACTGCCACGTTTTGCGACAAGGCCACGGCGCTGAATGCCGAGACGATCATGTCCTGAGCCAGTGCGACGTTTTGCGCAAAGCTCGCCGATGAAACCGTCGCCACAGACGCGAGCGCGACCGGAGCTTGAGAGCTGGCGCTGGTGGTATAGATCAAATCTCCACTGTCAGCCGAGCCATTGTTATTTGCTGCATTGCCCGCCACATACAAAGTGATACGGCCAACCGCCGTTGCCGGCGCTGTCCAACGAAAAGTCCATGTAGCCTGATTTGATCCCGAATTCCCGTTTTCGGTGTGACTGATATAACGCCTTAGATTCCCACCAACCGTTCCAGGAAACGATTTAGTGCGACTAGTGTCCGTTACCGTAATCGTTCCCGCCGCTTTCCCTGTATCGTCAATCACTGTAGCCTCAAAACCGAAACGTACCCGCGCACCTTGGCTCAGCGTAATCGTGATGGTGTAATTCTGGTTGAGAACATAATTGGCCGGCATTCCGCTAATTGTTAGCGTGCCGCCTCCTGTGTTGACGGGCGTGCCAATATGACATTGGGCAATTGCACAGGTTTGTTCACCTGGGGCGCCCGTACGACTAGGAACCGGGCCTCCAGAATCCGCGCTAACGCGCGCACCTCTGAGGCCAAACGCAAAGAACAGAGCACAAAAGATAAAAAAGGTTGATACCTTGAACAGATTCTTTTTCATGAAAACTTCAACTCCCCTTTCGATGTTTGCAAAATTGGTTTCCCTGAAGGATGAAGCACCATCAGGCATTTAGACGGACGATCCACTAGAGCGTCATTCTTCTCAAGCGGTCTAAAAATTACAAGCTATTGGTTTCGATCTGAAAGGGAGATTGCTAACGAAGAGCAAGCTTTATTCCATGAAAATGTGCGAGGTAAAAACTCAAAATGGTTGATCTGACTAGCTTTGTCGGGACGGAACTTTACTGCCAGATGCCAGATGGCTCTGGATGAGCCAAGCACTGTCACCTTTTTTGCATCAAAACGTAAGTTGACCTCCATCAACCACTAGCGAATGACCGGTAATAAATCCGGCATCATCAGAAGCCAGGAAAGCCACAGCCGCAGCAACTTCATCAGGTTCGCCAAACCGAGCCATCGGAATTTTATCCTGAAAATAAGTTCGCGCCAGTTCCGGGTCAGCTTCAAGCACAGCTTGGGAAAGTTTGGTGCGGATCATTCCGGGCGCAACTGCATTGACGCGAATTCCATGCGATGCCAGTTCAATCGCCACCGTCATCGTCAATCCGACCACTCCAAATTTTGACGCGTTGTAAGCGACAAGGCCGACTTCACCAACCAAGCCGTTGGTTGAAGCCATGTTGACGATGTTGCCTTTCACTCCGCCAGCGACCATAGCTCGCGCGACAATCTGCGAGCAGAAAAAGACACCTTTTAGGTTCACATCAATTGTCGCGTCCCAACTTTCGTCGGTCGTTTCCAGAAACGGTGCTGGCGGCGCAATGCCTGCGATGTTGCAAAGCACATCAATTCGCCCGTGTCGCCGCAAAACTTCGTCCGTCATCACTTGAACCTGATCTCGCTGAGCAACATCAGTTCGCCAGGCCCAAGCATTGCCGCCGATCTGATCAGCAGTTTGCTCGGCGAGTTCCAGGCTCAGGTCTGCGATGACGACAGTTGCGCCTTCGCTGGCCAATCGTCTGGCGGTAGCTCGGCCAATTTCACCGCCGCCGCCAGTGACAACAGCAATCTTGTTTGAAAATCGCATAGGTTTGAAACGGGTTTGGAGAGTTTGCTTAACGGCCCCGAGAATCAGGCATCGTCCAGAGTTTTGCAAGCCGCCAACTGTCTGCAAACTCACTCTAACGGCATGGTAAACTTTGAGCCATGGAAACAAACAAAGAGATTGCAACATTGGCGGGCGGCTGTTTCTGGTGTCTGGAAGCCGTCTTCACTGAATTGCGCGGAGTTGACCAAGTCGTATCCGGTTACACGGGCGGCCGCACGCTGAACCCAACTTACAAACAGATTTGTTATGAAGACACCGGCCATGCGGAAGCCGTTCAAATCACTTTCGATCCACAAGTCATCACATTCAAAGAATTGCTGGAAGTCTTCTTTACGATTCATGATCCGACTACGCTCAATCGCCAAGGTGGAGACGTGGGCAGTCAGTATCGCTCGGCAATTTTTTATCACTCGGAAGATCAACGAGCGATTGCCGAACAAGTCATCGCCGATCTGACCGCGGAAGGAATCTGGCGTGATCCGATTGTCACTGAAGTCACGACTGCTCCGGTCTATTACCCGGCGGAGGCCTATCATCAGGAATACTTTACCAATAATCCTTACCAGCCCTATTGCATGGCTGTCGTCGCCCCCAAAGTGGCCAAAGCCAGACAGAAGTTTTTGGCGAAGCTGAAGAAATAAAAATGATGGCTGACAACAAATGCGGGCAGAATAAGAACCGTTCTTCTGGTCTTATTCTGCCCGCATTTCCTGCCAGATTTCTTCCTTAAACTGCCGGAGCACACAACTCCAGATCATGGCCGTCGGGGTCTGAAAAGTAGATCGAAGTCGCAGGCATCCACTCGTGAAAGTGTGGGCCATCAATTTCGACTCCGCGCTCTTTCAATATCGCAACCGCCCGCTCAACGTCCGACGATGCGATGGTAAAAGCAAAGTGTTGCTTCTGCCACTCGCCTTTGTCTTCCTGCAAAACGAACATCCCGCCTTGGCCGCCAGCTCGAAGAAACAACCATTTGCGCGTGTCATCACGCAGCCCAACCTGCAAATCCAAGACTTCACGGTAAAAGGTTTCAGCCGCAGCCAGGTCTTTGACCTTGATGGCGACTTCGTAAATTCCACTGATCGGTAACATAGCCTTTTCCCTTTCTGCTGTTTTGGTTGGCGAACTACGTCGACAGATCGCCAATTTCCAGCGACACTGCAGAAGCTTGAATTACCGCCGCGATTCTGACTGCATCATGAACCTGGTCTTCACTCAATCCGCCATCAACAACAACTTGCTCGTGAGAGCGAATGCACATTTCACAGCCGTTGATTGCACTGACCGCCAAGCAGAACAACTCGAAGTCCACTTTGTTACCGAGCGGCTTGCCAATCCAATTCATGCGCAACCGGGCAGGCTTGGTCGAATAACCCTCTTTGCCTACCATATGACGAAACCGGTAGTAAACATTATTCATCGCCATCAACGAAGCTGCGGCTTTAGCGTCTTCAATCACATTCGCTTCAACTTTGCCTTGGGCATCAGCGAAAACGGCCTGCGCGACTTCGGCATTGCGCGTCGCAATTGCTGAAGCTACTGCAGTGCCCCACAACTGCTCTACTGTTAGCGATGACGATTGAAAAATCGATTGCAGATTTAAGCGCGTGTCTTTAGTTGCGTCGGGCAATGCCTCGCGCAATTTTTCTATTTGACTCATTTTTTCTCCCTCTTCTCCTGCTTGTTTCAGACCGTTGCTCAATATTGTGCGATGTCGAAGTGGCGAATTGCTGCGTGTTATTGTCCCAGCAAAGCTTACTGACCTTTTTCATTCGCCACTTCGACAACTTGGGCTAGGCAGCTTTACCCAACGTCTTTTCGCCTTTTTCCCAATTGCACGGACACAGCTCGCCGCTCTGCAACCCATCCAGCACACGCAAAGTGTCTTCAACGTTGCGGCCCACCGACAAATCGTTGACGCTCACCCAACGAATGGTTCCTTCCGGATCAACAATGAAAGTTGCACGCAAAGCAACGCCAGCTTGTTTGTGCAAAATGCCGAGTTCCGAAGAAAGCTCGCGCTTGATGTCGGCCAACATCGGGAACGGCAGGTCTTTCAGGTCGGCGTGACTGTTCCTCCAAGCCAAGTGGACGTAATGCGAATCCGTGCTGGCTCCCAACACTTGAGCATCGCGATCGGCGAAGTCACGATTGCGTTTGCCGAACTCCGCAATTTCCGTCGGACAGATGAACGTGAAATCCATCGGCCAGAAAAACACGACTTTCCATTTGTCTTTGTAAGTGTCGTTGTTGATGTCGGCAAATTCTTTGCCTTTTTCCAGACTGACGGCAGCCTTCAAATTGAAATTCGGAAACTTGTCTCCAATAGTAAGCATTGATTTTTCTCCTTTATGTTTATCCAGTTTAAGATTCAGTCTAAATTCAAAGCTAAAAAAAGAGCACAACGAAAACCTCGTTGTGCGAACTACTTCTGACGTTGGCAATCGCCGCAAACACCGCGAACAATTACCTGATAATTTTCGATTTTTGGATTGCCTGGCAATGAGCACAATTGAAGCGAACCAATGGCATCGCAATCAATGTCTTCAACTTTGCTGCACACGCGGCAAATGAAATGATGATGATCCGAGACGTTTGGATCATAGCGAACAACAGCTCCTTCAAAGACTTCCCGGATCAGCCCTGAACCTTTCAACCAGTTCAAAGTGTTGTACACAGTCGCCCGCGAAGTCATCGGGAACTTTTCGTTGACCGCCGTCAGCACTTCATCCGCTGTTGGATGGTGATGCGAAGTTTGCAGAAAATCAACAATGGCACGCCGCTGCGGAGTCATCTTCAATCCGTAGGACGTCACCATTGTCTCAACCGTTTGTGCCTGTAATCTCGCCATTTCTGAATTTAGAATACGTCTAAATTGAAACTTCGTCAAGAAGCATTTCTTCTAAATCTACAACTTTTTCAAAATTTCCTTCGCAAAATAAGTCAGGATCAAATCGGCTCCTGCTCGTTTGATCGCGATCAGAGATTCCATCATCACACGCTCTTCGTCAATCCAACCAAGCTGCCCAGCCGCTTTAATCTGAGCATATTCGCCAGACACCTGATACGCCGCTATCGGCAGATTGAAATTCTCACGCACGGCGCGGATCACATCCAGATAGGCCAGCGCAGGTTTAACCATCAACATATCAGCACCTTGTTCAACATCAAGCTGCGCTTCGCGCAATGCTTCGCGGACATTCGGTGGATCCATCTGGTAGCTGCGCCGGTCGCCAAATTGTGGAGCGCTGTCAGCGGCTTCGCGAAATGGGCCGTAAAATGCCGAAGCATATTTCACAGCGTAAGACAGAATCGGAATCTGACTGAAGCCCGCCGCATCCAGTCCGCCGCGAATTGCCGCGACCATTCCATCCATCATTCCTGAAGGCGCGATGATGTCTGCTCCTGCCTGAGCCTGACTGACGGCGGTTTGCGCCAAAGTCACAAGCGTTGGATCGTTCGCGACATCGTTGTTTTCAATTGTCCCGCAATGTCCATGCGAGGTGTATTCGCACAAACAGGTGTCAGCCAGCACAACCAAATCTTTGACTTCGCGTTTGACAGCACGAATCGCCCGCTGGGTGATTCCATCTTCAGCAAAAGCATCACTTCCCTGTTCGTCTTTTTGTTCGGGCAAGCCAAACACGATGATGGATTGCACGCCCAACGCCCGTGCGGCTTCGCATTCTTTGACCAGTTCATCCACTGACAGATTAAACACGCCCGGCATGGATTTGATTTCTTTGCGAACGCCTTCGCCGGGACAAGCGAATAGCGGATAAATCAGGTTCGCCGCGTCGAGCCGCGTTTCGCGAACCATCTCTCGAATCGCAGCCGTTCTGCGCAATCGTCTAGGGCGTTGGATCAATGAGTCCATAAAATTCTCCTTCACTTCGTTTGAGGAATGATTGCCTGACAAGCCAGCTCAACTTGTTCATCAGTCAATTGCGGAAACATCGGCAAACTCAACACTTCCTTCGCGGCTCGCTCAGTTTCCGGCAAATTCGCACTTGTTCGGTTTCGATAAGCCGGTTGCAGATGAATCGGCACCGGATAATGAACCAGCGTTCCAATTCCTGCTGCTCGCAAACGATCTTTCAACGCATCGCGCTCGCCACTTCGCACAACGTATTGATGATAAACGTGCGTAACGTCGCCGCAAATCTGCGGCAAACGCAACGAAGCCGCCGCCAACTTTTCATCATACATTCGTGCAATCTGTCGCCGCCGTTCGTTTTCCGCATCCAGCGCATGCAGCTTCACACGCAACAGCGCGGCCTGCAACTCATCCAGCCGCGAATTCATACCAGCGATTTCGCTGACGTAACGTTCGCGCCAGCCATATTCGCGCAACAGCTTCAATCGTTCAGCCAGCTCACTGTCGTTCGTCACAACTGCTCCGCCGTCCCCCAACGCGCCAAGATTTTTGGTCGGATAAAAACTGAAGGCCGCAATGTCGCCGATTGAGCCAGCTCGCCGGTCACCAATTTTCGCTCCGTGAGCCTGCGCGCAATCTTCCACGATGCGCAAATCGTATCGCCGAGCCAACTCCTGAATCGCAACCATTTCTGCCGGATGCCCATACAAATGCACGGCGATAATGGCCTTAATTCTGGCTTTGCCGCGATAGCTTTTGATCGCGTCTTCAATGGATTGCGGACTGATTGTGAACGTCGCCGGATCAATATCCACCATCAACGGTTCAGCTCCCGCTAGCTCAATCGCCGCCACTGTAGCCACCGCCGTATGCGAAACCGTAATTACCGCATCGCCCGGACCAACACCGCAAGCGCGCAACGCCAACTCAATCGCATCCGTTCCGTTGGCGACGCCAACGCAATGCTCGACGCCAATGTACGCCGCAAACTCCTGTTCGAAGGCCGCGACCTGCTTTCCCAAAATGTACCAACCGCTGTCGAGCGTTTGCCTGATGGCCTCGTCAATCCCAGGCTGATGCGCCAGATAACTCGCCTTCGGATCACTCTGTGGAACTATAAAATTCATACAAAACCTAAAACCCGTGATCTGGCACCTAACACCGGCTTACAAATACTTTGCTAAATGCTCTCGATAAAATCCCAGTGTTTGCCGCAACCCATCGCGCAGATTTGTTCGCGGCTGCCAGTTCAGCACTCCGGCAATTTTCTTGAAGTCGGCGTAATAATCGCCTATATCAATCCGCTTGCGATCCGCCGGATAACTTCGCGTCAAATACTCGCCCCCGCCATTTGTTTCCACAACCAGGTCAGCCAGGTCTTTCAAACTAACAACCGATTCGCCACCAAGATTGTAGATTTCACCGTTAGATTTTTCGCTCGCCGCCGCCAGCAGAAACGCGTCGACAGCGTCATCCACAAACGTGAAATCGCGAAGCTGATGCCCTTCCCAGACTTCAAACGGTTTGCCTTCAACGGCCAGCCGAACCCACACGCCCAGAAACGTCTGCCGAGCATCTTTGATTCGCATACGCGGCCCATACGTGTTCGTCAGCCGCAATGCGCACGAACGAATGCCGTAAACATTGTTGTACAAAATGTGGTACCACTCGCCAGCCATTTTGTTGATGCCGTTCACATCCACAGGACGCAGCAAATGCTTTTCATCCACCGGCAGATAATCCGGCTTGCCATAAAGCTGCCGCGTCGAAGCGAAGACGACTTTGATCCCCGGATTGTATTTGCGGCAAGCTTCCAGGATCGAAAGTTGCGCGCGACAGTTAATTTCCAGATCGGCGTCCGGATCATTCATCGAATCCATGTGACTGGTTTGCCCTGCCAGATTGAACAAGTAATCCTGACCTTGCACCAGATAACGCATGCTGTGCGCATCGCGCACGTCGGAGATGTTCACCTGCACACGATCTTCCAGCCCGGCGATGTTGAACAGGTTGCCACCGTATTCGGGAATCAAACTGTCCACCGCCAACACCTGCGCGCCCAGTTCTGTCAATCGCAGCGCCAGGTTCGATCCAATGAACCCCAACGCACCCGTGATCAACACTCGGCGACCAGTAAAGATGTCTTTGAAATCCGTGTCCATAAAGCACTGAATCGTTTTCCCACGAAGCCACACGAAGATGACACGAAGAAAAACCATTCAGCCAAAATATCCTTCGTGTTTTCTTCGTGTGCCTTCGTGGATGAAAATGCCTTTCTTGAATCTAAACAACTTGATCAAACACAGCCAGTGTTCGCCGAGCCGTTTGCTCCCAAGTAAACTTCGCCGCTTGTTCAATTGCTTTACAACTCAATTCGCCGCGCAAATTTTCGTCCCACACCAACCGCTCCATAATTTCAGACATTTCGCCGACGTTTAGCGGATCGAAGTACAACGCCGCTTCGCCGGCCATTTCCGGCATTGCAGTGGAATTCGCCGCCGCCGCTGGAACTCCTAGCGCCAACGCTTCTAACAGAGGAAACGAGCAGGTTTCCGCCAACGAAGGCTGCACAAATCCAAGCGCGCCTCGATACAGCGCAATCAACTGTTCACGCGGCACTGCGGGTAAATGAACGATTCGCTCAGCAACTTGGGAAGTTTCGATTGCCGTAGCAACTTCATTCCAGTAATCGCCGTCAGCCGCCGCGCCAACCAAGGCCAATTGAAGCTGTGGGTGATTGGCTGCCACTCTCGCAAACGCTTCCACCAATCGCACCACGTTTTTATACCGATGAAACTGCGACACGCATAGAATGTATGGCCGCTTGATTCCCTGACGCTGCAATTCGTCAAAACTGATGACCGATTGTCGCTCCGCTTCGCCCCAGTCAATCGCGTGATGAACCATCGCAGGCAAGTGCGGCAACTCACCGAAATTTTCTCGAATGCGCCGCCGCGTGTCTTCACTGAAAGCAATCGAACCATCGCATGCCTGGAGCGAATGCAACATTTGCCGCCGCAACATCCGCAACCGCCAACGCCGCACCGGCGAACGCTCTTCGGCAATCAATTTGGAATTGAGCGGCATGCAATTGTGCAGCGCAATCAAGGTTCTGGTTTTCGCCGGTTTCGCCAGTGGAACTGTGCCCGAATTTGAAAAGAGCAGATCCGGTTGCAGTCTTCGCAAATGAAACGGCAACACAAATTTGCGCCACAGCATTCGTAAGATGCTCGCCCCAGCCCACTGCCCATCTTTCAGAAACGGAATGTTCGCCCGCACAAACTGAACCCGTGGATCGTCAATCGCTGCTGCCAGCGAATTCAAATCCCCAGCCTGTAAAACGAGGAACTCGTGCCCCGAATCGAGTTCAGCAAACTGCGGCAACAACTTTTCCAGGTACAGCCTGCCCCCGCTGATTGCGGCAGT
>DAOMFR010000065.1:0-15154 GCA_035429885.1 Blastocatellia bacterium
CTGACCAACACGGCCAGCTACATCATTCCGGTCTTCCCGCCGAGCTGTTAGCGGCAGAACGGGTAACCGTAAAAGCCGGATGGGGTGTTTCCTGGAACTCAGGAAACACCCCATCCGGCTTTTTTGCGCCTCTGAGCAAAAAATTTGCGCGATTTAGCGAACTTGTCCGTTTTTTTATCCCCCACGATTCTGCAACACTGGCCGCTGCCTTGACACACTTAATCTGGTTACGTATTCTTCGCGTTCGCTTTTTTCACGCTGAAACACGGAGATTATATCTATGTCTACTTACTTTCCGAGTGGCAAAGGATTGGAACAGTATCGGAATTGGCATCTCGTTGACGCCAATGGAATGACCGTTGGTCGTCTGGCAAGTGAAGTTGCTCGATTGCTGATGGGCAAACACAAACCGAGCTACACTCCCTTCCTTGATACTGGCGATCACGTGATCGTCATTAATGCCGCTAAAATTGTTTTCAAGGGAAACAAAACTGACGACAAAATTTACCGGCATCACACTGGTTTTCCTGGTGGATTGAAAGAGGTTAAGGCGAAAGACCTGCTGGCAAAAAATCCTTCGCGTCTGGTCGAGTTGGCGATTAAAGGCATGTTGCCGAAAACCAAACTCGGTCGCGCAATGGGTTCCAAGCTGAAGGTTTACGCCGGAGCTGAGCATCCACACGGAGCGCAAAAGCCTGCTTCATTGAAGCTGGCTGTTTAAGCCGAGTCAAAGTAAAGCCAGAGAATGTCCAATACCAACCTGCCAGCTTATCTCAATCTACCTCACGAAGCATCGAGTGAGTCGGCAAACCAAAAATCAGGAGCGATTTAAAACGTGGCTGAGATTCAGTATTACGGAACTGGCCGTCGCAAGAGTGCGACCGCTCGTGTCTACCTGAGACCAGGAACCGGAACCGTCAAGGTCAATCGCAAATCGATTGAGACCTACTTCAAGAACGAAACGCAGCGAATGATTATCCGTCAACCGTTGCAAATGACTGATACGCTGAGCAAATTTGACGTGCTCGTCAATGTTGCTGGCGGCGGTTCTACCGGACAGGCAGGCGCAGTGCGTCACGGCATTGCCCGTGCATTGATTGAGTTCAACGGCGAACTTCGCAAAAAACTCAAGAAGGCCGGCTTGTTGACGCGAGATCCTCGCGCCAAAGAACGTAAAAAGTACGGTCAGAAGGGCGCGCGCAAGCGGTTCCAGTTCTCGAAACGATAATTCTCGGTGGTTGGTATCGGCGATTGGTGGTTGGCATTCAATATTTGCCAACCACCAATTCCCTGATCCCGTCACCAAATCCATTGCCTTCTTCTTCATTGGTTGCAGTAAGTTATCGAACCGGGAAGAGCGAAGAAGGCGAGTACACAAACCAATCTCGTGGAGGTCTAATTGGCTACAGTTACGATGAAAGAGCTGCTCGAAGCTGGCGTACACTTCGGGCACCAAGTGCGCCGATGGAACCCGAAAATGAAAGAATACATTTTCGGCGAGCGCAACGGCATTTACATTATTGATCTGCAAAAAACGCAGCGAATGATCAAAGAAGCGATCCGCTTTATCTCCAACTTGGCCGGAGAAGGAACCAATAGGACAATTCTCTTTGTCGGCACCAAGCGCCAAGCTCAGGATGCGATCAAAGAAGAAGCGCTTCGCTGCAATCAGTTTTACGTCAACCAGCGTTGGCTGGGCGGCTTGCTGACCAACTTCCAGACAATTCAAAAATCAATCAAGCGTTACAAAGAGATCGAAGCGATGCAGGCGGATGGCCGCATCGAACAGTACGCGAAGAAAGAGCGCTTGGAAATCGAGCGCGAACGCCTGGCATTGGAAAAAAACCTGTCGGGCATCAAGGAAATGCGCAAGCTGCCGGACGCGATCTTCATTATTGACACCAACAAAGAAGAAATCGCTGTCAAGGAAGCTAATCGTTTGAATATTCCTGTGGTGGCAATTGTTGATACCAATTGCTCTCCAGAAGGCGTTGATTACGTTATTCCTGGCAATGATGACGCGCTGCGCGCCGTGCGTCTGTTCTCTTCGCGAATCGCTGACGCGATTTTGGAAGGCCAGCAATTGGCTCAACAGAAAGAAGCCGAAGAAGCAGCGGCAGCCGCTGAACAAGCCAAGATCAGTGGCGTCACCGTTGATATTCAACAGCGCCAGAACAAAGATCGAGGAGACAGAGGCGAACGCGGTGATCGTGGCGGTCGCGGACGTGATCGCGGTGGACGCGGCGAGCGCGGCGGTCGTGGCAGAGGCGGAGACAGAGGTCCTCGTCCTGCTGTGGCGGCAGCGGCATCTGCATCTGCTGCTCCGGCTGCGCCAGTTGAAGCCGCAGCGGCTCCGGTCGTTGAAGCAGCGGTTGAAGCTCCAGCGCCACCCGCTCCTGAAACCAGCGTGGCGGAATCAGCGTAAACTTGATTCTCAAACCGTTTTCGATTTGATTCCGACGGCGCAGCCAACTTCTTTAAAGCGCGGCTGCGCCGTTTTTATAACATATAGACATTTATCAATTGAGTAGGGGTTTTTATGGCAATTACCGCAGAAATGGTTAAGAACCTGCGCGAAAAGACCGGCGCAGGAATGATGGAATGCAAAAAGGCGTTGAACGACGCAAACGGCAACGAAGAACAGGCGATTGAACTTCTGCGCAAGGCAGGCTTGGCCAGTGCTAAAAAACGGGAAGGCCGCATTGCTGCTGAAGGCGCGGTAGGTTCGTATATTCACATGGGCGGCAAAGTCGGCGTGCTGGTCGAAGTCAACTGCGAAACCGATTTCGTCGCGCGCGGCGAAGATTTCCAACGCTTCGTCAAAGACCTGGCAATGCACATCTGTGCTTCCGAACCGCAGTTCGTCAGCAAGGAAGAAGTTTCGGCAGATGTGATTGAAAAGGAAAAAGAAATCGCTCGCGGACAGGCGATGGCCGATCCCAAGAATGCCAACAAACCGGAACAGATCATCGAAAAGATGATTCAAGGCCGTTTGGACAAATTCTTCACTGAAGCCGTTTTACTGGAACAGCCGTTCGTCAAAGACCAGACAGTGACCATTGCTGAACTGGTTACTCAACTGACGGCCAAGACCGGCGAAAAATGCAGCATCCGTCGCTTCGCGCGCTATAAGATGGGCGAAGGACTGGAAAAACGCACGGATGATTTTGCCAGCGAAGTTGCGGCAATGGCAAAATGACAACAAGTGGTCGGTGCTGAAAAGCGGACTTAAACAGCTTCTTCAGCACTGACCAGCAAGGCACCAATCACAGTGTCAAATCCAATAAGTTCAACTAAACCCGCTTACAAACGCATTCTGCTCAAGCTGAGCGGCGAAGCCTTGATGGGCGAAAACCGTTATGGCATTGATCCCAATGTGGTCCTGCGCATTGCCCAGGAAGTCAGAGATGTTTATGACCTGGGCGTTGAAATTGCGCTGGTTGTGGGCGGAGGCAATATCTTTCGCGGCCTGAGTGCCAGCGCGATGGGCATTGATCGCGCGTCAGCGGATTATATGGGAATGTTGGCGACCGTGATGAATGCCATCGCGTTGCAGGATGGGCTGGAAAAGGCAGGCGTTTACACTCGCGTAGTATCCGCCATAGAAATGCGCGAAGTCGCCGAACCTTTTATCCGCCGCCGAGCAGTCCGCCATCTGGAAAAAGGCCGCGTGGTTATTTTCGCAGCCGGAACCGGCAACCCGTATTTCACAACTGATTCCGCCGCGGCATTGCGGGCGCTGGAAATCAAAGCCGACGTGTTAATGAAAGCCACTGGCGTCGGCGGAATTTACACCGCCGATCCGCGCAAAGATGCCAATGCAGTCAAAATTGACGAACTGAGCTACATGCGAGTGCTGCAGGAAGAATTGGCAGTGATGGACGCTTCGGCAATCTCACTTTGCAAAGAGAACCGACTGCCGATTCTGGTCTTCAGCATGAACGAACCCGGCAATATCCAGCGAGCAGTGATGGGCGAGCGCATCGGTTCCATCGTCAGGCACGATGACGACATCAAAACAAAGTAGCAAATTAAAAGTCATCCAGACGAGTGACAAGCAAAGGCATTGTCACTCGTCTTTGTTTTAAGCGAGCCTGAGACGGTGTTGACGTTTCGCGCTTGCCACTTTCGGAGGAAAACTATGGCAACAGCAGAGGTAATCAAAGACACAAAATCCCGTATGGACAAAACCATCGAGGATTTTAAACACAAACTGACCACCGTGCGCACCGGACGCGCTTCCATCAGCTTGCTCGATGGAGTCACGGTTGAGTATTACGGCACACCGACTCCGCTCAATCAGGTGGCAACCATCAACGCTCCTGAGGCTTCCCTGCTCACCGTTCAACCGTTCGATCCGTCATTGGTCAATGACATTGATAAAGCAATTCGCGCTTCCGATCTGGGCTTCAACCCATCGAACGACGGCAAACTCGTCAGAGTGCCGATTCCACCGTTGACCGAAGAGCGTCGTAAACAGATGGTCAAAGTCACACACGAAATGGCCGAAGAGCACAGAACTTCCATCCGCAGCATCCGGCGTGACGCAAACGAGAAACTAAAGAAGGCGCTCAAAGACAAATTAATCTCGGAAGACGATGAGAAACGTGCCCTAGATGAAATTCAAAAACTGACTGATCAAGCCATCGCCAAAGTCGGCGAACTGCTGGATCATAAAGAAAAAGAAATCATGAAAGTCTGACATTGTTCGGACTTGAGTTCAGAGACGACAAAAGGTCAGGCGGCTTGCAGCTTCCTGACCTTTTGCTTTACCAAACCGAAATTCCCTGACGGATCACGGCTCGATTTTGTAAACCTTGCCGTTCCAAACAACCACGACTCGTTCGCCCAGAGCGAAGCAATTGGCCAGCTTCGATTCCTTTGCAATCAGGTCAAAGAATTCATTGGAGCCGAACTTCAGCGTGACAACCGAGAGTTTGTTTTCGGCATTGAATTCGCTGTCCGTCCAAATTCCATCGTGCAGATAGAAAGTCTTTCCCGATGCTTGCCGCACACCATCCGAGTTTGGCCTACCAGACGGATCAAGGATCTTTTCCGCTCCTTTGAGCACTTCTTTCTGCTTGCTAATTGTAACTGCGCCTTGGCCGGAGCTATCGACTGGAAGGCTCATCGCCTGTGGAGCCTTAGTGGGCGGCAGTGGGCGAAAGCTGTCCTTGTCTCCACGTGACGACCGGCCAGTTACCGCTTCGCTGCGTTCAAATTGTCTGTTGTCAGCCACTTTCATTCCTGGTTCCAACACCAGATAAGACGTGTACGGAGTGACGATACCGTAACGCGTCCCAAGCTCGACGATCTCGTCGCGCAACTCTTTCGACTCGCCGTTGGCTCGGATTTGATCCAATAGATGGCCTACGCGGCGCATTGCCCATAGATTTGCCAGAAACTCGTTGTTGGTTTGTTTTTCGGGAAACGCCAAGTCTTCGTAAACGAACGTGCGACGATGTCCATTGACGCTTCCAAGCAATGACAGCCGATGATCTTTGGCGTGGCCTTTGTAGCGGCCAACCAGCACCAGCTGCGAGCCATGAAATAAATCCGGCAAGGCACGCGGGTATACCAAGTCGGTTTGTAGCCCTGCCCAATCAATCGAAACGTTGCTCAGCACCGGATGATTGACCTTGGCAAAGAAGCTGGAAACTTTTACTTCCAAATCTTCATTCGGTTCGATGTAAGCGACTGCGCCACTGTTTTCATTGGCCAATCCATCCAGCAAGATCGTGTTCACGTCATATCCAACACCGAAAGTGAACAAGCGAATCTGATTCTTATTCGACTGCCGAACATTTTCCAGGATTCGTTTTGGCTGAGTTTCACCAACCGTCGGCTGACCGTCGGTGACTAGCACAATCATACGCGCCCGGTCGCTCTGCTGCACCAACTTGAATGCGGCCATTAGTGCGTCGTTGATGTTCGTGCCGCCTGCCGGCTTCATGCGGTCAATGAAGTCCCGCGCTTGCCGCTTTCCGTCATCATCACCTGCCAGAGGCTTTTCACTGAGCAGATGATCTTCGCCAGCAAACGAAACGATGTTGAATCGATCGCGAGAATCCAATGAATTCACACCATATCGAAGAGCCGCTTTGGCTTTCTCCATCTTGTTGTCATCGCTCATTGAACCGGATGTGTCCATCACAAAGACAATGTCTTTGGCGACAACACTGCTCTCGTCCAGTTTGGCTTTCGGCGAAACTAACAACAAAAAGTAGCCATCTTTTCCCGGTTCGCGGTAAGTCAGCAGCGACACGCCAAAATCCTGCTCAGATAAATTATAGAAAAGTTGGAAGTCCGATTGTGCCGCGCCGGATCGAGCCTCGAAACTGATTTTGGCGCGCCGCTCGCCATCGCGTTTCACTTCAATTTCATGGGAAGGCGAGTAAATTCCCTTGATCGCAACGTTCGACGCAATTTCAATTTGCGCAGAAATGCTGCCTGGAACTTGGCGAGGTGATTGAACTGAACGTTCACCAGTCATCGGCCTGGGCCTGGGAACTGGACGAGGCGATTCCGCAACGAAGCCATTTGCCCTCCAACCAGTGCCGAGCGGATAGCGATATGCGACGGTGCCACTTTCTCCGGTTAGAATCTGGCTATAAGTCAGCTCAATCTTTTTGTCGCTGTTCGGTTGAATGGGAAAGATGCTGGCTTGGAACAAATTCTTGCCAGCATATTCCAGCAAAGCCGGATCGCGTCGTGAGCGAACAATACTGTCATAAATTCGCCGGGCCTCGTCCCGCGAACGGACTTCCCCGACAAGACGCTTGTCGCCATCCCACATCGCAAATTCAGTGATGGAGACATTGTCGGGCAGTGGAAAAAAGTAGACGCCTTCGAGCACAAAAGGCGTGTCGTTTTCAAAAACCTGTTCGACGTGAGTCACCGCAACCTGATCGGTGATCTTGGTCATGAACTTGATGCTTTTGACTTTCAAGGGTTGTTGAGGAACTTGCAGAGGTGGCGGGCATCGTGGAATCGGGCGCTCGCACGGGCGAGGCAGAATGATTCCCTGTCCTTGGGCAACGATTGCAATAAATATAATCGTTAGCGAAGCAGTTAAAATCCTTTGTGGCTGAAAACCGAACGTCATAACTCCTCCTTAGTATTGTGCTCAAGCGCCGACGGGTCTGATTTGAGGCAGAGGCCAAAGCTTGGGGCCAACCGCAGAACGCCGACCTGAGAATCTTCTTGCGATGATGACCTGTAAGCCACTTCCATTTCTAATTTTGGCGGGCTATGATTTGCCCACGGTTTCTGAACTAAGGCCCAAACCCAAGACGTTGAAAGATTTCTGGCGTTCTGTATGCAAAATTTTCATTCGAGTTTTCTCGAATGTACGCTTTCGAGTAATTTTGTCACGGACGACTTAATTCAAAGTTGCAAGTTTTTCCTGTAACACGTTCTAGGACAGAGTTTTAGTAGAACTCAAATTTGCTGGCACCATGTTTGCTGAAGGTTTACTGAACCCTGAAATGCCATTGTGGCTCAACAGGCTGGTCAATTATCAGGAATACAAAAACTCCAAAATTTTAGAGGGGGAAAGAACAATGAAAAAAACTTTTATCGGATTGCTGTTGTGCGGATTAGTGATGGGGATGAACGCTTTGGCTTTTGCTCAAAATGAAAAGGCAGAGCAAAGCCAAATTCTCAAAGTTTCACCAGGGACAAAAAAGAAGCTTTCTGGTGTGATTCTCAATCGTGAAGCTGACAGTGTCACGTTACGTGATCAGACCGGAGGCGATTACGTTGTTGCTTTAACCGGAAGCACCAAAGTCGAAGAGAAAAAAGGAAATCCGTTCCGTGGATCGAAGAAATACGCAATTACACAGTTGCAGCAAGGCTTGAACATTGAAGTCGAAGGTCGCGGAGACTCAGACGGAAAACTGGTTGCTGAAAAAATCAGATTTAAAGACGACGCGCTGGTAATGGCCACAACTGTCAACACTCGCATGAAGCCAGTTGAAGGCAGAGTGGATGCTCAAGGCAAACGCATTGACCAGGTTGAAACGAATGCGCAACGTATTGCTGGTCAGATTGATGAGCTCGCCGCTGTTTCCAATGCTGCTCGTGGTGGAGCCAAAGCGGCTCAAGAAACTGCCGATGCCGCTATCGCAGGCGTCGAAGCCACCAACAAACGAATTGACAGCTTGGTTTCAAGCCTGGACGATTACGAAGAAAAACCCGTAGTCTTCGTCAACTTCAAAGTTAATAGCTACAAGCTGACACCCGAAGCGATGCAGACCCTGGACGAGGTCGCCAATCAGGCCAAAGTGCAGAAAGCTTATTTTATTGAGATTACAGGCTTCGCCTCTGCAGACGGCAAAGCAGAGTTGAACAAAAAGTTGAGCCAAGAACGCGCTGAAGCCGTGGTTCAATATTTAGCTGACAACCACATGATTCCGCTGCGTCGGATTATCACGCCACATGGTTACGGAACACTGAATCCAGTGGACAACAACGACACCAAAGAAGGGCGCGAGAAGAATCGCCGAGTGGAAGTTCGCTTGCTGGTCAATAAGGCTGTCAATGCGCCGCCGCCGCCAGTTGAAATCCGCAGATCTGGGTCTACGGGGTCAGGTCAATAAGCTCGACAGCAGTAAGTTCTGATTACTGATAATTGATGTTGTGGCAACGAGTGGTGAGCACATTCGGTCGTTCACCACTCGTTTCTTTATCGAGTGATTGCCGCGCCGCTTGCAGGCGCGAATCTTGCCAAAGCGCGCAGTTGCCGGTTAAGGGGGAGGACAGCGTGATGAGAAGTAAAAGTAGATTATTAAAAGCCCTGCTCTTGATGCTTTTCAGTGTTTCGACAGGTTTCCTGGCCATTCAGGTTTCTGGCCAGGAAAAAACGCAAAGTTCTCCACAGCAGGAGCAAAAGACGCAACCTCAACAATCAGGGAAAAATGAACGCCCGCGAAAAGTAACGACCGCCACGAAATCTGAAGCGACCAAAGTCGATCCTTTTAAAAGTGAAGAACCTGTAAAACGAGAAGGGGGCAAACCTGCGGCAAGCGCCGATTCGACGTCACATAAACAGCCTGAGCAACCGGCACAGGGTTCGGACAAGCCGAGTGAGAATCAACAGCAATCGCCAGACCCAAAAAACGGGCAACAGCCGCCGACAAAGCAGGCTGAGCCGGAACCGGAAACAATCCGAATCAATTCACGATTAGTTACTGTTCCTGTTTCTGTCACTGATGCCAACGGAAATCCGATTCGTAATCTGACCTCCGAAGACTTTGTTGTTGAAGAGGATGGCGTGGTGCAACAAGTGCAGACGTTGGGTGAACCTGGAAAAACGCCTCTTGAGATGGTGCTACTCTTCGATGTATCCCGCAGCATTCGTAATCGCTTTGACTTCGAGCGCGAAGCCGCCAGCCGCTTTGTATCTCAAGTGCTCAAACAAGGAGATGGCATTTCAATATTTGCCATCGGCACAGCTCCGAAGCTGGCAGTCGCTCGCACCGATAGTGTTGAAAAAGCGGTCAATGGCGCAGTGAACATTCAACCGACGGAAGATTCAACCGCTTTTTACGATACGATTGTCAAAGCGGCACAACACATTAGCGATTCCTCCAATCCGGAAGTTCGCCGAGTAATGGTTGTGCTTTCGGACGGCGAAGACACCAATAGCGTGCGCTTCAAATTGGGAGATGCGTTAACCGAATTGCAAAGAGCTGAATGCCTGTTTTATTCGATCAATCCGAGCGGTCCGTCAATCTTTCTGAACCGCATCAGCATTAAGGGTCAGGATGGGATGTTCAAACTGGCAACGGATACAGGTGGAATGGCGTTTCTACCAGACAAGATTGAAGACCTGACGCAGGTTTTCAATCAGATTGCCGCTGAACTGCAGGCGCAATATCTTCTGGGCTATTATTCAACCAACGAAACCAATGATGGCAAATTTAGACGAATTAAAGTCAAATCCGCTAAAAATCATGAATTGCGCATCAGATCCCGAACCGGGTATTTCGCTCCGAAAGAACAATGACTTTCACAAAAGTCCCAGCACCACGGCTGGGACTTTTGCTTTCAGCTATTGCCTTCCCATCATTTAATTTGATTCGTGAATGATTACCTGGCGCTTACCCCATCTGACACTTAGATTCGCTACTCGCAATTAGCAGTGATCATTCAAGTTGACTTTCTTTTTAGCTAACTAGCGCTTGAAAGTGAATCTGTGTAGAATGCCTCACTACTTCGGTGAAGGGGCGCTTTTCTGAAGCTGGTGATGAAGTGAAATTGTTGAAGAATCACTTTCAATATTGACTCGTCGCAATCTTCAACCAAAGTATGCAATTGAATTACGATTATTAAGTAAGGACAGGAGTTTTCGCTGAAGCGGAGGCCAATGCAGCTATGATTCGATGTTATCACTGCGGCACTGATAATCTGGACGGTTCTGAATATTGTGATGAATGCGGCACAAAGCTCAATGCGGCTGGCGCGGCGAAACCTGCGTTTGTGCCGCCGCCCTCGTTTCAAACCCATCAGCCGCAAATGTCAACCAGCGTAGTTCCGCAGGCTCCGGTTCCACCGCCACCACCGTCATTTACTCGAGAAACGATTACACCGAAACCGGCAACACCTTACACGCCGCCGCCGCCGCCCGTGCAGCAATTTACTCAACCGGCGAATCAGGGCCCAACTCCTCCTGCTTCTCCATCAACAGCAACTCCTCCAACAATCGCACCTGTTTCATCAATGCCAGTCAACACAAGCGTTGCACCGTTAAGCCAGACAGCAAACTTTAACGGGCCAACTGGGGGATTGCGCGGGAATCCGTACACTCCGGAAAGCGGCCCACAATCGGCAATGAGTGCATCTGCTCCTTCAATTGCGGAAACACCGTCTGTGCGAGCGAAGTTAATCATTCTACGCGGAGGAAAAATTGGGAAAGAATTTCCGATTGTAGGCATTGAGACTTTGATTGGACGTTGGGACGCGGATGGCGGCATTTTCCCGGATGTGGATTTGGACCAGGACGATCCCGAAGCGAAAGTTTCACGCCGTCACGCGCGGATTCAGTTTTTAAGTAACCAGTATTTAATCGAAGATATGGGCAGTACCAACGGCACGTTTATTAACCGCGGGCCGCGACTGTTACCCGGCATTAAACAGCCTTTAAACAATGGCGATGAAATTATTGTCGGTAAAACGTTTTTGAAGTTTGTCTTAAGCTAGTAAAACAACTACCTGCCCATCACGCAGATTGCGCGATGGCGATGACCACAGATGCTGAAAGCGCTGAAAGTTTTTACGAGCCGACTCTCAGATTCTTGTGACCAGTCAGCTTGGCAGGTTTCTTCACGATTTGAGTTATGGCATTTTGTCCCGAATGTGGAGCAAAGACCACAGCCGGTGACCCATACTGTGGCGAATGTGGCGCCTGGCAAGATTCACCGATAAATCAGACGGTCGCACCGGCAAGTCCGGCGCGCACCGGAGTTATTAGTATGACCGCTTCCGGTAATACACCAACAGGAATTCAACTCGCATCCGGCACATTGCTGGTAGATCGTTACAAGATCGTCAGACGCATTGGCGGCGGCGGCATGGGCTCTGTCTATTTGGCTGAAGACCAGAACTTGGCCAATCGCCCCGTTGCGGTAAAAGAGATGATCGAAATGTTCGCAGACGAATCTTCGCGCACCAAAGCCATCGAAGATTTCAAACGCGAGTCCGAGTTACTGGCCAAACTCGATCATCCGTCTATTCCGACTATCTACCAATACTTTTTCGATTCAGAACGCGGTCGTTACTACCTGGTCATGAAATACATTGACGGTGGCGACCTCGCAGCCTGGCAACGGGCTTCGGGCGGAAAAGTGGATGAGTTAACCGTCACCAAATGGGCAATTGATGCCTGCGACGTGCTTGAATACATCCACTCCCAAAACCCTCCGATCATTTACCGCGATTTGAAACCGGCGAACCTGATGATTGATGGTCGCACGAATCGGATCATGCTGGTGGATTTTGGAATCGCGCGATTCGTGGCTCCCACACAAAAGGGAGTGACGGCAATCGGAACGATGGGTTATGCGCCACCGGAATTGTTTGCCGGAAACGTTCAGAAAAGCTCGGACATATACTCGCTCGGCGCGACAATGTTCCATCTGCTGACCGGTCAAGACCCGCAAGACAACCCTCTGTTGATTTTTGATTTCTCCAAAAACCCAAAACCTCGACAGATCAATCCGGCAATCACTCCTGAAATGGAAGAACTGATTTGCCGCGCAGTTGAGCACAAACCCGAAAGCCGCTTTCCGTCGGCCAAAGAATTTGGCAAGGAATTGCAACTGCATCTGCGCCTGATGCAGGAAGGTCGTCGTGGAGCAGTCGGCGTCGCCAATCTTTACGAAACGTCGCAAAGTTTTGGGCCAGTCAATACCTGCGTGAATTGCGCGCATGAACTGGCAACGGACGATGTCTTTTGCGCCTACTGTGGAACACGCCAACCGACGAAGAAAACGACCGCCAAGTTGATCGTGATGGGAACCAGCGAAATGAGCGCCCAATTCCCTCTCAACATCGAGGGCGAAAGTTTGATTGGTCGAGTTGATCCGAATCGGGGCATCAGACCTGAAGTCGATCTGTCGAAATATGACCCGTCCGCGCGGGTTTCCAGGCGTCACGCCCGTATCGTCGCTCAAGGCGCGAAGTTCTATATTGAAGACCTGGGCAGCGCCAACGGAACTATCGTCAACGGCTCACTGAAGCTTTCACAAGGCAAGCCGCACATGCTGATCAGCGGCGACGAACTCAAGCTCGGCGAAACGACCCTCAAATTCGTGGTGTCGTAACACAAACTACTCCCGAAGCTTTCAGAGTTCCGATAACTTTCATTGCTATGGCAAACCCCAATTATGACGACGCTGCGGAAACGTTGCGTTCCCCTAGCTTAAATGCGCGTTGCGGCGCTTTTTTGCTGGATTACATTTTGACGCTCTTTCCCCTCTCCCTCACGCTGGCGTTGGCTTTTTTCGTCAAACGCAAATTGATGGAGCCTGAAGTCGGCGGATTCTTCCAGTACGTTGGTTACGCCCTGGTTGTCGGAGTCATCTTTTTCAACTGGGTATACAGTTACGTGCGTTACGGCCAGAGCTTTGGCAAACGATTTATCGGCTTGCGCCTGATACGAACAGACGGTCGTCCGATGGATTATCAAACTGCCCTCATACGCTTGCTTGTTTATTTGCTTTCGATTCTTTTTGCCGGGCTGGGCTTCTTGTGGATGTTATGGGACAAGGATCAGCGTGGATTGCACGATAAAATTGCTAAAACTCTGGTCATCAAAGAATAACCAGAATCCTATCTACGGCGAAGTGTTGTTATATGAAGTAAAGCTTGCCCGCCTGTTTCAACAGCCCGGCAAGCAGCATTATTAAACTAGCAATTTGAAAACACGTCAGGCCCACTTCGACAAGATCTTTCTTGTCGGGCGCTCATTAGCGTTATCGGCGTGTTTTCTTGAGGAATAGGCTATGACCATGAATTACTGTGGTAGATGCGGAGCGGCCAACGGCACCGCTGCGCGTTATTGCCGTCAATGTGGAGCCGAGTTGCACAATCAAGCAGCCGTATCTTCATCTTCGACTCCACTCAATGTGGAATTCTCCGCTCGCAGCATCCCTAAAGACCCTCGCAGCACCAAAATTGAAGGCTTTGCACAAGCGCCAGAAGAAAAAACGGATACCGGAAAATTGAACCAGCCTAAACCAAAAACCAAAGACTTGTCAGTTTCTGCGTCTGCGGGCACGCCCCAGACAAAAGACAGCGAAGATAACGATCCGAAAGCCATCAGTGAATCCTTGAAACGCATTCGCGCCTCAGGCCCGTTGCTTGTCGAAGCAGTCAAAAAGAAACAGGAACGCTTCAATCAAATCATCGCAGAGTCCATTGAGGGCAAGAGTGAAACAAAGAGTGAAAAGAAATCGGGCCGGTTGAATGAATCGAAATCAGATTTGTCCACAGCACAAAGTCAAATTGTAGCGCCAGCCAAAACACAATTTGCTTCGACGTCTGCACCGCAAAACACCTCAATGTCTCATCGCAGAGCGACAGGGTCGTTATTGCATTCCGGAGCGTTGCGGTCCGCGGAATCTGGAGCAAGCGGCAACCATGGCCACCTTCCACCGCAAGGTCCGTCATCGGTTTTAGCGCAGGCATCGGGTTTGGAAAAAAACCCGAATTGGGGATCGAAGCTGCGTCTCAGTTTGATTGCCGCTTTGGTTGTGATTGCCGCGAGCGGATATTTCCTGCTGCGGGACAGGCTATCGGCTCCATCGCGTTTGCTGGGCGCAGGCAGAAATCTCAAAAGCGTAGACGAACAAAGTTCCGACCTGGTCAAGTTGGCGCAACGCGACCGCGAACAAGGCCATTACGATTCCGCAATCGGTTATTTCCAAAATGCGCTGGCGTTAACGCCGACCAATTTGGAAACTCGATTTTTGCTGGCGCAAACCCAGTTGAGCGCAGGGCAAACCGATGAGGCCTTGCGGAACTACAGCGCCATACTTCGTGCCGTTCCGGAGCATTTGGAAGCGCGGTTGCAAATCGCCGAAATCCACCGTTCCAACGGGAATTGGTCGGCGGCGATGCCCGAATACAAACGTGTCATTGCTTTTGATCAAACCACGCCGCAGGCCGCATTTGCTCTGGCGGCAATCGAATCATATCTGGCCGACAAAGGCGCGACCGAACCGACGTTGCCCCGCAAAGCGGCTTTGCCGAAACGAAAGCCGGTTGATTTGCCGAGAGAAGGCGTAAGCGCAGACATTTCGCTGTCGCCACCGCTGATGACGTCTTCTATCACTGGAATCAAACCGCCTGTCACAAATCGCCCTGAAGAAAAACCTGATCCGCGCGTGGTCGCTGACGGGCATAAAAAACTTGGTTTGCGTTATTACAACGTGCGCGAATACCCGGCAGCGATCAAAGAATTTCTCTCTGCCTACAGACTGAATCCTGAAGACAAAGACCTGCTGTATTTCATCGGCTCGTGTTATTACGGCCTGGAACAATTTGCGCTGGCGCACGATTACTTTGTCAAAGTTGACAGTGGAAATTATGTCGGAGTCTCTCAATCAAACGCAGCACGAACTGAAAAAGCGGCCAAAGAAGAATCAAAACG
>DAOMFR010000065.1:15254-19309 GCA_035429885.1 Blastocatellia bacterium
CGTTCGGCGCGCAACGATTTGTGTGTTGAAGATCCGTTCGCTTCGAGACTGCATGCGGAAATTCGTCGCAGAGGGGATGCATTCTGGATTAGCGACCTGGGCAGCGCCAATGGAACCTTGATTAACGGAAAACGGCTCACGACTCAATTACAGCTCAGTGACCGCGACATCATTCGCATAGGCGAAACTGAGATCGAATATTCCGAACGCGCCGACACGGCTCCGGCTCGAGCCAAAACCAGCATTTTGTTTTCCGACAGCAGCTACGCTCCGACCCCTGAAGCCACCATTGTTGCTGGCGCTCGGAATTCCGCCGCCAATCTGATTTCTTCGATCGAAATGGCCCAGAGGTCTTCGATCGCGCCTCCGGCGGATATTACCCAACTGCAAAAAACCTTCGTCGCGGAAAAAGCAGTCGCACCTCAAGACGACATGCTGAGCATCATCAGCCGAGTCAGTCTGGCGTTGCTTTCTCCGCTTTCGCTGGATGAGACACTGCAACAAATGCTCGAATGCGTGTTCGATATTCTCTCGGCGGATCGGGGTTACGTGATGTTGCTGGAAGAAACCGACGATCCTAAAGCCAAACCGGAATTGGTTTGCCGAGCCATCAAAGCGCGCCTGCACGTCAACACCGCGCAGCAAAATGTTCAGATCAGCCACTCCATCACGGAGCAGGTTCTCAAACAATGCACCTCAGTGCTGACGTTTGATGCCCAGCAAGATCCGCGGTTTCAGGAGCGGCAATCCATTGTGCTCGGCGGAGTCAGGTCCGTCATGGCAGTTCCGTTGGCAGTCGAAAACCGTGTCTCAGGAATGGTGTACGTGGACAGCCCCTACCAGACCAACCGGTTTACAGAACGGGATTTGCAGCTTTTGACCTGGATCGCGGGAGTCGCGGCGATTCGGATCGAAAATGTCCGATTGTTGGAAGTTCAACAGGAACAGAAACGGCTGGCCAACGAATTGGCCGTCGCCAGCGAAATCCAGCTTCGGCTTCATCCAGCATCACCGCCTTCAATTGAAGGCTACGAAATGATCGGCGTCAGTTTTCCCTGCTACGAAGTTGGAGGCGATTACTTTGACTTCATTGAAAAGCGGGACGGACGATGCGTGGTTGCACTTGGCGATGTTTCCGGCAAAGGAACCGGGGCGGCGCTATTGATGTCGTCGGTTCATGCGGCGGTTCGAGCCCAGGCCACGACTCGGCTGTCAGCCAGCGAAATTGTCGGCGAAATCAATCAGTACATATACGACAACACGCCCTCCAATCGGTTCGTCACGATGTTTTACAGTGAACTTGACCCGCGAACTCATCAATTGACTTACATCAATGCCGGCCACAATTCGCCACTGTTGGTGCGAGCCAATGGTGATTTGACGACGTTGGACATTGGAGGGTTTCCGGTCGGCATTACTCCGTTTTGCGATTACCGCGAAGGATGGGCGGAACTGGGCCCCGGCGATGTGCTAGTGATTTATTCGGACGGCGTCACAGAAAGTTTGAACGAAGAAGGCGAAGAATTTGGAGAATCGCGTTTAATCGAAATTGTTCAACGAAATCGTGGCCGCACGCCAGCCGGATTGCGTGATCGAATTGATGAAGCGCTGGCCAAATTCGGAGGCAAAGCCAAAACGGTGGACGACCTGACGCTGGTGATCGTCAAGCGCAAAAATCTGGAAGAGTAAGTTCAGAGTTCAAGACTCAGGATTTAGACAGCAACTGTAAACACAGACCTGGTTCAATGGCTTAAATCACGAGTCCTAATTCGTACTCCCAAACTCCTAAACCTCAAATGGCTGCGCTGCAAAATTTCATCCTGGTGCCTTTGCTTTCGCTGCTGCCCTGCGCGTTATGGCTTTGGTATTTTTCCAGCCGCAGTCGCTATAAAAAACTTTCCGGCAAAGTTTTAGGGATGACATTCCTCTTTGGCGCGCTTGTCACCATTCCCGCCCTCACGTTCAATCAGCTTGGCAAATTCACTCTTTTCGGGTTGCTGGAAGAAACCCAATTCTCCCAGTTGCTGCTGTTTATTCTGATCGTTGGCCCCGTTGAAGAAGGTCTGAAGCTTTTGGCGGTGTACTTTTACGCGTACCGCCGCCCCGAATTCGATGAAGCGTTGGACGGAGTAATTTATGGCGCGGCAGCGGCGCTGGGTTTTGCCGCCATCGAAAACGTGTTTTACCTGGCAAAAAACGATCCGATGCTGGTGCTGTTGCGTGGGCCGCTGTCGAATCCTGGCCACGCTCTGTTTTCAGCCATCTGGGGCATGAGTCTGAGCCGCGCCAAAGCCAAGCCGAATCTGTTCAGCAAACGCTTTCCGGTGATTTTGCAGGGTTGGCTTTATGCTTCGCTGCTTCATTCGTTGTTTGACGTGCTGCTGTCGGCGGCGTCGCGTGTCAGCCTGTTGTTTTTCGGTGTGCTGGTCGCCCAGATGATTGCGCTGTTTTTTTGGGTGCGTTCGCGGATCAAATTCCACAGCGACACGTCACCGCATCGCGAAGGCACGATGTTGCTGCCGACGCGACGGTATTGTAACGAATGCGGCTCCAAAGGAACGGCCGGAATGCGATGCCCAAAGTGTAGCGCATTTATCCCTGAATCAGAGGAGTTGGAGCTTTGCCCGATCTGCGCCACCTTGCAACGCCCCGGAGCGAAGTTCTGCGCGCGTTGTGGCGCGAACATCAAACTTCCCGCCAAAGATAATCTCGACACCCGGCCACATTTCGTCACCGTTTCGCCGGAAGGCGAAGAGCACATCGCGTATATTTTGAATTCTGCCGAAATCCTGATTGGTCGTACGCTCAACAACGCCTTTGTCATTGAACACCCGTCGGTTTCCAAGCGCCACGCCCGCATTGTGGCCGAAGCGGACGAATATTCACTTTACGATTTGGGCAGCAGCAACGGAACCTTCGTCAACGGCAAACGGGTCAACGAAACAAAACTTGAGGACGGTTGCGAGGTTCGGTTTGGCCGAGCGCACTTTATTTACCGATCTCAAGTGCCACACGATAACGAATGACAAGTTGACCTCACTGTAGAAGAGGCCTATATTTTACCTGCCAGTTGGTTGCTCCTTACGATTGATTGAAGCCGGGATTTAACCTCACAATTTCGCAGTTTTATCCCGACGGCACTGGCACTCACAGAAACACATTTTCTTTCAGTATTCGATTTTCAAAGATTTTCGGGCATCCGATCTAACTTGAGTTGCATAGCGGCTTAAGTCAGGAAAGTCCCAGCGCATCTTACTTATGCAAGGACTGGATGATGCCACTGCTTTTTGTTGTTTAAGTTTTGCGGCATTCAGGTAGTGCCCAGATCACCATACTAACCTGCCGCTTTCCAGAGACCTCTCTCTTGATTTTCCTAGGAGAATAATATGAAGCCTACACATACACACCGATGGCTGAGACTCTCGGCCCTATTCATTGCGTTGGGAGTTCTAGGCTGGCAGTTGCCCAGTCTCGGTTCAGCAGCCTTGGCGACTTCCGGTAAAGCGGTCACCGCAGTTCGTGGTGCTTTGGGCACTTCAACAACTGCGACTTCGCCATCTACGAGCAGCATCAGCAATCCGACGCTGCTTGCGCAACAAGGCCCCGGTTCCAGAAGTGACGTTCCGGCCAGAAACAAGGTCAAGCAAAGGGCTCCTGGACAGAATGTCGTGCCAGCGAACGATAATTGCGCCAATGCGATTCCTGTTGTCAGTTGTCCGTTCACAGATACCAAAAGCACGGTTGACGCAACAGACCAGGCCAATGAACCCCAAAGCTCCTGCACCTTACAGGGAGCGAGCGTTTGGTATACCTACACCGCCGGAGCGACTGGCGCACTGGTAAACGTCGACACCTGCGGCAGCAACTTCGACACTGCGATTATGGTGTGGCGCGAAACTGGCGGCGCTTGCGCCTTTGCCGGTTTTGTTCCGGTTGCTTGTTCTGACGATTTCGGGGGATGCGGCGATGGCTTCCAATCATCCCTGACATTCGAAGCCGAGCCTGGCCAAACCTACAAAATTCAGGTGGGTGGTTTCGATGGCAGCACGGGAACT
>DAOMFR010000065.1:19409-22190 GCA_035429885.1 Blastocatellia bacterium
GTGGTTGTGAATCTGGAAGGCGTTGCCGGAGATAACAACTTACAGTCCAATGCCTATCTGGGCAGCTATGATCCGAACAATATCTGTACAAATTACTTGGCGGATCCGGGATTGAGCCTTGGAGTTCCACCAACTCCAACAAGCTTTTCGTTCAATGTGCCAGCGGGAGCGACATTCACAGTGGTCGTCCATACCACTGTTCCCGGTGAATCCGGCGGACAGTACAATCTGCGCGTGCTTGGCAACATTTGCGGAGGCGATCTTGTTGGCCCAGGCAATCCATTCCCGGCAACGTCGGAAATGAGTGACCAGAAAGCCGGTTCCGTGCTGCTGTACAACGTGTACACGTCGGGCGCAACCAGCGGTAACACGCAAAACACCCGGATCAACATCACCAACGTCAACCCGCGACGCGGTTCCTTTGTCCACTTGTTCTTTGTGGCGGAAGGATGTTCGATTGCCGATAGCTATGTGTGCCTGACGGCCAACCAGACAGCCAGTTTCCTCGCTTCTGACCTTGATCCTGGAACGACTGGATATTTGGTGGCAGTGGCGGTGAATGCAATCGGCTGCCCGACGAATTTCAACTATTTGGTAGGCGACGAGTATGTGAAATTCACGTCCGGCCACGCGGCCAATCTCGGCGCGGAAGCGTTTGCCAGTCTGCAAACGCCGGCCTGTGATGGCAATTCAGTGACGGCGTCTTTGGATTTCAACGGCGTCAATTACAACCGAGTGCCGCGAGTTCTGGCGTTGGATAACGTCGGTTCGCGCGCCGACGGCAACGACACGCTGGTGGTCATCAACCGCATCGGCGGCAATCTGGGCATCGGAGCCTCGACGCTGGGCACGTTGTTCGGCGTTTTCTATGACGACGCTGAAAACGCGCTGAGCTTCTCGGTTTCCGGAAGCTGCCAGTTGCGCAATTCCATCTCGAACAACTTCCCGCGCATCGCGCCTCGCTTTGAAACCTTCGTTCCGGCAGGCCGAACCGGCTGGGCGAAAGTATTCAGCCAGTCCGACATCGGTATTACCGGCGCGGCGATCAACTTCAACCCGAACGCAGCCAGCGCCGCAGGCGCCTTTAACCAAGGCCACAACCTGCACGGCTTGACGCTGTCGGCGACAAACTCCTACGTCATCCCGGTCTTCCCGCCAAGCTGCTAAAGCTCAACAGGATGATCGTTCAACTCCAAGGCCGTCTGAGTTTCCTCAGGCGGCCTTGCCTTTATCCGGCAATGAAACTTTCATCTATGGCAAAACGTTTTCGGCACGCGAGCAAAACCTCATGACAGGAGAGCAGCCAATGGAAGAAAAAATCTTGACGCGAAACCCGGATGCCGCCAAACAAGGCTTCAACATCAGCAAGCAAAAATACGACGCCACGCGATCTGCGATCCTCGCTTCGCTGGCTAACGGCACTGAACTGACGCTGAAAGAACTCTTCGCCGCCGTTAGCAAACATCTGAATGACGAATTAAACAGCTCGATCAAATGGTACGCGACTGTCGTTAAGCTCGACCTGGAAGCGAGAAAGGTTATTGAACGCGTCCCGAAAGCCAAACCTCATCGAATCCGGTTGAGATAAACTGCTGTCAACTCCCTGCCCTACAAAGTTATTGGTGACAAACATGGAAGCTCGCATTACCGAACCAAAATTCAAACATCGCCTGCTGGCCAATTTCTTCGTGCGTTTTCACATGACGCTGATTCTGAGCGCGGTTGGTTTGTCCGGAGTCATTACCAGTAAGTTATTACTGCTGATTGGAATCAAGTTGATGTTTGCGCGCTATCTGATTGCGACTTGCGCGGCTTACGCAATTTTCTTTCTGCTGATGCGGTTGTGGCTTTGGTACATCGGCATCAGCCCGCGCGCTCGGCAGGCAATTTCGCAGGCCAAACACCGAAGTTCGTCATCCGTGACAGACGGAATTTCATTCGACCTCAGTTCAAGCGGAACCACAACTAGCGGATCAAGCTGGTCAGGATTTGGCGGTGGCAGTTCCGGCGGTGGCGGCGCAAGCGACAGTTGGGGAGAAGCGGCAACAAGCCCGAATTGGGTTGCGGTAAGCGGCGATCCAATGCCTGCAACTGGCGGCAGCTTTCCTCTGAACTTATCATCCACTGGCGGATCTGGCGGCAGTGGCTTCGATCTTGATTTGGGAGATGATGGCTGTCTGGCGATTGTCGTGTTGCTTTTGCTCGTCGCGCTGATTTTTGGAATCTTCGGCGCGGGCGCGTATTTGATCTATCAAGCTCCCATGATTTTCGCCGAGGCGGCGTTTCAAGCGGCCTTGGCTTCTGGACTGGTCAAAGCCTCAAAGACAATGGACATTCCTGACTGGAAAGGCAGCGTGTTCAAAGCGACCAGAGTTCCATTTCTGATCGTGCTGATTCTGGCGGCGGCCTTCAGCTTGGCCGCGCATCGATACTGCCCAGCGGCGACAAAAGCCACAGAAGTGTTCAGGGTTTGCAAGCAATAAATCTCTCGCCAACGAATCGGAAAGATGGTGATTCGCCGACGGACTTGTTACGATTCATTTTCAAATCAAAACTGATCAAGTCAAAACGATTGACGTGAGATGCGCTCCCTACCGGTCGCGGTACTGACTCCGAATCAAGTCAGAGCGATTGTCGGGAAATGCACTTCCAAACAGTCGCGGTACTGACTCCAAATCCCAATGAGAAGGAGATGCCTCACTCGATCCGCACGATTGAGCCAATCCCGATGAAATTCATAACCTATCGTCTGCCCATGCTTGGCTTATTACTGTTCCTATT
>DAOMFR010000065.1:22290-35957 GCA_035429885.1 Blastocatellia bacterium
ACTCCGGCGCGAGCTGAAATTCGCTTGAGCGATGCCCCGGCCAGCGTGTCAGTGCTGGATTCCAAAGACCTGAGCAACGCAGCAGCGCAAACCGTCGATGATTTGCTGCGCCAGGTTCCCGGCTTCAGCATCTTTCGCCGGTCGAGCAGCGTCGTCGCCAATCCCACAACGCAAGGCGTCAGCTTGCGCGGAGCCGGAGCGACAGGCGCCAGCCGCACGTTGGTGATGACTGACGGCGTTCCGCTCAACGATGCGTTTGGAGGTTGGGTGTATTGGGATCGCGTGCCGCGCACTTCTGTGGATCGAGTCGAAATCGTGCGCGGAGGTTCATCAGACTTGTACGGGTCGGACGCCCTCAGCGGAGTCATCAATGTGCTGACGCGTCCCTCCAATCGCGTCGTCAATGCCGAAACCAGCTACGGCACACGCGACACGGCGGACGTTTCGTTTTTTGCCGCCGACAAATGGAAAGGCTTTGGCGCTGCGCTTTCGGGCGAAGCGTATCGCACGGACGGGTATTTCATCATCGCTCCGAACCTACGCGGCACAGCGGATACTCAAGCCGCCTCCAAACATCGCGCCCTGGCGTTGCGGCTGGGATATGACTTCACGCCGGAAAATTCTCTTTTCGTGCGCGGTTCGCTGTTTGACGAAAACCGGTTGAACGGAACCGTGCTGCAAACCAACGACACGGCGACGGAATCGCTGGCAGTCGGCGGCCATTTCAAAACCCGCGACGGCAGCAATTGGAATCTGACGCTGTTCGCCAACCAGCAACGCTATCACCAGACGTTTTCGACCGTGGCGGCCAATCGCAATTCCGAAGCGTTGAACCGGTTGCAGTTCGTTCCTTCGCGCGACGCAGGAATTTCGTTCGGCTGGTCGCGTTCGCTTGAAAAACAATTGTTGGTGGCGGGGTTTGATGTGCGCGGCGTGCGCGGAACCAGCGACGAAGCTGTCATCGCCAACAATCGCGCAACAACCTTCACCAGCAGCGGAGGCCGGCAGCGCCGTGCAGGATTTTTCGTCCAGGATTTGGTGACCATTTCCCCGCGCTGGCAATTGTCCGTGAATGCGCGGTACGACACCTGGCGAGATTCTTCGGCGGCGTCGGTGGCTCGCAACCTGACCACAGGAGCCGTCACGCCGCGCTTCTTCCCATCGCGTTCGCTGGATGCGTTCAGCCCCAGGCTGTCGTTGATCTTTCGTCCGGCAGAAACGGTTTCGCTGCGCGCCGCTGCGTACAGGTCGTTTCGCGCTCCGACGTTGAACGAACTCTATCGCGGTTTCCGCGTCGGCAACGTGCAAACCAACGCCAACGAAACTCTGACTGCCGAACGTTTAACCGGCGGCGAACTTGGCGCGAATTGGAATCCGACCAGCAACATCGTCACCCGCCTGACCGGATATTGGACTGAAACGATTAACCCGGTGTCCAACTTCACGCTGTCGGTGACGCCCGCGCTGATCACACGCGAACGCCGCAACCTCGGTCGCACCCGTTCGCGCGGCATCGAAGCCGAAGCGGATTTCCGCGTGGCTCGTTATTGGCAAATCACCGCCGGATATTTGTTCGCCGACGCCACGGTGCGCCGCGCTCCGCAAGACATTACCTTGCAAAGCAAGCAGATTCCCCAGGTTCCTCGCCAGCAATTCACGCTGCAAACGGTGTATTCGCATCCGCGTTTTGTCACGGCGGCGATGCAGTTCCGAGCGACCGGTCGTCAATTCGATGACGATCAAAACCTGTTGCCGCTGGGCAGCTTCGCGCTGATTGACGTGACGGTATCCAAACCATTCGCCAAATACCTGGAAGCGTTCATCGCCGTGCAGAATTTGTTGAATGAACAATTCGTCGTGGCGCGCACGCCAATTGAAAACATCGGCATGCCTCGATTGGTGCGCGGAGGGTTGCGAATTCGGTTTGAATAAATCGCGCAGGGTTGCTTTGAATGTGTAGCGCAGGTTTTCCAACCTGCGCCGGTGAGTTAAGCGAGAGAATCTCTGACCAGCAAGCGCGCTTCATTTAAGTCATGAGCAGGTTGGAAAACCTGCTCTACACTGGGGCAAATTGGAAACCCTGCTCTACAAACGTCGGAGCGGTGACGGAGGTGTAATCTGTGGCTTTCTTGGAAAGTCGCGTGTAAAAGCCTGCGGCCTGCCCACCCAGCACATACACGCCGTAATTCGGCAGCAACGGTTCCGCAGTTGGGCCGTCTTCAATCGGCGCAACGTCAAAGAATCGTTGCGCGATCCAGTGGCGAGGAATCAAAGTGGTCAGCGCCAATTCCCAATCCTGCGGTTTGGCGAAGGCTCCGCAAATCACCGAATCGCCTTCGCACCCATAGACGGATTTCAGCACCCACTCTTCGCGCTTGAGGTGATGCAAATCAATTGCGGTTGCGCGGCGCGTTTCGGGAATCAGTTCCGCAATCCATTCGCGGGCTTCGGCGGAAAACAATTCCTGCCGCTCCCACATCAACGCCATCGCCAGCTTGTTTTGCGTGACCACGGCTCCAAAGGGATTGACGACCGTCACGCGCCCTTCGTTTTCCGCTTCGAGCAGCAAGAGCAACTCGCGATCAAGCGGATCAGGATCGAGAAACTCCGCCTGATTCGTCCAGACGATTTCGCGTTCTCCCCACCAGTCGGTTTTGTAATGCCGCAAGATCAAATCTACGGGCTGGCCGATCACCGTAACTCGGTGCTGTGAATCCACGCCCAGATTGAATGGTGACCCAAGCACGACGCGACATCCGCGCTCTTCCAGCCAGCGTTTGTAAATTGCGATCATGCTCAAATCTTCAGGCAAGTCGGTCGGATAAATGATCGCAATGGATTGCGGAGTATCCGCGTCAGTCAGCCGCGCTTGATGCGAAGCGACAAGCATTTGCCAGAAAGCTTCGGGAAAGGCTGTGTTCGGATCGGTCGTGCCCGGATGAAGCGAATGCAGCATTTGATTCAACAACACGGCTTCGGCTTCGCCCGACGGAGTGTCGGAATTCATTTCGCAGGCTCGAATCATGCCATCGGTACACAAAAACAAATCCACGCGCGCAATGCCATGCCAGCGTCCGCCGGAAGCCAGCCACATCGCTTTTTGAAACGGCGTCAGCCCGAAAAATTCGTCCAGCAATTCGAGATGTTCCAAGACGATTTCACTGACTTCGTTGAACAGCGCGCCAACGCGTTCCGCCGCAATCGAAAGCTGCTCGGCCAGCGCCTGGCGAAGCACCACGGGCTGCAACCGAAACCGTTCCTTGCCGTGCAACCACGGGTCCGAAAGCATGTTCGTGGCATACAGCATCCGCGCAAATTCGCCGTAAGTCAGGTCTGTCATGGTTGCTCTCTTATTGCTTCGGCTTTTCGAACACCAGAAAGTGCTGTTGCGGCAAAAAGTCTTTGGTTTCTTTCCAGACCAGGCCGACAGCGGCCATTTCTTTTTTGGCTTGGGCGACGGTCATTTTGTGAACGCGTTTGATGGGAACGTTCGGGTCTTCGCCGCGATATTCGATCTGGACGACGCGTCCGCCGGGTTTCAATCCTTTGACGATGCTTTCCATCATTTCGCGCGGGTAGGAAAACTCGTGGTAAGCGTCCACAAACAGCACGACATCCACCGAAGCGGCGGGCAGTTTGGTGTCCGTTTCCGTGCTTAGGATGCCGGTGACGTTGTCGGCTTTGAATCGCTTTTTGCGCTCTTCGATGATCGAAAGCATTTCAGGCTGAATGTCTACGGCCAGGACTTTGCCCTGTTTGACCAGCGGCGCAATGCGAAAGGTGAAATAGCCTGTGCCGGCGCCGATGTCCGCGACCACGTCTGTCGGTTTCAGGTTCATCTGCTTGACGACATCGGAGGGCAGTTCAGTTTGTTCGCGGTCAGCGCGTTCCAACCAGTCGGCTCCCTGATGACCCATCACGTGCGCGATTTCGCGTCCCATGTAGAACTTGCCGATGCCGTTTGGATCGTGATTGGCGCGCGTTTCATAGATCGGTTCTTTTTGAGCCGCGGGCTGAGTTCCGCCAGATTGCGAAACAGGACAGCTCAGCAGCGACAATGCGAGCAGCAAAATGATTTGAAGAACTTTCATGACTGATTGCTCTGAAAAATGGATTGGTTGATATGCGTCGAACGTGAAAACTCCGGCACGTTATAGCCCATCGTTGCAGTGAGAAGCTAGCCAGCGAATTGATTTCAGCCTCAACCGGTTTGTTCCTGCCTTGTCATCATCTGTTGTCGCATCGCTTTGCAGCTTGACCACAGCCGTGGACAAAATACCTAGCGCTGAGTGTAAAACTTGCTTGGTATAGATCAGCCAATTGTTGAAATAACAGTAATTACCAGCCAATTCCTCACTGGCACAGTCATTGCTCAGTCGTTTCCGAAAGCTGGTTGCTGAAAGCATTGATGGATCGTTTGGGTCGGCAACCAAACAAGAAATAATTTCGTGACGGATTGACTGAAGCAAGCTTTATGGCATCACACAGGGCGATAGCAAGTGTCCGATTTTAATAATTCTTTGAACCATGTTTCTTGATCGCGCAAATCACGGACGCTTATGATACGCGCATCGCTGGTAGTTAAGTAGCAATCGCCCCACACAAAACTATGGTGCCAATAACCATAGCTCCCCCCAACTGACTGCCGCAGTTTCGGACGGGTGCTAGTGAAGGAATATTTATGAGGAAGTATCAGGTCGTTCTTTTTTTTGTATCACTCAGCTTAATGATGGCGGGGATGTTTATGTACTCGCCAAGTTTACGTCATCAAACACCTCCTGCGAAAGCCGCTGAAATTCTCAGGCTGAACATCCCCGCAGTCGTGCACGGGTTTGAAAAGACACCTCAATTGCCAGACGGCGATTTGTACTTATTGCCGCAACCGATGCAAATGGCCATCAGCGATGCACCGGAAGGAACCAAAGTCTTTCCAGTTTCCATCGCAACGTTCGGCGCTGTTCCCGAAACCTTCGGAGCGCTGCAAACCACTTCTCCACAAGGAATTTCTCTTTCAACCGCAAATGCCAAAGTGACTGCGCTGACGTGTGCGGAATCTATTTGGGACGGCAATTTGGTGATCGCCGGAAATTCTGGAGCAAGCGGCGACAAGGTTCGCTTGTTCTTGCGCTTCCCGGATGGCAAACCTGGGCCGGAACTCGCGCTGTTTACGCAGGTTGCCAATGGCGTCAAAGTCACTCAATTGCATCAGGACTTGATGCTGTTCGTCAATGATCGTTATGCAACTGGCCCGGCGACGCATCAAGGTGATTTCATTCCGTATGCCGCCAGCGCTGGTGAGAGTGGCGAACGTACCAGCTTGTTGACGCTCGCCTGGCCAATGCATGGATTTTCCGCTCTGCAAGGCTGTTTTCAGGTCGGCGTGGAAATCGAACGCGGAGACAATCCCGGAACGACTTCGGTTGTGGTCACGGATTTGGTTGTGAATCGCAACCGCGTTGCCGGAGACGAAAGCCTGAACGGCGTCGGACTGTTAAAGAATTTGCGAGGCGGCTTCCCAACAGGGTTTCCCTGCAAATCAGAATGTCCCTTCCCGGATGAAGGCACGCAAAAGCCGAAAGTACCGAACACAGGCGGCGGCCCAGGCGGTGAATGCAACACGATTTGTTACCGCTCTCCGCAATACTTCAAATTGAACATTGACAGTTTGCCGCGCGGAACGGTGTTCATAGGTGGAAACAACTTCAACCATCCGGTGAGCACAAGCGACAGACAGCATATTGGAATGGCGCTGCGAGGTGGATTTACTCCACTGCAACAGTTCAATCAGGAATATGTCACTGCCCAGTTGAATGTTCTGAATGCTGGCGGCGATGGATCGGCCAAAGTCTTTTACGCGATGGAAGGCCCGTTGAGCTGCTACAATCTGACGTTTGACCCGATCACGCTTTCCGATGGATTCGTGCTGACGCCCGATTCGCAGTTAAAAGACCTGTACCGCGAAGCGCGGCTGTGCATCAACACTTACAACGTTCAGGATATGATCGCGTTGACCAGAATCTTCGACCTGCTCAATGGCAACAATCCGCTGAACATTTGTCACAATCAGTAACGCTTCCCGAAAGCAGAAAAGATATTTCTTCATTCGCAATGGCCTAGAGCCTCCTCCTTCATCTAAGCTAAAAGGGGCAATTGAATCGAAATTCAATTGCCCCTCTCTTTTTCCCAAACCTCGAAAGCCAAACGTTAGGGACGAATGACCGTTCCGTCTTTTCGTCGCGTCGTCCCCCAACTGTAATCGAAATTGGGCGGGCCATCCGGGAACGGGAATTTGGCAGCCAGTTTTTCATCTACTTCGATGCCCAAGCCCGGCTTTTCCTGCGCCAGCATGTAGCCGTCTTTAACTTCGGGACAGCCTTTGAACACTTCCTGCGTGTTTTGCGGAAAGCCGGAGCCTTCGTGAACACCAAAATTGTAGCTGGACAATTCAATTGCCAACTGCGCGGCATGCGCCAATGGCGAAGCATCGCCAGGGCCATGCCAGGCCGTGCGCACACCGAAGTACTCACTGAGCGCGGCGACTTTGCGCGCCGGACTTAACCCGCCAATCTGCGAAATGTGAATGCGAATAAAATCAATCAGCCGGTCTTTGATCAGCGGCAAATATTCGTGCTGGGTGTTGAACAATTCGCCCATCGCAATCGGAGTATTGCATTGGCTACGCAACAGTTTGAAATGATCATTGTCTTCGGGCGGGAACGGATCTTCGATGAAAAACGGGTGGAACTGTTCAACATCTTTGCAAATCTGAATGCCTTGTTGCAGCGTCACGCGTTCGTGAATGTCGTGCAGAAATTCAACGTCTTCCCCAAACTGTTTCCGCATGGCTTCAAACATACGTGGCACCATACGAGCGTATTTGGCCGATTCCCAAATTGCATTGGGATTGGTTGGGCCAATGGCTTCGGGGCTTGTTGCCCCCGCAGCACCAGTTCCTCGATTCGCACCACCCGCGCCATACGTTGCCATTCCTTCGACCCCGGACTGAATGCGCACGTGGCGGAATCCTTTTTCGATTGCGCCTTTGACGCGCTCGCCCAGTTCAGCAAAATCCTTGCCCGCAGCGTGGAAATAACAATCCGCTCCTTTGCGCACTTTGCCGCCGAGCAATTGATACACAGGCATTCCGGCACGCTTGCCTTTGATGTCCCACAGCGCAATGTCCACGCCGCTCATGGCGTTGAATAACACGGGCCCGTTGCGCCAGTAAGAACTCATATACGATGACTGCCAGATGTCTTCGATCTCGTCCACATTGCGGCCAATTAAAAACGGCTTCAAGTATTTTTCGATCGCCGTTTCAACGACGAGCGCGCGTTGTGTAAACGTCGCGCATCCCCAACCGACCAATCCCGGTTCTGTGGTTTCAACTTTGACCACAACCAACCGAATGCGATCCGGCGCAGTCATGATCGTTTTGATGTCTTTGATTTTGACCGGCCCGGTTCCTTTAACGGCCTGGGTGTAAGCCGGATTCGGCGCGAGAGTTTCGGCCAATGAGTTTTTAGCGGCTAGCAACGAAGCTCCGCCAGCCAAAGTAAGCGAACGTAAAGCATCACGACGTTTCATAAATTTGATTTCCTTTTTTGGAGTGGGGCGCTAAGCGCCGTTTTCCCATCTCTTCGCAAAACTGAGTATCAAAAGCGAAATGGTTGATAGGTTCACTTCGACAAGAAAGCTCGTACCTTTGCCGAAAACAATTTGTAGCCTTCGGCATTGAAGTGCAATTTATCAGCGATGAATAACTCCGGACGAGGTTTGCCATCGGGGCCAAGCGAGATGTCGGCATCGTCCAGGTATTTAACGTTCTTTGACGTTTTAACGAACTCTTTGACCATCGCGTTCAACACACGTTCTTTGTCGGCTTGATTCCAACGCGCAACGCTGGGGCTCAAAGCAATGTAAACGATCTCGGTCTTCGGCAATTTGCCATGAATCTTGGCCACGAAATCTTTGAAATCGGCGAACACCTGTTCGGGCGATTTGCCCGAAAAAATATCGTTGCCGCCCGAACGGATCAACACCATTTTGGGCTTGAGCGGGAAGATGATACGGTCGGCGAAATGCGTGGCATCCACAATTTGCGAACCGCCGAAGCCACGGTTGATGACTTTGTGATCGGGCAGATCTTCGGCCATGGTTTTCCAGAGCAAAATTGTCGAAGAACCAGTGAACACAATGGCATTCAGCGGCGGCGGAGTTGTGCGATCGTTTTGTTCAAATGCGGCAATGTCTTTTTCCCAGCGACTGAAGTCATGAGCGGGCGTTTGCGCCTGAACGGAAAGTCCAAGCAAGCAGCCAAGCAAGACAATGCGTTTCAGCAAAGATTTAGTTTTCATCGTTATTTCCTTTCGGCGAATTTACTTCACGGTGTTGAAAGTGCGGCGTTCCATTTCATCGGTCTTGGTCGCATCGAATTTGTACTTTTTCAAAAAGTCTTCGGTCACGCTGGCTCCCAACCCCGGAGCCGTCGTTGGATACACGCCTTGCACATCGCGTTTCAATCCACCGGGAATCAAATCTTGAAAGATGGGTTCATCCTTTTCAAAATATTCCAAAATCAAAAAGTTCGGGATCGAAAAGCAGACGTGCATCGAAGCTAGCGTGCACAAAGGCCCGTTCGGGTTGTGCGGAGCAACAGGAACGTAATATGTGTCCGCCATCGAAGCGATCTTCTTCGTTTCGGTGATGCCTCCGGTTCTAGCCAAATCCGGTTGAATGACTCGGACAGCCTGTTTTTCCAGCAGCTCCCGAAACCCCTGACGCCCAAAAATGCGCTCGCCCGTGGCCAAAGGAGTTTGCGTATTGCGTTGGACTTCGGCCATCGCCGCGACGTTTTCGGGAGGCACAGCTTCTTCGTAAAAGAACAAGCGATGAGGCTCCAGAGCCCGAATGATCTCCAGCGTGGATTTGGTGTTCCAACGACCGTGTACGTCAATTGCGATGTCGTAATCCGGGCCGCCCGCTTCGCGAATGGCTTTGATGATCGCAGCGGCCAAGCGCAAATCGGCTTGCGTCACTTCGCGGTTCATCGGCGTGTTGAAAAACGGGTCGAGCTTGCAACCCGTGTAACCTCGCGAAACCAATTCTTTGGTTTTGGTCGCGTATGCTTCCGGCGTATGAGGTAAATCTTCAGTCCAACCGTTGGCATAAGTTCGCAATTTTTCGTGAACCTGCCCGCCGAGCAGTTTGTACACCGGCACGCCCAGCTTTTTCCCGACGATGTCGTACAACGCCATATCAATGCCACTGATCGCCGCCAGCACGATGCCTCCCATGCCGTTGTAATACATAAAGCGATACATCCGCTGCCACAGAGCTTCGATGTTCCAGGCGCTTTGGCCAATGATGACGCTGCTCAAAGTCGTTACCGCTGTCGCAATTGGGCGCACGCCGGGATAGTTGGTGCCTTCCCCCCAGCCAACGTATCCATCCGCGGTTTCAACGCGCACAAACACCCACGGCGCGCTGGCACGAAGCCCTGTCAGCAAAAAGGGTTCGACTTTGACGATCTTCAGAGAATCGTCAGGTTTTTGTACTTGGGTGTTTGCCAGTGCGATTGTATTGCCAGCGGCCAACAAACCGCCGGTGAATCCCATCGCGGTTTGTTTGAGAAAATTGCGGCGTTGATTGTGATGATTGTTTTGTCCTTGCATAAGTTTAATCGGGCGGATGGTTTATTTTGGATAAACAGAGCGTTTTCGTTCAGAAAGGAGGCGGACGAGGACGTCCGCGCTCCGGCTTATGCGCGCTTCGTTAGGGCTTGCGCGGATGCGTCTTTTTCCATTCTTCGAATACTTTTTCGAGTTCAGGGCTTAAGCGCGGATAAATGTCGCGGGTTCTGTACTTGCGGCTTTTCAGCATCTCTTCCTTGAACGTTTCGTTGTAGGTTTGATTTTCGGCAGCCTTGATTGCTTCGTCAGCCAGTTGCGGCGGGAAAAACAACAAGCCTTCTTCGTCGCCGATGACCACGTCGCCGGGCATTACCGTCACTTGGCCGACGCGAATCGGAACATTCCATTCCACGCCAATCTGATCCGCCATTGCCGACGCATGCGCTCCGGCGTAATACACAGGGAAATCTTTCCAGCCCAAAAATTCGTTCAAATCGCGGATGCCGCCATCTACGACGACGCCTTTGACGCCTTTCACCTTCATTCCCAAGCCCGTCATCGTTCCCATAAAAGTCGCGCGATCCACCATGCCGCCAAGTTCGACAATGACGACATCTCCTGCGTTGGCGTCTTCGCCCGCGCGGACATTAAACGACGGGTCCCAGTTCCCTTCTTTGGCCAACTGGCGAACACCTTCGTCCAGGTCAGGACGTTGCGGCAAATACCGCATCGTCAAAGCACGCCCAACCAGTTTCACTCCGGGTTGAGTTTGCTTCAGGTGAGTCACAAAGCATTGCTTGTACCCTTTGGCTTGAATGCCTCCCCAGACGTTTTCGATGGACAGGTTCTTCAGTCGCTCAAGCTGTTCATCGGTCACGCGCGGACGTTTGTCTTTTAGCACGTCCACCAATGGATTCCACGTGTCGTGCTGTTTTCTCAACTCTGGCGGAACCTGAACCTGGGATTGAGTGCGAAAGTAATGCGAAGAAACGGCGATGATCGAAATGATCATCATCGAAACGAATGCGATCGGTTTAAGATAGTGGGTCATAACAACAACTCCTGACGAAAAATGAGTTGATAACGTGGCGGACAACCAAAGCTGCGCCAAAGGCACAACACTCCAAAAAGAAAACAGGAGACAGCCGACAGCAGGCGAAACTACTGTCCACTGTCTCCTGATTGCTCGCTACTGCAAGTTTAGAAATACAGTTTCAATGCAAACTGCATGCGTTTGGGATCGTTTGCCTGGCTGTTGACCAGGCCGAAGTTACGGCTTTGGATGTTCGTGTCGGCAATGCCGAAGATCACGCGATTGAAGGCGTTGAACATTTCCGCACGGAAATCCAACCGGACTTTTTCGGTAATCTGGAACGATTTCGCCAATGAGAAATTCTCCGTCAGGCTGGCCGGAGCGCGCATTTTCGGATTAAAGCGCGTCAGGTTGCCCGGACGATCCACAGGCTGAACCGGAATCCCTGTTGCATCACAAGCCACGACAAAACCGCAAGCCGCGACAAAGTACTTGTCGTTCTTGGTCACGTCCGTGTTGCGCAGGTCGCCGTTGCCAAAATTGGAATTAAACCAACCATCCAACCTTGAAACATCAGGTGCGATGCGCTGAGCGCCAGCGTAATTGACTCGACTGGTGCCGAACGCGAGCGGTGTGCCGCTGGCGTACAAATGCACAGCCGACACGCGCCAACCGCCCAACGCGGCATTGCCCCAACGGCCCAGATCGAGTTTTTTGCCCTTGCCCAACGGCAATTCGTAAATGTAGCTCAACTTGGCGTTGTGCGTGATGTCGTACCCGCCGATGGATTTATCCAAGCGCAGGTTGAAATGATCCGCCGAACCGATCAGCGCGCCGTTGTTAGTGTCGGCGTCGGTCAGCAATTTCGAAAACACATATGAACCTTGCAGAGTCAGTCCGCCGCTGATGCGACGATCGGCGCGCAAGGAAAACGCGTGATAGGTGGAATGTCCGCTGCGATCTCCCTGACCGCCGCCGGTATCAATGCCGGAAAATTGTGGGAAGCGCCGGAACGCATCGCCGAGCGTGCGGTTGAAACTTGCGTAGGGTTTCTTGATTCCCAACGCCACCACGCGAGGATCGTTGATGTTCGCGCTGATCAAACCACGCTTGGCGGCATCTGGCGCATTCGGGCCGTACTGTTGAACCACAGACCACGGAATCTGGTTGTAGTTCAGAATGGTGTTAACCAGATTGGCGCCCATCGACCCATTATAAGAAGCTTCGAGCAGCAAATCCTTGCCAAGCTGCCGTTGCACCGAAAGCGTGAAGTTGTAGTTTTCAGGCAACCGAGTTCCTTCCTGACCTTGCCACCACGAAGGGTTGCCGCCGTTCGCAAACGCCGGGTCGGTGCTGGGCGGTTGCGGAACGATATTCTTGTTCGTCGTTGGATTGATAAAGCCGTTGTCCAGATAGAAGAACGGCGTCACACCATTGTCGAGCGTTTGTTGGTTGAAAATCTGGATCGCGCCCAGGAAGTGCGTTGATCCGCCAACGGCTTTCAACACGCCAAAACTGCGCGCCGCACCGCCACGAATGACGGTCTTTTCATTCATCTGATACGCAAAGCTGAACCGCGGACTCCAGCCGCCATACCAGCCAGGAATCAGCGTGCGTTTGCCTGTGCGTCCCGTGCCTTCGCCCGCGAAGATCAACGCGCCGGGGAATCCATCCGCGCCAGGGTTCGGCAGGTTCGGATCGAAATCGCTCCATTTGTCATCGGCTTCACGCGGAGGCAGTGAAAATTCATAGCGCATGCCCAGATTCAAGGTGAGCTTGTTGTTGACCTTCCAGTCATCTTGAAAATATATCGAATGGCTGCGGAACTGTTGCGCCACAAACCGCGCGTTTTCTGTCTGCGCCGAAAACACCTGCCCGAGCAGGAACGACGCAAAACTGTTGCCGCCACCGCCAGACTGTCCAGCCTGACCGGAGTTCGGAATGCTGGTGCTCAGCGGGTTGAACCGCACAAAACCTGACAACGATTGGCGACCGAAACCGTTGTAATGCACGATCTCGTTCAAATATCCGCCTTTGAAATTGTGGCGGCCTTTGTTGATCGAAATGTCATCGGCAAAACTGAAGATCGGATTTTCCGAACCGTCTCCTGCGGAATCGCCCGTATTGAAATACCCGGCCAGGTTCACGTTCAACAAGTTCGGATCGCAATCGAACACGCCCGGCAAACAGACTTTGCCTTTCCATCCGCCATTGGCGTTGATGGAGCGATTGGTTTCACGCCAATAATTGCCGCCCGCCACAAACGAATTGACGATGTTTGGGCGAATGATGCGCGTGTAATTCAACCGGTACACGTCGCTGCGCTGAGTGCTGGTGCGCGCGGCGCTCAACGGTTCGGGCAAGCCCGGATAACCGTTCGGTCCGCCAACTACGCCGTGATAGGAGTAGTTGTACAGAAAGCTCAGCTTGTTCCGTTCGTTGAAGTTGTGATCGGCTTTGATGCTGAATTTCGTCCACGGATTGAGCACACTGCCTGCCGCCGTTTTGTAGTTCTGGTTGACGTAGGCAAAGGTGCCGGGCGTGCCGCCCAGATTCGGTTGAATCAAATTGCCGAACACCTGAGTCAGGTAATTTTTGGCAAAGGGCGAAAAGCGATTTTGCGGAATGATGTTGTTGGGAAAAGGATCGCGAATGAATCCCGACCCGCTCGGATTGGCTCGCGTGGTTGCGGGATCGTAGATCAACACCGGCTTGCCGCTTCCATCTACCAACTTGCTGAAATCGCCGTTGTACATTTCCGGCGTCGGCACGTTGAAAATCGCGGGCGAAGCGCCGACTCGGTTGCGGAAGTATTCCAGCGAAGTGAAAAAGAAGGTTTTGTCTTTGCCATTGTACAGCCACGGAATTCGCACCGGCCCGCCGATACTGCCGCCGAAATCATGTTGTTTGAACACAGGCTTGGTGCGTTTCGGATTTCGCGGATCGTCGCCATTGTCCTGGAAAAAGTTGCGCGCATCCAATGCGTCGTTGCGCAAAAATTC
>DAOMFR010000066.1:0-25926 GCA_035429885.1 Blastocatellia bacterium
GGCTTTATGCTGGCGCTTGCTCAGCAAGCTAACAAAAGCCCAAACCTAATTCAGCTTCACATTGCGGACGACTTGCCAGTCGCCGGAAGGTTCGATCTTCAAACTCCCGACGCGGTTGCGATGGACGACGATGGTAGCTGGGTACCACAAATAAATTTGCGGCAGATCATTCGATAAGGTCTTTTGAATTTCGGAAAATATTTGTTTGCGACGATCCTGATTGGCCAAAGGAGCTTCGCCGATCAATTTGTCTACTTGCGCATTGTTGTAGCGCATGCGGTTTTGGCCATTGGGCGGCACGGATTTCGAATTGTACATAAACCCAAAAATGTCCGTGCTCTGATTGCCGCCGACGGATGTGTTCAGATAAAGCTGAAAGTTGCCATCGGTCATATCCTGAGTCAGTTTTTGCCGTTCCAGTGTTTGAATTTCCAGTTTGACACCGATGCGAGCAAGTTGCGCTTGAATTGCTTCAGCAGTTTTCTTGGCAATCGAAACCGTCGAAGTTTTCAGTGTTAATTTCATACGCTGCCCGTCTTTTTCAGGACGCCCGGCTTGATCCAGCAATTGTTTCGCGCGTTCAGCGTCATATCCATAAGTCGTAACGCTGGGCTCATAAGCCCATTGCGTTGCTGGCAAGATGCTGTGTGCGACTTTGGCCTGACTTCGCAAAATATCACGAATAATGGTTTCGCGGTCTATGGCATACGACAGAGCTTGTCGGACGCGTGCATCCTTCAAAATTGGATCGAGCAGGTTAACACCCAGATGTGTGATGTTTGTGCCGTCAATCACTTCGACTTTTAAGCCAATTGTCGGGGCGTCTTTTTGCAGACCTTCGACCGTCACGGGATCAAAATCGGCGTTGATTGCCAAATCCACGGACCCCTTGCGAAGCTCGCTTTCGCGCGTGCTGTTATCGGGAATGATTTTGATTCGCAGCTTTTCGACAGTTGGTGCGCCGTTGAAATATTGCGTGTTGGCGGTTAGCACGACTTCCTGATCTTCAGCAAAGCTATCAAATTTGAACGGGCCGGTTCCAATGGGCTTTTTAGCTTGTTGGTCGGTAGTGCCTTCGGGAATGATTCCGACTGGAACGATCTGATTCGGCAAGCCGGGGCAAGGTTCGTTGCAACGGAAAATAACCGTTTGCGGATCGTTGACGTCAATTCCGGCAAGTAACGGTTTTCCGGGAGAGACTTCACGAGTGAATTCAACCTTTTTGGCTGACGTAAATCCGGACGCCAGCATTGTTTCAAAGGTGTATTTCACATCCAGCGCCGACAGCTTTTGATCGTTATGGAACTTCACGCCTTGACGCAATTTGAAAGTAAAGGTTTTGAAGTCGGGGGATGATTCAAAGCTTTCCGCCAGGTCCGGAATTGGATCGAATTTTTCGTTTTTGCGTGTCAGGCCGTTAAAGACAAGTTGCCGCATTCGCTCGTCGGCGGAATCCGAACTGACGCGAGGGTCAAAGGTCGAAACACGTTTTTCCAGCATCATCACCAATTCATTGGCTGAATTGGTTCGGCGGCAGGATGAAGTTGTGAGAAAGGTTAGAACGACCAGAAGGGAAGCTAAGCATTTAGCAGGGAAGCGATTGCCTGAAATTTTCATACGGATGATATCAAAAGAGATCGAGACAAATTATTTGCTCGGAGTGGGTGTCGCCAATGCCTTTTCCCTGGCTTCGCGTTCTTTTACTTCGCGTTTGGCGTCAAGCTCACGGGTATATTGTTCAAACAGAGGTTGCTGTTCCGTTGTGAGGATAGAAGCTATTCGTTTGCGCATTTCCAGACGAACAGTTTTGTATTGAGGGCGGAATTCTTCGTCGAGAGTCAAAAACTGTTTGCGAGCGTCAGACAGCAACAGGTCAATTTGGCTTCTCTGGTCAGTCGTCAAGTTCAACCTTTGGGTCAGTTCATCAATTGTCTTGAGAGGGGTTCCAACCTGATTGTTCAGTGAACGATGTAATAGCAAATACTGGCCAGAAGCGCCGACGACGATTCCCAGAATAAACGCGGCCAAAATGATGAATTGGGCTTTGCGTTTTGTCGCAAGCTGGCTTGGATTAACGGACATTCTCGACTTCCTCGCTGTTGAGTTCACTGGGCCGATTGACCTGTGTGTTGCTGCTGATCAGGTCTTCACTCATTTGCGACGGCTGCTGAGTATTGCTGATTAGATCAAGCCGGCCTTCCTCTTTTTTGTCTATGCGATTGTTAGCGGCAAGTTGAGTGCTCAACGCCAACAGCAAAATAGCGGCGGCAGCAAATCCGACCAACCAGCCTCGAAACGAAATTACTGCGGATTCCCAAGTGCCAACACCATTTTCTCTGGCGGATTGAATTCGCGCTTTGACTTGATTGATCAGCCTGGCTTCATCCCACACAGATTGTTCTTCGTCGGAGAAATTGTGATTCTTCACAAGTGAATTGATCACCGAATTTATGGTCAATTCTTCCCGGCAATTTTTGCAGGTAAACGCATGCTGAATGATATCAAAATACTTGGCTGACTCTGCGTATCGCCCGTAAGTCATCAGACGAATAATTTCTTTACACTTCATTTGCTGGTTTCTCCTGAACTACGCGCGTTTTTCGCTCCTCGGCTTTTCTTAGCCGAGCAAAAGCCTTTCGCATTGCATGGCGTGCCCTGAAAGCGCGAATTTTTACCTTGGCTTCTGACCAGCCTGTCGTCTGAGCAATTTCCTTGATTGAATCATTTTCCGCATGAAGAAGGGTCAGAACCAACCTGTCTTCAGGGGATAAACAGGCTAACAACTTGGCGGAAATTTCGGCGGCAATGCCCCGCTCGTTTTCATTCAGGTGAATCTCAAAAGCAGATTGAGACAGTTTGCTTTCAAGCCAATATTCTTCATCGTCTGACAAGTCCGTGATCAGCGATTCACTGCGTTTCTTTCGCCGGCGTAATTCGTCGTAACAATTATTCACGGCGATTTTGGCCAGCCATTGCTCGAATGATGCCCCGCGCCTGTAAGTCGCCAAGGAAAAGAACGCCTTTGAAAACGTTTCTTGAACGATATCTTCGACTGTTTCACGCGACCTGAAAAACCTTCGAGCGATTGAAAAGACGCGTTTGTGATGTCTGCGCAGCAGCGACTCAAACGCGGACTCATCTCCGCCCAAGGTTTGTTCGATCAAGTAATCATCTGTGGTCAAAGATGGGGTAGCGAACTGAATGATCTCAGCATCCGCAGAACTAACACCAAACGTTGTTTCTATTGATTGGTTGACCAGCATAAATGACGATTTCTGTTCTGGTTTTGTTGCGTTGCAACCTTGCAACGGCCGTTGCCTTTGCAAGACTGATGTGATAGCGTGTGATTGGTCAGAAATTTACGCATCACGGATTTGATGCAGCTTGATTATCCACATCATCAGCTAAATATGGAAGTGCAGAACAAATCAAAAAGGGAAGTACACGACATTGCTGATTCCGATAGTCTGATTAATGTCGCAGAATTAGGCTCGTTCGTAAAACGCAAACGTGAACGAGAGCGGCTGTCACTTCGGTCTGTCGCCAAACAGACTCAAGTTAGTGCTTCTACGCTATCGCGAATCGAAAATAGCACTGGAACTCCAGATGCTGAGACATTGGCTAAGCTTTCCAAATGGCTCAATTTACCTTTAGACCGCATTATCGGACTCCAGGCAGCTCTAGAAAATTCTTCTGCTCAATTTGCGCAAGGCACAATCCTTGAGATTGTTGAAGCGCATCTTCGAGCGGATAGCAATCTCAAACCGGAAGACGCTAAAACGCTAAACGAGGTATTTCAAACCTTATACAGGCAATATAGTGTCAGTAAATGACGGAAAATGTCTAAGTACTGCGGCAATAGCGAATGTCTTAATCGCTTGAACTATTTGCCAGAGCCTCCGGTCAGTGACAAGTTTCGCCAATACGAGCAACTGGCATTGAGGATTAGGTCGTTTGCAGGCTTACTCGGGGTCCATGAGGTACTTGATCCTTACAGACTGGCGGAGTCGGTCGGATTGCGCGTGGTGGCTTTGGAAGACATTGAAGGGTTGTCGGAAAAAGCCAAGGCCTTGCTTAAATCCCCGGAAAGCGTCTGGTCAGGCGGGGCGACGCCGATGCTTCCAGATGGAACCCGTATAGTGTTATTGAACCCAAGTCAAAGCCAAGGACGAAAAGCTGCAACATTGATGGAAGAGGTTTGTCATGTCTTGCTGGGACACAAACCCAGTCAGCTTTCATCCGGCACAAATGAAAATGAAGCTCAGAGAAGTTTTGATAAAACCATAGAAGAAGAGGCTTATTCAGTTGGTTGCGCGGCTTTGTTGCCGTACCGAGCGCTTTTTTGCAATCTTTTGCGTAAGCATTCAATTAAGTCTATTGCTGATCAAGTTGGAGTCTCTCAGTCCTTGGTTCGCTATCGTATACGGGTTTTGAAACTCACACCTTATTTGACCTGATCTGGTACATAAGGCTTCTTATCGGACGCACTAAGTATCTAACAATGAAGCGCTCCTTTCAGCACAACAGGCTTTTCTTTTCACTCCTGTCGGAAATCTTCCCCGTTACACTGGTTGCTTTCTTGGCTTTAACGTCACTAGTGTTTGTTCAACAAGCTGGCAAGTATTTCAATGTTATCCTCTCGTTTCATACCTCTTCGCAAGTTGCGATTCAATTCCTATGGAGCTTAATTCCTGGCATTGTGGTTATTACTTTGCCGGTTTCGCTTTTGCTGGGAACGATCATCACCTGTAGCCGGCTTTCCACTGATGGCGAGATGACGGCGATGCAATCCCTGGGTTTTGGCAAAGTGAAAATAGCATTGCCTTTTCTTTGTGTAGGAATTGCCGGAGCGATTTTCACGTCTTATTTGCTTGCCCAGGTTGCGCCGCGCGCCTTGAAGAAGTTGAAAGGCTTGAGGGCAAAGGTGCTGCTTCAGGAAGCGAACGCACAGGTTACGGCTGGAAGGTTCATTACTCGTTTTCCCAATTCCCTGCTGTACGTTCGTGACATTGACCCGAAAACCGGTGAGTGGGTCGGAGTCTTTTTGTTGCGGCAAGAACCTGACAGCGAGATTGCACGGCTAATCACTGCCGAAAAAGGACAACTGAGGATCACGGGCGGCGAAGGCAGCGAGAGGCTTGGGCTGGAAGTTGAACTACTTAAAGTAGTGTCCGTGGATAGTAAAATCGCTAACGGATCACAATCTGTTAGCGCAGCCTCAGCTTCAGAACGAGCCTCCATCAAATTCACCGAACAAGGAAATGGCGACAGCGATTCAACCGCTGCTACGATTCCACTTTCAGAAATGACTTTGGACGAAGTCACTCGGCAAAGCAAAAATGCTCCTATTTCCAAAGACAGATTGCAAGCCAGCATTGAATGGCACAGACGGCTGGCTTTTCCTTTCGCCTGTATCACGCTGACTTTGCTGACGTTTATTGTCGCGCTGCAAGGTCGGCGACTTGCCAGCAAACCGCGCACAACAGTTGTGGTTTTATTTTTGGCAATGCTCTTTTATTTGTTATTGGTTGCCGGTCAAAACTTGGCAGTCGCGGGAAAAGTTCCTGCCTGGCTGGGAGTGTGGTTTTCGAATCTATTCTTCGGCAGTTATGTCGCTTTCGCGTTTACTACTAACAAACAAGCTTTTAAGTTTTCCTTGTTTTCGAAATTTTCCAGTCCAAAAATCGGAAAAGTCGCCACAGCAGATCGCTCAAGCGCCTCGGCTCAAAGAGGCAAATTCAGTTTTCCTACTCTCAATCCGTTCAACCTGGTTAATTACCTGCTGGTTAGCGAAATTTTCAAATACTACGTAATTGCGGTGAGCGCCCTGGTTGTGACTTCCCTGGTATTCACGCTTTTCGACTTGATTCCGGCAATGAGCAAAACCGGAACGACAATCGGCTATGCGATGACTTATCTGGGATATCTCTCGCCTCAATTTATTTATCAGGTTTCTCCATTTGCCTTGTTGGTGGGAATTCTGACTGGGTGCAGCGTCTTGGCGAGAAGCAATCAGCTGGTCACTCTTTCGGGCGCAGGACTAAGCAAGCTACGCACTGTCGTTCCGCTGATGATGGCTGTCGTCATCATAGGAATTTTCCTTTGGGCCGTTTCTGATTATTTACTGCCTCACACAAATCGAGAACAGGATTTTCGCTACAGCAAAATCAAAGGCAGACAGGTTGAACAAACCACCATCGCCTTTGGCAAGAAATGGGTATTCGGAAAGAACGACACGATTTACAGTTATCAACGTGTTGAAAATGACAACAGCCTGATCAACGCTTCCGCCTACTTTCTTTCGCCAGCAACGCATTTGATCGAAAAAACGATGCATTTCAAGCAAGCTGCTCAATCAACTCCATTGACCTGGACTGCCACTGGCGGTTGGGCGGAAACAATCAAACCTGATCTGACTGTAGACAAAGTTTCTCTGGTTGAAAACCCTCAGCCGATTAAAATTGAAGATGGCATCAGCATCTTCAGGCGAACTGTCAACGAATCGAGCAAAATGGACTCAGATGAATTGAAGAGCTACATCAGTCAGTTGAAAAGCGTCGGCGCTTCAATTACAGCAGCTCAGCTTGATCTGAAACGGCGTCTGTCTTTTCCGGTTTCATGCCTGACATTGGCCGTCCTTGCCATTCCATTTGCTCTAACCCGGCGTGGCCGAAATTTCAGTCCCCTTCTTAGTGTCGCCATCAGCGTAGGCATCGGGTTAATTTTCTGGCTGTTGATGTCTTTGTTTGAAGCTGCAGGTCAACAAGACAATTTGCCGGAAGATCTCGCTGTCTGGGGGCCTCAAGTTCTGTTCTTGGCAATCGGGCTTTACCTCAACTTTAGACAGCGCGCGCATAATGCTTAAACTACAGGCCGCGTGCTCGCCTGGAAGGAGAAATCTGATGAATAGAAGCGTGAGTTATCGTCCAGATGGCTATCACAATTTAACGCCTTATCTCATCGTCAAAGATGGGGCTGCAGCCATTGAATTTTACAAAGCGGCTTTTGACGCAATAGTACGCGAACAGATGATGACTGGGGACGGGCGCGTGCGCCATGCTGAATTGATGATCGGTGATTCTCCAGTAATGCTTGGCGAGCATGATGACGTAGAGATAAAAGCGACTCCGCACTACGCACCTGTGAGCTTGTATGCTTATGTGGCAGATGCCGATGCGGTTTTTGCCAAGGCAGTCGCTGCCGGGGCGACCGTTGTGGCACCAGTGACAAAGAAATTTTACGGCAATCGCGAAGGCGGCGTGACAGATTCTTTTGGAATCACCTGGTGGCTTGCTACTCGCGTCGAAGAGTTGACTGAAGAAGAAATGAAACAAAGATCAACATTCTGATAAAGAGAAGTTGAGAGATTAGGAATGCAAGACAGAAAAGCTGCGATGCCCTTCATTCTGATTACGGTCATGTTGGACATGATCGGCATTGGCTTGATTATCCCTGTGCTGCCCAAACTGGTGACGACGATGTATGGCGGCAACATCAGCGATGGCTCCTTCATTTTTGGATGGTTTGTTGCGGCTTACGCGCTAATGCAGTTCATTTTCTCGCCAATTCTAGGAAACCTCAGCGACAGATTCGGACGCAGGCCGATAATCCTTACGTCATTACTTGGTGCCGGCCTGGATTATTTGTTGATGGCGTTTTCGCCAAATCTGAAATGGCTCTTTGTCGGCCGAGTGGTTGCTGGAATCTCCGGCGCGAACATTTCGGCTGCCAATGCCTATATTGCAGATGTCAGTGCGCCTGAAGACAGAGCAAAAAACTTTGGAATGATTGGCGCATGTTTTGGCGTAGGCTTCATCATAGGGCCAGCGCTTGGCGGTTTGTTGGGCGCTTATGGGTTGCGAATTCCCTTCATCGTGGCGGCTTGTCTCAACCTGTTGAACTGGCTCTACGGTTTCTTTGTATTGCCGGAATCACTTTCCCTAGAACATCGCAGGCTGTTCGACTGGAAGCGCGCCAACCCTTTCGCGTCACTTGCTCAGCTTGGAAAATATCCGGTTGTATTGGGATTGACAGCGACAATTGCGCTGGAGCGGTTGGCTCACGACACGCTTCCGGCGACCTGGGTGCTTTTTACAACGTACCGGTTTAACTGGTCGGAATTTGATAACGGCCTTTCGCTGGCAGTGGTTGGAATCGTATATGCCATAGTTCAGGGTGGACTGACCGGTCGCATTGTTGTCAAGCTTGGCGAGCGCAAAGCGATCATTTACGGATTGATGATCGGCTCAATGACTTTTTTGGCTTACGGATTCGCTACGCGAGGTTGGATGCTTTACGTCGCAATCGTTTTTGGATCAATCGGCAGCATCTCCGGACCTGCCATTCAGTCGGTGATCACGAAAATGGTTTCAGCAAGCGAACAAGGCGCGGTCCAAGGAATCATTGCCAGTATCCAAAGCATCGTCGCGATTCTGGGGCCCTTGATGGCAACGAACCTGTTCGGATATTTCACGTCGGACGCATCTCCTGTGAAACTGCCAGGAGCGGCTTTTCTGGCGGCCTCTGCGCTAGTCGCGATTGCTGCGTTGATGGCTGTTCGTAGTGCACGTCAGCCTGTAACGGCTAACCCAGTTTAGGACATGGATTTTTGCAGTGTTATCCAACGCCAACGGAGCTTGGCCCATAAAGTGAAAAAGATGCTGTTTCGATCCTTGGCAACAAAGTCAATTACGCGCCGTTCAAGCGCAATAAGCAGATCGCTATCGGTCGTTCTCGCTTGTGAAAGCACTTTGCTGACAGTTGATTCATAAGCGGGACTTCCCTGTTGCTTCGAAATTTGGAATTGCTCAAGGGTACGAACTAAATTCATTAGCAAGCGATCCCAGTCCCGCAACGTTGGTTCGTTTACTTTTGCAAGTTTCGCCGTTGCATTGCCCAAGTCACCTTCAAGCAATTCATCAAACGTGATCAGCAGGATGTTTGATTGAGTCATCTGATCGGGCTGAAGCGTGATTGCATGGCGAGAAACTTTATTTGATTCAGTCTCATTGCCTTCTTTTCTCAACGCCAAAGTTAGATTCCATAACATCCACGGTTCCAGCCCTTCGCGAGTTTGCCAATCGGCCAACCATTCAACAGCTTTTCGTGAATCGCCCAGACTAAATAAAATGTAGCCAGCCGTTCCCCATGTCAGAACGTGCTCGCGTAATGATTTTTCGAGGTTGTTGATAAACTGCCGCGCTCGATTCTTTTCCCCGGCTTTGACCAACGCCTCCAGAAATGCATTAACGGAACGCCGCCATAGTTCGTTGCGTTCCGGCAGAGCTTTCAGTTTTCTGGCGCAAGTCTCCCAGTGTTTTTTGCGTTCACATTGTTCGACATAAAACAGCCCTACGTTCGGATTGGCTTGCGTTGAATCCAGAACTTCTTCGATCACATTGCTGGCCAGGGTCTTCCAGTCGGTTTCCATATCGGCTTCGATGGCTTCCGCAATGAATCGCGCATCGTCAGTCGTTGACAGGCAAAGGGTCCTGAAATGTTTAAGGGCAAGGTCAAACTGTTGGCGTTTGCCGGCAAGTTTCAGCTCTCTGACCGTCGTGATATCGCCGCCAACTTGCTGCCGCAACACTTTCAGCGTCTCTTCGGCCTCGTCGAGTTCGTAATCTTTCAACTGCAAATCGAACAAAGTCGTGCCTGCAAATTCATATGCCGGGTCAAGTATCATCGCGTGGCGCAACGTTTCTTTGGCACTCTTCACTTCTTGATTCAGGAGTTGGGCGTCTGCCAGATATCCCAACGGAACCGCTCGGTGCGGGACTAATCGCACCATTTCCTGCGCGGCAATCAAGTAGTCGCCAAAAGATTGCAGTGACCGATACCAATCTGCCAACAAGCTCCAGGCAGGGTAATAATTGGGTTCGTCGCTGACCAGTTTTTTGAGCAATTCAACGGCGGCATTTAAATCGCCCCGATCTGCGTCAACAACGGCTTCCGCGCAACGCAATTCCGGCGGAGGATTTTCTCCGAAAACTTCTGGGTGACAGGCTTCGCGAGCTTCGTCGTAACGTTGCAACTGAGTCAGCAACCGAGCTCGCAAGCTGTGAGCTTCGATCAGCCGTGGGTTTAACTCAATCGCGCGTTCGAGCGATTGCAACCGCTCGTCAATTCCTTGCCCTTCAGTCTGTGCCAGGACTAACCAAGAACGCGCCTGACCCGGGCGTTTTTCGGCTAAGGCTCGCGCGCATTTCAGCGCGAGTTCCGGCCTGCCTGCCAATTGGGACCATTCACGAATTGCACGCCATCCCCAATCGTAACCGGGTTCCATGGCTAAGGCTTGGCTGATTCGTTCCAATGATTGGTCACGTTCACCCATTTGCCACAATACATCAGCAAGATAGCCGTAATTGGTATGATCCAGTGGCGTATAAGCAATTGCGCGTTCAAGCAGCGTTTTCGCTTCGTCAAATCTGCCGGCATGCTGATGCACTTCTGCCAGTTGCTGAGCCGCTTGTCCCCAGGCGGGATTAATTCTTAACGCATGCTGCAACGCTTCAGCCAGGCCTTCCTGGTCAAGTCTTGCCTGATGAACCATTGCTAAATCCAACCAGACACGCGGAATCAGCGGAAATCGCTCAGTCATTTGCTTCGCCAACCGCAAAGCATCGTCAAGCCGTTGCATATCCATCAAAGAATAGACCATCGCTGACCAGGCGTGCCATAAATCCGGGCGAGCATCCAACGCGGCTTGCAACAATTGCAAGATTTCTTCGCCGTTTAACACCATGCGCGCTGCTTGCCTGTACGCCAGTAAACCATCGCCGTAAGTCACCTGGCGAATTAATTCTTGTCGGATGAATTCCAACGATTCGCGGCGTTCGGAGGCGGTATGCGAGTTATTCATCAACTCGTTGATGGCATATTCCAAATCTACTGCCAGTTTGATGGCTTCGCGGAAAGCCTGGCGCGCCAACGTAAAATTTCCCATTTCTGCATGCACGACTCCAATCGTGCAGTGACCATAAGCACTGTCCGGTTCGAGTTCTCGACCGGTGACGGCTTCTTGCAACGCGTCTTCATAATTGCGCTGCTGAATCAGGCAGTAAGCCAGTTCCCGCCGCGCCCACGAATTTGTGGGCTCAATTTCGACGATATGCCGCAACGCGCGTTCGGCAGCCTCAGGCTCATCTCGGAGCCAATCAACCAGCATCTGTTGAATTGCCAATGAATGTGGGAATCTGGCGGCGGCGGCGCGGATAAATTCCAAAGCTTTTTCATGGCTCTCAGTTTCTGCCAACAACTGAGCCACGTGGCGATTGGCGTCTAAAGCCAATGGTTCGGCTTGTGCAACTTGCTGCCAAAGCTTAAGCGCGCCAATCAGCTCACCACGATAGGACGCAATCAATGCTGCACCGCGCAGCCATTGAGTATGCGGAGCTTTATTTCTGGCTTTTTCGACCAGATTCGCCGCCTCATCAAAATCGCCGTGGCGTGCAAAAACATCAGAAGCGTATAGCAGCAAATCTCCGTCGTCGGGGCGAAGCTCTACTGCTTTATGCAATACATCCAAAGCCATCAAAGATTGGCCATTCTGCTCATATGCCCAGGAAAGTGTTCTGGCCGGAAAACCGGAGCGCTTTCCGAAGCGATTAAAGCGTTGGATTAGAAGATCAATCGCTTCCTGAGTTCGGCGTAGATGACGAGCGGCAATAAAATAAGATTGCACATACTGTTCGCTGGTATCTTTCAAACAAGTGGCAAAGCGGTAAAGCGGCAATGCTTCTTCAAATTGCCGTTGCGACCAGCGGACATTAGCCAATAAATGAAAATTTCCGGCATCCAAAGAGCGGGCTCTCAAGGCACGATGCAATAGCCGTAATGTTTCCTTGTTTTGCCGAGCGTCTTCGCTTAATTCCTGAGCAAGTTGCTGCCAAAAAAGCGGGTCAGATTTGTCATCTTTGCAGATGGTTTTTAAGTAATCGAGCCTTTCGCTGCGCCGGGCCAGAATCCGCAGGCAGAGAATTTTTTGCATCTTTAAGTTTGCATCTTCAGGAAACTGTTCGAGCAATTTTTCGACGGAGGACAGCACTTGAACCTGGTCCTCATCGTACCAGGCTATAGCCAAACGTGCGTTCAAGGTCAGTCTGTGATCTGGCGCCTCCTTGTTCATCTGGTCCCAAACTTGGAAGGCTTCCTTTCGCCAGTGCTCGAACAAGGCACGCTGGATTTTATGAAGCTGATCGTAAAGCGGTGCTTCCTTTAGATTCAGGTCACTTAACAGGGCAGACTTCTCTTTGGGAACCAAAGCCATTCCACGAGGTCCGTTCGATCGGTAATGGTCCAGCATTTCTGGCGACAAACCTTCGCCCAAACTTCGCAAATAAGGATCTCGAAGTAAGAATGTCCCGCGAATTGAATCGTAGCCAATTACTGCTTGGAGGTGTGCATTTCCAGGCTCTACCGTTGCCATCGTAAATGGAATTCCGCGATCAATCAGTGCCACGGTATCTTCCCAATTGACACAAAACTCCCGCGCCTCCCAATCATTTTGCTCGGCCCACTTTCGCTCACTGTGGTCGGTCGTCCCTCCATAACATATCTGTTCGGCGATATTCAGATGTTCGGCAGGCTTTTGCCAAAATCGGCTGATTGTTGTCAGCGTTGCAGGCGCACATGTCACATGATGTTGGCGAATGAAGCCAACAGGCAGCTCCACTCGTTTTTTATCCGGTGACGACTGACGCAAACGCTCTGCGATAGTTTTGTAATACCCCTTCTCAAATTGTGATGCCAATTCAAGGGCGGCATCTATATCTCCACAGAGATAGGCCGCATCGGCCAATCGACTTCTTAGCCAATCGAGCATTTCTGTTTCAATCAACGGCGACATTTCAATCGAACGTCGAAAATTATCTCGTGCAGAACGGAAGTCGCCAGTGTCGAGTTGTAACTGCGCCAATTGAGTCAAGAGCACGGGACATTCCAAATTTAGGGTTGCATTTTCAAGCAAATCACGCGCTTCATCTTCACGATCGAGCAAGCTGAACAAGTGGGCTAACGATTGAATTGCGGGACGGTAGAAAGGCCTGAGTTCAAGCGAGTGTTTCGCGGCGAGGACTGCTTCATCATAACGATCTTCGTATTCCAAAAGTGCCGCCTTCTCAATCCACAACCATGGATTGTTTGGCGTGATTTTTTCCGCTCGGGCTATTAAGTCATCCGCCGTGTCAAAATCCCTCAATAGTCCAAACAAGCCGGCTTTCAAGCTATGCCAATCTGATTGAATCACCGAGTCAGCATCAGGCAATTCGTCAATATGACGCATGAACATCCATGCACGCCAAGGCCCACGCCAGTCCATGATCACCCGTGCGTAATAGTAAATTGCTTCGGCATGCGCGCGGTCTTCTCGCCATGCTCGAAGGTGCAGCCTTCTCATCAACTTAGGTGCCCCAAGCATACCAGCCAGGCGACCAGCAAGCAGCAACGCATCTGTCCCTGCCCAATCATTAAGTGGGGCAATCTGCCCGGCTGCTTCAAAAGCTTTCAGATAAAAGCCAGAATTATAAAGCTCCTTGATTGGCTGAAGTTGAGACGTCGAAATGAACATTTGTTTTTTTGGCAGTGCTGAGTTGTGTAAGACAGGTCGCTGAATTTGACTGGGATTAATGTAAGTGCTTGGCCCAACTTTCCAGTTTGCCTAGAAATTCCTGACTTTCAGGAGTGCCTTCCTCTGGCGACCAGATGGCAAAATTTTTATCACGATCCTGCAAATATCCCCCAGCCGGATGGCCTTTTACCTCATATATCACTGTGTCCTCCAAGGCGACCAGACAGTGCCATCTGCGAGGCGGAATATCCATGCCAAGTATTCCGCCATCAAGGGATAAAATTCTGCTTTGATCACAATCAACATTCCCCTTGTCATCAAACAATAGCAAGCCCAGCCTCCCTCGCAACAGAATAAAGGCCTCACTTTGATAATCGCTGTCATGCCTATGAGGACGAACATACGTTCCCGGGGTTAAGGCGTTCAGCATACGATGACAATGTTCCCAGTCGCCATTATGAAAACAACGAATCGCACGGAGGCGAGGTGAATTCTTTGCTTGCAATATCAATTCATCCAGTAATGAAGTTGTGATAGTTTGAATCGGTTTTTGATCCACAGATTTCTAAAACCTCCTGATTTGGACGAACGCCGATTATGACTGAGTAAATGTAGCGTAAATAAACAAATTGCGCTACATTCCCAAGTGCTCTACTTAAAGGCATTGAGTCTAAACGATTCTAAAATCACCAATCAAAAGTGAATCCCCCCCATTGGTCATTGACCAAGGCGCGGGATTTGTTCAAAAACCATTTGGTCAAAATGTAAATAATCATTCGAATTGTACGTTTGCTTGATTTTTACAAAGATGATGAATAGAATCTATTTTCGCTGAGATTTTGCGTAATCTTTTACTTCTCGGTAAAAGAGTAAATATCTATCGTTCAACAAGTTCCACGCCTTTACCTGTTGAGAGCATCAAAAGAGATTTGGTTATTATTTATCCGGGAGACCTATGAAGGATAGTAAGTTCTATCAGGCTGCTCACCCACCTGAAACCCTGATTGCTGCATATGCAATTGGCAAATGCAGCCCTGAAGTTCAGGCTGAGATTGATGAGCATTGCTTCAATTGTGAAAGTTGTCGTACAAGGCTTTCTATTCTTTTACGGCTTAGCTCACTTGATGGTAACGAGATTGAACGGCGTGAACTAGAGCGGTTATTCCCATTAGGGAAAGAAACCATCGCGCAAGCTCGTCAGCCCATAGGGTACTTTCCTGAATCCTCTATAAAGGGAAATCTGCCTCTCCAAGCAGCCCTTTCCAATCAACATTTAGCTACTTCGAAGAAGCCATTTAATAAAAAAGCATATGCAATGGCCGCCATTACATTTTCTGTAATCGCCATTGTGGGAATAGGATATTATTGGTATGCGAAATCACATTCCCCTGTGCAAAATAGCTTATTGGCAATGCAGCGTAGCTATGAGAATAGTCGCCCACTAGAAGCTCGACTTTCCGGAGAACTTGCCTACAAACCTTATGCACGGTCACGTGGTAACTTAGGCGGATCTGATATCAACCGTGACCAAATAAATTACGCTTTAGCAGAATTAACTCGAGTTGTTGCCTCCAACCCCACTCCACAAGAACGCCATGCATTAGGACGCCTGTATTTATTTTTAGGCAAGTTTGATGAGGCTGAGATCCAGATGAAAACGGCGTTGGATACTCTAAAAAACGATGCAGCGCTTCATACGGATTTAGCTACTTTATACTACGAACGAAGCAATTACACGGACGGGACTCCAGCTACCTTTTTAAGTGAAGCTATAGAGCATTATAAACTAGCAATCGAGATTGATCCTCAATTGGCTGAAGCATGGTTTAATCGAGCCCTTTGCTACGAGAAGTTGTCAATTTTTCACAAGGCTAAAGAAGACTGGATTCAGTACTTAAAGATCGATTCAAAAGTAAATTCAAAATGGGCTGAAGAGGCTCGTGAGCATTTAAAAAAACTAGATGCTAAAGCAAATAGTGTTATCGATCCTAAAAAAAAAGAAATTTTGTTGACCTCTCTTGAAAATGCGTTAAATGCTAATGATAACGAAGCTCTTTTGTCAATTTTAAGTAGCAATCCAACAATTGTTACCGACGTAGCCATTAACAACTTAACAGAACAATATCTTGTTGCCAGCCTTAATAATAATCAACAACAAGCAGACACAATCCATACGAAATTAACAAAAATAGGCGATGCTGTTCTTAAGCAAAAAGGAGATTCCTTCATAGCAGATTTGACTGAATTGGCTACACGCGCTAGCCCAGAGATTAAAAATCGGATGTTAAGCGTCCACCTGAAGCTGCGGCAGGCGGACAAAGAGCTTTCCCGCAGCGCATTCGATTCAGCTTTTAACATATATCAAGCGGCATTTTTGACATCTACCCAAATTGGTGATGATTTGCATGCCGAAATTGCAGTTTCTAATCTTATTCGCTATTCCCACAGTCGCCCCAATTCTAACTCCCTCATTGCACTAGGTTCCCAGTTTATTTCAAAGACGGAAAAACATCGTCACAAGCACCTACAAGCCCAAATACATGCTGCACTAGCAAATGCATATTTATCGTCCCAGCAAGGTACTCTTGCATTGGAAAATAGTCTTCGTGCGACAGCAATAGCCAAAGAAATCGGAGATAAAAATTTAACTATAGCAGGGCTTGTTTTAGCTGGCACTGCCTACACGCGATCAGGAAATTATAAATTAGGCCTTAATAAAAGCTTTGAGGCCTTATCAATGTTAAGCGATAATCCTATAAACTCGCTTCGCAATATTCAGGCCTACCAGCAGCTATGGGAACCGCTTTTTAGTCTAGGTAACTATGAATTAGCACTTGACTACCAAAAAGAAGCCCTTAATGCATCCAAGGCCTTAAATTATGGACCAGGAATAACTGGGACAATGGGGAGAATAGGTCTTAATTTATGGAAATTGGATCAGAATGTAGAAGCAGAAAAATACTTAAATACTGCGATAGAAAGGTGTAATCTGATCAATGATGTTACTCAACGCCAACTACTTCAGGCCGAGCTTTTTACTGCCCTTGGCGATGTGTCTTTAAGTCTAGGGAAAACAACTGAAGCTTTAAAAAGTTATAAATTTGCGCTCGACGTTATTAAGCCAAGCAATAATAGCGTTTATCTTTCTGCAATACATCAAGGATTGGCATCCGCGCACATAGCAAATAATAATATTCCTGATGCTGACTCAGAGCTACAGCTAAGCATTTCATTACTCGAAAAAAGTCGCAAACAGATCACTGATGTGAGTGGACGTAATGTTTTTTTATCACGTAGTCAGAATGCTTATAAAGCAATGGTGGATTTTCAATATCACATAAAAGGTAATAAAGAAGCAGCTTTTAACTATGCAGAAATTGCAAGAAATAGAAATGTTTTAGATACTTTGACGAGATCAGATGCAATTAAGACATTAGACGGTAGAATATCCCTTACATTGTCAAGCAGTTCTCGTTCTTTTAAATTGAAAGAAATTCAAGGTAAAATGCCTGACAACTCCCAAATATTATCGTACCTTTCCACAGAAAAAGGTTTGATAATATGGATCATTACTTCTAGGGAATCATTTTCCACCACTGTATCTATTCGCTCAGATGATATTGAAGCAAAAGTTAATGACTATAGTGATAGCATGTATTCTCGCCAGGGCATTAAAATAGTAAACCAAAAATCTTCAGAATTATATCAAATCTTAATTTCGCCCATCATAACCCATTTAGATGATAAAAAAACTCTTTATATTGTTCAAGATAACATCTTGAGTCGGCTACCCTTTGCTACGTTACACTCAGCATCTACGAACCGTTATTTGATTGAAGATTTTTCAATCGCTACTAACCAGAGTGCCACGATTTTAGTAAAAACGGAAGATTGGGCGAAGTTAAAACGTTTTGGCAAAGACGAGACTTTCATGGGCGTAAGCAACCCTCGGTTTAGTCATCAACGTTTTCCTGGATTCCTCCCTCTACCATCATCTGAAGACGAAGTGGAACGAATAAGCTCACTTTATAAACACTCAAAGGTGTTTAACCAAGAAAATGCGGTAGAAAGTGATGTGTTGCAGCATGCTCAACATTTTAATATCGTGCACTTCGCTACTCATACTTTAACTAGCGATGCCGATAATCTAGCTTCTGCCCTGATATTGGCTGAAGAAAATCTAGCTAATAAAAGTGTTATTCAAAATCATTTGAAAGGAATAAGATATGATGGAATTTTGCAGGCGTTTGAAATTTACCCTCTTAGTCTACCAAAGGCAAAGCTAATAATTTTGTCAAGCTGTCGATCAGGGCTAGGTGATAATAGCAAAGGCGAGCCGGTAGGAGCTATAGCGCAGGCTTTTCTTGCGATCAAGATTCCTTCAGTAATAGCTAGTTTGTGGGATATTGACGATCAAAATGCCTCTGATCTTATGTATGAGTTTCATTACAACCACGCTGTTAATAGAACAACTTTTACCTATTCGTTGCGTAAAGCACAGTGTTCATTCATATATAATAAGGATATTAATAAAAGGCACCCATATTATTGGGGGGCCTTTCAGATTTTAGGAGCCGGCCTATAAGAGTTTAGGCTTTAGTTATTGATTTTGTATTTTTGTAACAAATGTGTAGATCACGCATGAAAACATAGAGGCGTCACTAGATATAGCTATTAAATTTCCAATACACTCAAACTGCTGATGAGACTACCCTGAAGCCAGGAAGTAGCCTTTAAGGTCACTAGATACTTAGGGATTTATGCCCTGAATATCGTATCAATGTATGTAGGAGGATAAGATGAGCGCGGTCAGCTTTACATTTGAAGATTTATGTGCATTTTTTACTAAGTACCCGTCGCGATTAATGGTGGGTATGATTGCAACTGATAATGAAAGCCCACAAGATATACATCAACCACATATTGTTATTAAAGAAAATGGGGTTATTAGGCGTGAATACCATGGTTTTTCTGAAATAAATGGAGACATTACATTTGATGTTTATCCCGCCTCTACTCCCCTAACATACTATACGACGAAATCAGCTCGCGATAAGAAACAGTCATTTAAATCAGTGATTGACTTTGAAAAGGACCTATATCCTAAGGATATGTTTCAGGCAGATGCCAAACGTTGTCGAGCGAGATTACACTTTAACAATGGAGAACTCTATACGTGCGCACATGCTATAAATGCCGTATTCGCTGACTCCAAAACTCACACACCCCATACTAAAATAACATCAATAGGGACAAAAGCCGGCCTAGATATTCAGATACCTAAAAAAGGTTATGCAGTTTTACACTTTAACAATGAAACGGAAGATTTTGTTTTCAAGGGAGGACGAAATTACCAAGTGGAGGTCATTAATCGGGCAGAGGCAGTGGATTTTAATCATTTTCGCTATTTTTATAATATTGTTAGCCCAAAACCTAAGCACAAGCTAATTCCAATATCTGCACAAGGAGTAGGGCCTAATGTTAGGCTTGGAGACTGGATTTGCCTGATTGGTGCATTTAGCCAATCAGATTACCCTTCACCAAGATAAGAAAAAGGGTTTTATTGATTGATACAGATGACAACTTAAAGTTAAGGCTCGTTGACTTATATTATAAGTAGCGAGCCTTAACTTTATTAAGATTTAAAACCCTTCCCCCTGCCCACTCGTTAAAAGAGGCAATATCTCACAAAATGGCATTTTTGCTGAATTAAATGGCTTCACGTGTCAGCAAAATAAATAAAAATGAAGAGCCGTATGTTTCCTTTCAATATCAAGCATGCTGGGTTAATGAGCAGTTTGATCAGGATTCTTGGCGGTATAACCGCAACATTGCACGAAAAATTGTTATATCGCTTACCCCAAATGAGTTAAACACTTTACCTGAAGATGTTAAGAATCAATTACTATGTTGCCTTAAAACTGGGCGCATTAGTAATGCAGATAGCAAAGCAATTAGTAAGCTAATACAATCAAACATACTCGAGACAGAATACCAGCATAACTTAACAATCAAAGGTGAGGAAGGGTTTGTCAAAACAACGATAAACCATTTATCAGTGCTATCTAGCGTTTCTATTGGAAAAATGCTTCTTAAAAGTATTTCGAAAAGCGGTAAACAAGTAACTATAATAAAAACTGATCGTGTTAGTGAAGCCCCACCTGACAGTTTTAAAGATGCGATTCCCTGCGGCAAGAAACTTAAATGGCAGGATTTACGAGGTAAATCCGTAACAATAATGGGTACTGGAAAAGGGTCGAATACGACAATTCGATATAATCCGGCGTTTACTTTTTCAGGTCGAAATGCAACTTGGAAGAATCTCCCGCCTGAGATTGCATTGGCACATGAATTGATACATGCTGACGATTCTGCATATGGCCGCCTGGACCCTGAGGAAATTGACGGGGTAAGGAATTATGAAAGGCAAGCCGTAGGATTGGCCCCGTTTGAAGAAAAAATATTTACTGAAAATAAATTTCGTTCGGCCTGGTTCCCTCCTATTCCACTACGTACTAGATACTAAAGGAAGCGGGACTCGCAAAGTCACAATAGTTCCTTTGTTCTGCACTCCACGAATTGAGACCTCTCCGCCCAACAAGAGTGCGCGTTCACGCATTCCTAATAACCCCAAAGATTTTGGATTCGAAAATTCATTAGCTTTGATTCCTCTTCCATTATCTCTTGCTTCGAGAAACAGCAGGGTCTCCCTTTTTTCGATACTAACATTAACATCAGTCGCTTGGGAGTGTCGTGCAACGTTAGTCAGAATTTCCTGAAATATCCGAAAGACAGCTATTGAACGATTTTGATCTAAAACAATATTTTCAGATGGCAATTTCAACTTACACTTAATGCCTGTTCGACTTTCAAATTCCTTAGCTTGCCATTCGATTGCAGCAGTTAGCCCCACAGCATCAAGTAGTCCAGGTCTTAATTCTGTTGAGATTTTGCGAACTGTAAGAATTGCGTTATTTATTAAAGTAATGATCTCTTGCGATTTCAGTGTTAATTGTTCGTTATCGACTTTATTTCTGGACTCAGGGAGCTTTTTGGTAAATGACACTAAATCCAGCTTTAAACCTGTAAGCACTTGACCGAGTTCATCGTGGATCTCACGAGCAATTCTAAGACGCTCTTCTTCTCTGATTGATTGTAGTCGGGCTGATAATGCGCGTAATTCAGAACGAGAGTGCTCTAAATTTTCTGAAGCACGTTGATGTTCCGTTATATCTTGAGCAACAACGACTATCCCAATAACTTGGCCTATTTTGTTTAAAAAAGGGGTTTTAGTAAATAGCATTACTTGTGTAATTCCATTTATTGTCATTGCTAGCTCGTAGACAATTACTTCTTTGGTTTTCATTACTAGGTTATCATTTTCATTTGCTCTCTGTATTTCCTCGCTTGAAAATAATTCGAAATCGTACTTTCCTATAATTTCTTCTGCAGGCTTGCCGAAAAGCTTTGCCCCTGCATTGTTAATGGTGAGGTAACGGCCTTGTGTGTCTTTGACAAAAACAACATCTGGTATTCCTTCGATAATGCCCTTGAGTAAAAGCTGGTTCCGCTGAAGGTTTTCTTCGGCTTGCTTACTATTTGTAATATCTTGGAATTGACATAGATAAGCATTGTTTTTACTCTGAGCATCGCGAATTGGAGCCAAGGTTACATTCGCCCAAACTTTGTGCCCATTCTTATGGAGAAAGCTTTTTTCTTGCTTAACTGACCCTGTGAGCTTAGAGAATTGATTAAATAACTGATTGAAACCATCAAGATCATCCGCCAGTGACAGGGATTGGATTTTTTGACCTGCCAACTCATTTAGCGAATATCCCAATAATTCTTCTAATACGCGATTGACCTGTAAAATACTACCGTCTTCTCTCAAGAGTGCCGCACCGATTCCAGCGTCTTCGAATATTACTGGCAATCTATGTAGATCACTTCTCCTGTTAATTCCTAAAAATGCTTTATCATGATTGTGATGCTCGACAGAATTACTTTTGCCGAGCCAAATTCGTTTAAACCATTCTGCAATCCAAACCGCTGATGAGATCATATATTCGAGGACTAAAGAGACTCGCGAGTTTGTACGCAATACCTTATCAAAAAAGTGAATCCGCTAAGTTTGACAGACTCTTCATCATACGCAACTATTTTGGGCATCGTCTAGGATTTTAGTAATCGGACATGGCCCATATTTTTATCACTTTCTGATTTTTGATTGCCGAAGAAAAATATCGGTCATTCCAAAGTAAACAGCAAGTTGCTAACCTTAATCCTACATTAAAATGTTGTGCAAGCAAAAATCATTTTTGAGCCCAAGTTTATGAATTTCTCAAATGGCGAAGCCCAATCTTTGCTTCACCTATGAATTTTCTTGTTTATATTTTATGCTTTGTGCTCGCTTGCAAACAATAATGTCAATTGTTATTTCAATACAAATCCAAGATGAATTACCCCAAACGAGACTTTCTGAAAACGATGATGATGATGTCATGCTCGCCCCTTGCTGAGAGCCCTTTACGCTTTCAACCTGTTCCGGCGAGCGCGTACAATTTGACACTTTGTCTGTTTTCCAAGCATTTGCCCGCTCTGAATTGGGGGCAATTAGCTAAAACTGTTAAGAAAATTGGCTTTGATGGAATTGATTTGACTGTTCGACCGGCTGGGCACGTTTTGCCTGAGCGTGTGGCTGAAGATTTACCGAAAGCCGTCTCTGCCATCAAAGCCGAAGGTCTGTCAGTTCCGATGATTACCACCGGATTGACTTCAGCCAGTGACCCGACAGCCAAACCGATCCTTTCAAGTGCGGGAAAGCTAGGGATTCCATTTTTCAAACCCGGATATTACAAATATCAGTTCAAGGACATTCATCATGAATTGGAGAACTTTGGGATTGAATTCACTGCATTAACAGAACTTAGCAAACAAGCAGGAGTTCAATGCGGATTTCATAATCATGAAGGGAATATTGGTGCTCCGCTTTGGGACGTGGCTAGGATAATTGATCGGCTAAACCCCAAATGGGTTGGATACTATTTTGATGTGCGGCACGCAGTTGTCGAAGGCGGAGTCGGTGGGTGGAAAATCGCCACAAACATGGTTGCACCTAGGCTGAAGATGATTGCCGTCAAGGATTTTTACTGGGAAAAATCAGCTACAGGCTGGAGGGTGGTAAATTGTCCACTCGGTGAAGGAATGGTTGACTGGAAACAATATTTCAAGATCTTACGCCAGGTCGAATTTCAAGGCCCAATTTCACTTCATCTTGAGTACGAAATTCCCGGATTGACCCCATCTCAAAAAGAAGAAAACACAATGATTGCCGCTAAACGCGACCTTGAATTCTTAAAAGCCAAACTTTTAGAGGCCTACAAATGACCCGACTGTCTCGGCGCGACTTTATAACTTCTTCGGTGATTGCCGCCGGAAGTGTCGTATTCCCTGGTAGAAAAATTTCAGATATCACCATTTCCGATTTGAGCTTTAGCTATGAAGAGCACCTTTATCGTGCTCCCTACAAATTCGGAGGTGTGCCGGTTGACCGAGCCACAGTCATTAACGTCAAGGTCGTCGTCAAAGCTCATAATGGCAAAACCGCTGAAGGCTTTGGTTCAATGCCCCTTGGCAATGTCTGGGCGTTCCCATCGCGCCAGATGCCTTACGCAGTGACGCTGGGAGCGATGAAAACTCTGGCAGAGCGAATTGCCAAGCTCACGTCCAGTTACAGTGAATATGGCCATCCCATTGACATCAACCTTGCGCTAGAACCGGAGTATTTAAAAGCTGCTGCAGAGGTTTCGAAAGAGTTGGAGCTGGCAACAGCAATTCCTAAGCTTTGCACGCTGGTGACGGCCAGCGCATTTGATGCTGCGATCCACGATGCGTTCGGCAAGCTATACGGAAGGAGCTGCTATCAAACTTACGGGCGAGATCTGATGACAAACGATTTGTCCCGTTATCTCAATAGGGATTTCAAAAGTGAGTTCCCTGCTCAGTACCTACAGACAACGCCGAAATCTCAGGTCGCGATGTTTCATTCCGTCGGCGGCGCTGACGCTGTGCTACCGTCTGAAATCGGCCATCGCCTCAACGACGGCATGCCAGAAACTCTGGCTGAATGGATCAAGTTCAATGGTCTGACTCATATCAAAATCAAGCTCCAAGGTGAAGATTTGCGGTGGGACATTGAACGAACGATCAATATTGACCGAGTCGCCTCTGAAACGCGTCCAAGGATAAATTGGCAATACTGTGTTGATTTCAATGAGCGCTGCCCAAACGTTGATTATGTGCTTGAGTATCTGCGAAAAGTAAAAGAGCAAACTCCGCAAGGTTTCAACCGTATTCTTTATTTAGAGCAACCAACGGCGCGCGACTTAAGAAGTAATAGTCAAAACGTAATGCACCAAGCCGCAAAACTGCGGCCGGTGGTGATTGATGAATCGCTGGTTGATTTGGACTCATTACTGATTGCCCGCGAGATGGGGTACACCGGAGTGGCGTTGAAAGCTTGCAAGGGACAATCTCAAGCGATACTGATGGCGGCTGCAGCACAAAAGTACAAAATGTTTTTGACTGTCCAAGACTTAACTTGTCCAGGCGCTTCGTTAATTCATTCGGTCGGCATCGCCGCCCACGTGCCAGGAGTTGCGGGAGTCGAGGCCAACTCTAGGCAATATATGCCAGCGGCGAATAAACCTTGGGCGGCTCGTTTGCCAGGCATTTTCATCGTCAAGGATGGGGTGATGCGAACAAGTGCGCTAAATCGGCCAGGGTTGAGCGCTGTTGCATAGGCCACAACTTTCATTCCTTCAATGAATCGGTATCAAGCTTAATTGTCGAGCCAGAAGGTCAACCGAATCCAGCTTCAACTGCAATGATTGCCCCAACTGGTATTGTTGATTGCCCGTGTTAAGAGTCATACCGTCATCCGATAAATGCGGCAGGTTCTCTGATTGGAAGATGCTAGCGGGTATAAGCGTGCGGATTGGCGGCTCAGCAATTTGTACAACTAAGCCGTTTTCGCGCAAAGCGATGATGACTGCACTAAAAACTTCCCCAACACGATCTTGCATCAGCCGCGCTTCGACATAATCAACCAAAGCGCTTTCCAACCGCCGACTTAAGCTGTCTGCTTCTGTCATGACTTGCGGCAACTCCGTCAGCGCCTGAACTAGCTCCGTGTCAGGCTCAAGGCCAGAAGACAAAGAGCACAGCAGATCCAAAACATAACGATCGGCTAAACGGCGAAGCGGCGCGGTGGCATGAGCATAAAATGTCGCCAAACCGGAGTGCAGGTCGTGCTGAGAAGGTCCACCAGTAAACGCTTGATAGCGCGCACCGCCAGTTACTCGCGCCGCTTGGTGCAACATTACAGCGTGAGTTGGGTTAAGAGGATCCAGGCTGCGTACAAAATCGTCATAATCCATTTCGATAGGCCACGGAACTGCCAACGCCTTTGCCGTCAGCCGTAATCCTCGCATTCTGTCAGAGCGAGGCGGTGCCAGCGTTCGCAGCAAACCCACTCCGTGCTCAATCATTAGCTGCGCCGCGCCGATTCCCGTCATCAACGAAATCTGTGCATTCCACTCTTCCACGTCACTGGCCATTTCGAATGCCAATCGGTATCCAGTCAGCGCAGTAGACCATCTTTCCACTTGCTGCGAAGGAATGCGCAGGTTGATGCCTCCGCGTTCAACTTCGATCCGCTTGCGGTGGCGTCCAATTTCCTCAAGCAGAAGCAGTGATGGTGACCATTCCTGGCCCTTCAGATCTCCACTTCCGCTTTGTTCCCGTTCGTTTGAAAGATGCAGACTGACTTCCTGGTATGTTAGCTGCGCACGGCTACGAATAAGCGAGCGGACAATCGTCAGGCCGATGACACCTCCAGTCGCATCGAGTGTAAAACTGAAAACGACTGCGGGACGGAGCTCACCCGGCAGCAGACTCGCGCAACCTTCGCTCAGCGCCGGAGGATACAGCGTCGTTTTGATGTCCGGACTGTAAAGAGTTAGGCCGCGGTTCCAGGCTTCTTTTTCAATTGCGCTTCCACGTTGCACAAAAAAACCGACATCAGCAATTGCGTATCGAACCAGGTAACCACTTTCGCTTCTTGTTGCATAAAAAGCTTGATCCAGATCACGACTGCCAGGCGGGTCAATCGTGACGAAAGGAATCATCAACTGATCATCAAAGCTTGATGTCGAATCCGCCAACGGATTTCGGCCAGCCGCAGCTTCGGCTTCGCGAAGCACCGCATCGGGAAAAATTCTTGGGACTTTCAGCTCGTCGCGAATGAGCTGAAAGTCGGCTTCCAGTAAGGGGCTGATTACATTCATTGGAGTTTCCAT
>DAOMFR010000066.1:26026-35640 GCA_035429885.1 Blastocatellia bacterium
TGAGCTGAAAGTCGGCTTCCAGTAAGGGGCTGATTACATTCATTGGAGTTTCCATGTTAATCGGGGGCATTGTAAAGATTCATTCGGCAAAGTCACGGCAAGCGGCGCTTTTCTTCTCAAGTATTTGTCGCTCTGGTAGATTCCGCTTGGCTGTTCAACCTTAAGACAATCCAGAACTCAAAGGAGAATTCCCGTGAACGATAAATCGTCTCAACAACCATCGCGTAGAGATATGCTGAAAACCACCGTGGCCTCTGTCGCTGGGCTGACTGGCGTCGCCGCGTCGATAGAAGCGGCGGAACCCGAACCAATCGCCCCTGAATCAACGTCCGAAATTGCGGCAGTTCAAGTTCAACGACCAACAGTTCGCGAGTCAGTAAAAATCACGAAGCTGGAAACATTTCTGGTCAAACCTCGCTGGTTGTTTCTGAAGGTTCACACCAATGCTGGCGTTTACGGCTTGGGAGAACCGATCACAGAAGGCCGCGCTCTGACTTGCCAGACCGCAATCAAGGAAATCGAATCATACTTGATTGGCAAGGACCCGCGCGCCGTCGCCCACCACTGGCAAGCCATTTACCGCCACGCGTTTTATCGCGGCGGCCCGATTTTAACCAGCGCTCTTTCGGGAATAGACCAGGCGCTGTGGGATATCAAAGGGAAATTGCTAGGAGTTCCGGTTTACGAACTGCTGGGCGGGCCAACTCGGCAACGCATTCGAGTCTATTCGCATGCCCGAACTGTCGATGCAATCAAAGCCGCCAAAGCGCAGGGCTTCACGGCATTCAAAACCGGCCCGGCAAAATTGAACGACCGTTTTTCGCGTCCGGTAGAAAACCGAGTTTATGTAGAGAATGTCGAGAAGCACTTTGCCGAATTAAAAGAAGCCGCTGGCAAGGATGGCGATCTGGCGATAGATTTTCACGGTTCCATTCAGCCCGGCACGGCCAAGCTGTTGATGAAGATTTTGGATCAATATCAGCCTTACTTTTACGAAGAAATCATCAATTGTCAGAACGTAGACGTGATGGCTGAGCTGGCGAAACAGACTCACATCCCGATTGCCACTGGCGAACGCATCTTCACGAAATGGGGCTTCCGCGAAATTCTGGAAAAAAATGCAGCGATCATTCTGCAACCAGACCTCTGCCACGCCGGAGGCATCACCGAAGTCCGTTTAATCGCCGGGATGGCCGAGGCTTATTACGCTTCGATTGCCCCGCACAATCCGTTGGGACCAATTTCGTTGGCGGCTGGTTTACAGATCGCAGCTTCAATTCCGAACTTCCTTTGCCAGGAACAAGTCAGCCTGGGCGAAGGCTACATCAAAAACCCGTTCAAAGTTCGCGACGGGTATATTGACTTGCCAACTGGGCCGGGTTTGGGAATCGAACTGGATGAAGAAGCGATGAAAGACAAGATCGGTCACGATTGGAAGAATCAGGAAAGTTACGACGCGGATGATGGCTCGGTGGTGGATTGGTAGGAATCTCCTACGCTCATTTTCTTCGCCAGGATGGCAGCATCCTGGCGAAGAAAATGGGTTAGGGATTAATTGGGTAACCGGTTTCTTTCTCTTACATCAGCGCACCAAGTTGTATATGCATTCGTAAAATTGGTCGAATCCCAATTTTCATCAACTGAAACTCTGTAAATCTGATTATTACTCAGAACAGAATCAAAAATGCCGCCTTCGACTCCTTCTTCGCACAAAACAAAGATCGGATGTCCGAGCATTGCCGCCATCCCAGCTTCAATCTGATTCCATGGCGTAGGCAAATACATCCCTTCAATTGCTTTTTCTTCGGTCGTCCCCGAACGCCAAACACCAGTTTTTACCTCCATTTGTCGGAAGCCAAAGATTATGGCTCCCGCACAATTGCTCATCAGTCGCTGGATCTCGCCGATTGCGCCGAAACTTGGATACTCAGTGCGCTCCATAATTAGCGGAGTCAGACCTTCCGCTTCCAATTTTAGCTGGAAGGACCCGACCAGTTGTTGTTGGTGATAATTCAAGCAGCTAGGCTTGCTGATAAAGACACACAGCGGTTTGTCTTCACGTGAAGCGGACGATGGCTGGAATGCAGAAGTGTCTTTGTACAAACCTTTTTCGTCGAGTTTGGCTGCCAGGTCGGGCGGAATGTTGCGTGCCTGGGCAAAGCTTGCTCCGGTCAGAAGTGCCCCCTTGAAATTTGCGCCTTTCAAATCAGCATCGTAAAAGTTAGCGTCGCGAAGGTCGGCGTTGGAAAGCACCGTGCCCCGCATCCGAGCTTGATAAAAAACAGCTCCCTGTGCCTTTGCGCCTTTCAAGGACGCTCCTGACAGGTCAGCGCGGAAAAAATCCGCATAGCTCAAATTGACCTCAACTTCCTGAGTTTTTGAACTCCCAATTTTCCGAAGCCCCAGATAAGCAAACTGCAGATTTGTTTTTTGAAGATCGGCTCTTTCCAAAGTTGGAGCAAAGGCGAGCCCATCGGCAAGGACTTTTTGGAAATTTCCAGTTCCCTGACTCCGTAAGATGGAGGCAACGACATTCACCGTTTCTTTCCAGTATGGCGTGTCCCAAACGCCTTTTTTGCGCTTAATATTTAATCGCTGTCGTAGAGGTGAGCTAAGGCCTAGTTCCGTGTCTGGGTCGAAAAAACGCCGGAGCAGCACAGCTCCTGCCAAACGCTCCACTTCTTCTTTCGAGGCTAACGATGCGACGACATTTTTAAAAGCATCTCGAACCAGCCCCATCTTGTCAGCACGTGTTCTGTAGTTAAAGTACTTCAGAATGCCGAAGAACCCAGCCACTGCAGCAAAAAATGCGGTGACGATCTCTTTGCTGAGTATGTCTTTTAACGTGATCCCCATTCTTGTTGCTCCTGATGAGCGGCTAAATGAAAAGCCTGCCTCAAAACTTTAAGACAACAACAATTCCAAATCCTCTTTGCCGAGACTGCGAATCAACGAATTGTCGGCGCTGATGATCGCGTCGGCCAAGTCTCGCTTGGTATTTTGCAACTCCAAGACTTTTTCTTCGACAGTGCCTCTGGCGATCAGGCGATAGGCAAAGACCTGTTGAGTTTGGCCAATGCGATGAGCGCGGTCAATGGCTTGAGCTTCGACCGCCGGGTTCCACCAAGGATCGAGCAGGAACACATATTCGGCGGCAGTCAGGTTTAAGCCTAAGCCTCCAGCCTTCAAACTGATCAAAAACAGTTTGCATTCCGGATCAGTCTGAAAGCGTTCAACGCGCGCTTGGCGATCGCGGGTGCGCCCGTCCAGATATTCGTAAACGACACCTTCCGCATCAAGGTGCTCTTTCAAGATCGAAAGGAAGCTGGTGAATTGAGAAAAGACCAGAACTTTGTGGCCTTCGTCAATGACTTCCAGCAATTGCGGCAACAACATATCCAGCTTGGCGCTGGCTTCCTTTGAACGGTCTGGATTTACCAAGCCTGGATGGCAAGCGGCCTGGCGCAACCGCAGCAGCGCTTCGAGGATCAAAATTTTCGATTTTCCCAAACCATCACTTTCAATACGGCCAAGCAGCGAATTCCGGTAATGGTCGCGCAACTCATCATAAAGTTTGCGCTGCGCTGGTTCCAATTCGCAAAACAATGTCTGCTCCAGTTTGGGCGGCAAATCCTTGGCGACTTGCTCTTTGGTGCGACGCAGAATGAACGGTCGCAACGCTTGCGAAAGCAATTTGCGCGTTTCGTCGTCAGGGTTTCGGGCCGAATTGCCAGTCAGCTTGAATACGGATGCCGAACCGAGCATTCCAGGGTTCAAAAAATCAAACAGGCTCCACAATTCGCCAAGGTGATTTTCGATAGGGGTGCCGCTCAATGCCAAACGATGATTTCCCTTCAACAACCTAGCAGCTTTAGACGAAGCCGTGTCAGCATTCTTGATCGCCTGGGCTTCGTCCAGAATGATGTAATCGAATCGCACGTCTTTGAATTCAATCGCATCATTTCTGAGCGTCCCGTAAGTCGTCAAAATCAGATCGTAATCACTTAACTGTTCCGCGATATTTCCGCGTTCGTGGCCGGTGTGATCCAGCACCCGAAGTTTTGGCGCAAACTTGGCAGCTTCTTGCTTCCAATTGAAAACCAATGACTTAGGAACAACTACAAGAGACGGGGGGACAGAGGGATTGAGGGATTGAGGGATTGAGGGATCGGCCTTACGAGCGCATTTTTTATCTACGTCTTCCCTTTCTGCGCCTTCCGTTCCTTGAATTTCTCCTGTGCGAAGCTGGCGTCGCATTTCCAACCAGGCCAGAACTTGAACCGTTTTGCCCAATCCCATGCAATCAGCCAGACAGCCGCCAAAGTTGAACTTTTCAAGAAAACCGATCCAGCCCAATCCTTCCCGCTGGTAAGGACGCAACTCGCCGATAAAGCCTTCGGGCGGTTCTAAAGGCCCCACTCCTTCAAACGCTTTCATCTCTTCGCAAGCGCGGGCAAAATTTTCATCAAATTCTGCTTCGGGTTGAGAAGCGAGCAACGCATCCAGCACTCCGAGCTGGGCTTTTTTGAATCGCAGCTGATCACCATTGACGTCCCCAAGCCCTGCGAGCAAACCATATTTGCTCAGCCATTCCTCCGGCAGCATTCCATAGGTTCCGTCGTCGAGTTTGACCAGGTTTTCTCCACGCCTCAACGCCGCCAGCAAAGAAGGCAGTGACGCAGTCACCCCGTCGCCAAAATCCACAATGCCGTGAAGTTCGAACCAATCAATATTGGACTTCACGTCAATTTTGAATTTGCCAGGGCGGCGATACACTTTGCCTTCGGCTTCGATATGCCAGCCTGCTCCCAATAACTCTCGGACAACACGCGGTAATTTACTTGGAGTTAGTTCCCAGTGAGGAACAGGGTCATAGGTGTTTGCTTTGACCGGACGCCAACCGAAGGAGCGCAGATAATCAGCGGCAGCCTGTTCGGCTTCCTGATGGCGCAGCAAAAAACGATGATCTTCTGGCTGATAAATGCCGCGGCTGGGATCATAGCTTTCCAAGATTGAGCCTTCATAGTCGAACGACAATTCGCCACGCAGTTTTTGCTGTCCCCAATAATTTTTCTCAGGTTCTCGAATCGTCAGGCGCGAACGAGGCTGAACGGTGACTTCGGTGTAATGAAGCTCGTCCGGTAAATCGAGCTTGGGCAAAAATGGAGCTTTCAGAATTTCGCCTAGTAATTCATTGCGCTGACTGGCGGGAACCACAACGCCTCCCTGTCGCCGCATCAGTGAAATCCAGTTGAATGCGCCTCGTGCATCAAACCGGGCTGCTTTTTCACGCGTGAACAGCAATCCGTCATCAATCATCAGCACAGGCGCACCCAAATCCATTGTTTCTTCGCCCCGACGCAGTGAGCCCGTAACGATGTACTGCTCCTTGGACTTACTTGTCTGAACTTCGAGCCAGAATTCGTAAGGACCGGCTTCATCCCACTCAAACGGTAACCAGAGATCTCTCAACTCTGGCAGACTCAGCCGTCCGCGAGTGGAGCGCGCAATTAATGGCACAATCAACCCCGGCAGCAGACCGTTCAACTGATACACATTCGAAATGGAATCGGAGGCCAGATTGAAATTATTGTTTTGCGCAATATCTTTGCCGCCAGATAACAAGGTCAGAATTTCGCGGTCAATCGGATCGCGCAATCTGGCAATCACGCTGCGAGGAATGCGCTGAGACTTCGGTTTTGACCATTCACCGTCTTTTCGCCTATCGCGGTTGCAAACTTCCAACATCAAGCCTTGGCCATGCAGCGTGGAATAAACGTCAATGACATAAAGTAATTCGCGTTCCTCTGGCCAATCGGTAACAGTCTGCAAGGCAGATTCTTTGGCGCTGATCGTCAATTCGGCCAGTTGTTCTCGCCAGTTTTTCTTCCTACTTCGCTGAAGATCGGAACCGGATTCTGCTTCGGAAATTGGCCTTGAACTGAGTGGGCGTTCGTCCTCTTCCAGACTGTCGTCGTCAAAATCAAATTCGTCGTCATCCTCATCGTCACTTTCAGCAAAGTAAGAATCGTAGCCTCCATCATCAGGATCTTCTAAAACCAGAGACATACGTCCGGCTCCTCCTGAACCACCTTTCAGATAGTTTTCGGAATCCGCAGTTAGCAAAGCGGCCCATAAATGCTTACAGAGACGGTCAGATTTGTAGTAAGGGCAGGAGCAGCGAACGCTGATTTCATTGCCTTCGCGCCAGAGAGACACTTTATATTTATCAGTGCCCTGAACTTCGGCTTCCAGGTTCATCGGCGAAGCATTTTTGATTTTGACTTTGCCCTGCCGGAAATACTCATTGCCTCCTGAGCGAATTTCGGCTGAAAATTCTCCAGCAAGCTGCAAAATAAGCGACATCTACCAAACTCCTTCATGACACGAATTTCCGAACGAAGCATTTTACCGCGTGCCCGAAGGAAAAAATACGGCCTGGTCAAAAATACTTTCGGGAGGGATTTGAGGTCAGGATTTGCCGGCTGGCTCCGCAGCAAACTTTTTTCGATCCTTTTCCAGCCAAAGATCCAAATCCGCGCTGGCTTTTTCCAACTCATCCTGGTTGATCAAGCCTCGCCTTAAGGCTTCAAAATAAGCTCGCGTGCGAATATTGTAAGCAAGTTTGTCGTAGCCTTCATCAGGTGTGCCCGATGCATCAGTCACAAGCAGTTTTTCGTAAAGTGTGGTTAGCCGACTTTCGACTCCTCGAAGACTGAGATGGCATTTGCGAGCAATCGCCCAGTTTGAAAGCCCAAGAGCGAGGTAATACAGCGCTTCGGCTTCAAAATCAGTCAGCAGAGGCTGGGTAAAGGCGTCTTTGAAGTTCGGATCAATCATATCCGCGCCGTCTTCCAGGACAGCGGCAACGAATCGCAGGAAGCGGTTTTCAGGATTGTTTTTGTCAATAAAGCCGTAGGCTGGTGGCGGCTGGACAGCGCGCACAATCTTGCGAATTTCATTGATGTAAATTTCGTGTGGAAACTGAGTCCAAAAAATAATTCTAGCTTCAGGAAAGCTTTTCCAGATGGCTTTGGCAGCTTTGACACCGGATAAGCCCGGCATTTGAATATCCAGGACACAAAGTTGCGGGCGTTCTGCCAGCGCCAACTTGACCACGGTGTCTCCGTCAGCAGCTTCCAGAATTGGTTTATGGATGCCAAATTCGCGTTCCAGTAGTTCGCGTAAGTAAGCGCGTTGAGCAACATTATCTTCTGCAATCAGGATAGCCATGTCGCAATCTTATTCGGCAGGAGCGTTTGCGACAACGTGGAATTCCACAGCAAATATTCGGGCTTCTTAGCAGAGGTTTTTCGTGCATCTTGACAGATCAAACTTCGGCTCATATATTTCGTTGGCTTTCGTTGGGAGGTCGTCTAATGGTAAGACTGCGGACTCTGGATCCGCCTATCGGGGTTCGACTCCCTGCCTCCCAGTTCAACTCGCTACAAAGGGCTACCAGTCGCGTAGCCCTTTAGCTTTTCAATTCAGTTTCTACCGGCATTGTTACTCATCAAATTTTCGGCGAATTAAGGCCGAGCAAAGAAGGAGCATTTCCCCTTGTCTAACTCTCGTAATACTAAAAAAGGTCGCGGCTACGTTCCCAAGAGTGCTGCTTCGCAAAAAAACAGCGGCAAGACTAATACGATTCTTTGGGGGTTGATTGTCGTATTGGTGGTCAGCTTTGGTGTTTACTGGTATTGGTTCAGCGACAGCGAACCCGTTGGAGTCGAAATCACAACCAAATCGGGTTTGAAATATACGAACGTTGTGAATGGACACGGAGAGAAGCCGACTCCTGGCAAATCCGTTACGGTGCATTACACCGGTACTTTGGAAAACGGAAAAAAGTTTGATAGCTCGGTAGATCGCGGCCAACCGTTCACATTCACAATTGGACAGGGGCAAGTGATCAAAGGGTGGGATGAAGGAGTGATGTCTATGAAAGTCGGCGGCAAACGCAAACTCGTGATTCCAGCGAGCTTAGGCTACGGATCGCGAGGTGCCGGCGCAGACATTCCGCCCAATGCCACTTTGATATTTGACGTGGAGTTACTGGAAGTAAAGTAGCTTGATTGTTGCTGGCTGGTTTCAATTGCCGAGGTCAGAACCTTTCATTGGTCTGACATTGAAAGCACATCCCCGCAGGCCGCCCCATGGAACACTTGAACTCTCTGACGTTAGCGATCTTTGCCCCAATTCTTATTCTAGTCGGCATTCTAGGCTTTGTTATTCCAGCCAATAAGAGCCTGACCAGTGGAGAGACTTCATACAACATTTTCCATATTGTTTTTGGCATCATCGGAGCTGTAATTATTCTTTCTGGTTACGAAGACGCGACCAGATTTTTTAACATTGGCTTTGGACTTATTGATCTTTATCAAGCTGTTGCCAGTTTTTCCAACCTCTTCCCCAAACGATATTTCAAATGGACACGAATTGATGACATCCTGCATGTAATTATCGGAGCCATTCTGGTCCTGATTGGAATCTTCGGCCAATAAAATCTTAAAACATCTTTGCTCCTACTTTCCGGAATGAAATCCGATTATGAGCCCACGCCGTAATTGAGGCAGACATCGGTCAGATGCGAGATGTCTTGCGCTGATTCAATTTCGAAAACCACTCTAATCTAAAGTTAGGAGCGAACCTGATGAGACCAGACTTTGATCGTTACATTTCTATTTCCGCCAAAATTGAAACCAAAGATTTGAACTGGGAGGAGGCCAAATACATCGGGCTAAGTGAAGATGAGCAGTTTGTGCTGACGTATTTTTCAGACATTGAAAGTCAGACAATCCGTTATTTGCGAATGTTGCTTCAAATGAAGATTGCCTTCAAACCGGATGTTTCCGCATTTCTGACAACCTGGAATTACGAAGAGTTTTTCCATGGTTACGAACTGGCCAATCTGCTGGCACAATGCGGCCACCCATTGGAAGATAATCGCGTCGAGAAGGTCAAAGGCCGAGCGCGATTCAATGAGTGGTTGGAAATGCTATTTGCGCCGCTGTTGTCAAAAATCTTTTACCACCAATTCCCAGCAGTGTACTTGGCATTTGGAGCGATTCAGGAAATGACTACCTTGCGTGGCTACGAACATCTCAGTAATTTTACGCGAAATCCTGTTTTGCGAACTCTGTGCGACCGCATTGCGAAACAGGAGCGTCGTCATTTTGCCTGGTATTTCAATCATGCGAGAGAGATGCTGGAAAAATCTCAAGGCGCTCGCGCTTTGACCCGAAAGCTTCTAGAGTTCAATTGGGTTCCAGTTGGTGCTGGTGTCAAAACTCCTGCGGAGGTTAAACGGTTATTTTCAATTCTCTTCCCTGCAGAACTCGGCCAAAGGCTGGTGCAGGAAGTGGATTCCAAGATGGGAACGTTGCCAGGCTTGGAAGGTATCCGATTGATGGAGCCATATTTTGAACGTGTTGGCGCGCTTTAAAGCACTTCTTTCCCATCTTCTGACCAATCCGTCTTTGGCCGGAAGATGGGACCCAGTTTCAGCTAAACCCTCAACTAAGCCTGCCAGGTTGCCCAAAATTCTAAAGTTTGACAAGGGGTATAGGGAGCAAGCCAAAATGTCCCACTTCTGACAACACTTGATTTTTCAA
>DAOMFR010000067.1:0-33408 GCA_035429885.1 Blastocatellia bacterium
GGCGTGACGGTCAGGCCTGCGGCGTGCGCCCACTGGACAAGTTTGGGTTCGCGTTCGATCAAGGTTTTGTTCGGGCCGATGCCGGTGGCAAAAGCTTTGACGGTTTTCAATCCCGCTTCGGTCAGCCATTTTTGCTGCGGGTCGTCGTGAATCAAAAAGACTAGCGGCAGTTTGGTTTTGTACACATCGCGCAATTTGCGCAGGCTGGCGTCGCTGAAGGATTGAATGATCAGCGGCGTTTTCGGATCGGCGCCTGGACGATCCAATTTGTTTTTCTTCAGCGAATCCATCAGCAACTTTTCCATATCGAATCCGCGCTTGCCGTACACTTCCGGCGCTTTGGTTTCGGGGTAAAGTCCGGCTTTTCCTCGGACAAAATCCACGGCCTCCTGCCAAGTGGGTACGCGCTCGCCTTTGAACTTCGGGTCTTTCCACGAACCCGCGTCCAGTTGTTTGATTTCGGCCAGGGTGAAATCTGACACGTACCAATGTTTGGCAGTTTGCGCGCCGGGCTGTTGGTCTTCGCTAACGTCTTGTTTGAAGCGGGTGGGAAAGACGTCTTCGACGTTTGTCGTGCGTTCCAGTGTCAGGTCGTGCATGCAAACCAGTATGCCGTCTTTGGTGATTTGTAAATCCTGTTCGACGAAGTCGGCTTTCTGTTCAATGGCTAATTTGTACGACGCAATCGTGTGTTCCGGCGCATACGCCGAAGCTCCGCGATGAGCGACCAGAATCTTCTTGCTGGATTGAGCGAAAGCCAGAAACGTCATCACAACGATGACGAAGACAAGGGCAACAAAGCGGCGGTTGAAGCTGGGCATATTCTTTCCTCGATGAAGTTGAAATTGTGAAGCGGGTGAACTTTAGCCGAAAAACTCGCGCACGGCCAAATTTGTCGCTTGGCCGTGCGTGGGATTGTGCTATTGTTTCGCCCGAGTCCATAAACGTATAGGAAGCAGTACAAATGAACAACGGAATCGTCATTCGTCTGGCGGGAGTGGAACACCCCGTCACCAGAATTCTTCATCAGGATGTGATTGCCATCGGCACTGCACCCGATTGCGATTTGGTGGTTGGCGCAACCGATGCTTCGTTGCCGCCTGAATCTGTGCTGTTGACGTTGCGGCAACGCGATGGAGCCTACCGGTTGACGACGGTTGAGCCTATGGCAGGCATTACGCGCGACGGGGAAGCCGTGGCCATCGGCGAAACGATTCAGGATGGCGATACGTTTTACTTTGGCGCGACGGGCATTCGCCTGCGTTTCTTTTCCCTGACGGACACCCAAAGCATCACAGGCTCATTGCGATTGGGCAATGCCGTGTTGGCTTCTGCGCGCACCGAAACCGCTCCTGTTGCCGAATCCGCACGCCACAAGCGAATGGTTCCGCGCACGGATGTCGCAATTGTGTTTCTCAAACAATTGCTGCGCGAATTGGTCAACGAAATTCCACGGCGATTGCTGTACGCCATTGCCGGACTGGCTGTGTTCTTCCTGCTGCTGTTTATCTATTTTCCCACTCTGAGCTTTTTGGAAGGCCGGCGGAACAACAAAGCCATCAGCGAACTGAAAGAAACCACTCGCAGTGAAATTGACAAGCTGCGCGAAGAGATCAAACAGGATCGAGAGCGCCAATTGTCATTGCAGCGAGCGTTGTCGTTGCCGGAAATCGTCGTTAACACCTACGGCCAAGGCGTGTGTTTGATTTATGGCGTGTACAGTTTTGTGGACCAGCGCGTCGGACGCGAAGTGCGCTTGAAAGAACCCAGCAACGTGGAAAACCCAATCGGCCCGGATGGCAACGTCAACCTGAGTGTGGAAGGCAACGGGCGAATTTACGAAGTCGAGTTTATGGGCACGGGGTTTCTGGCTGAAAAGGGGTTGATCCTGACGAATCGGCATGTTGTGCAAGCTTGGGAAGATGACGATCTGGCCAGCCTGATTCGCATGCGCGGGTTTCGTCCGAAGCTGAAAGATTTGCTGGCTTACTTTCCGCAAACTTCCGAGCCATTTTCGCTGCGTCCGCTGGAATTGATGCAGGATCAGGACGTGGCAATCTGTTCGTTTGAACAAGGCGAAGCGAATTTGCCCGTGTTGCCGCTGGACGAACAAGGAGAAAGCATTGCCAGTGGTCAGCCTGTAGTTTTGCTGGGGTATCCGGCGGGCTTGGAGGGGTTGAAAGCGCGCGTGGATAAAATCAGTGGATCGGGGTTTCTGAGAATGGGGAATGTGCCGTATCGAACCCAGCTCAACGAACTGGCGGCTAGCAGCAAAATTCGCCCGCAATCCACTCAAGGCCACATCAGCGACATTAATCCACATCTGACGTACGACGCACGCACTGACGAAGGCGGTTCAGGTGGGCCCGTTTTCGGGTCGAATGGAAAAGTGATTGGTATTAACCAGGCAATTCTGCTTAATTCTTCGACAACAAATTTCGGCGTGCCGATTCGTTACGGCGTTGAACTGCTCAAAAAGCACAAACTTGCCTTGCCAATGCCTTCACCAGGCGCTTAACCGAGTCTCGATAATCAGCCGGTAATTTTTTTGCCTTGTTTGCTTGTAGGAATATCTCCGACCACTGGACGGATTGTGAGATTAGTCCTATTATCCCTCTGCTCACGTGAAAGCTAGGAAAAAGTCAGGCTTCAGTTGCAAAACTCAGGCAGACCTTATTCGTATTTTGCTTTCGATATTTTGAGACAGGCGCTTCCTTACACAACAGGTGTCTGTCCCTGATAAAAAAAGGGCTTTTATCCAAAGCCCTGCTTCGATACGTTTCTCACGATAAAACCTGGCAATCTGCTAACCGCGCAACGCAATTGTAAATGGGATGATTTCATTTCTTCGTCGCCGAAGAGCAGGATTTGCTTTTTGCCCACAGTGTCCCCCCAAGACACGACTTTGATACCTGTATTTGTCAATTACGCGAAGGAACAAACTATGCATACGGAGAGCCGCTTCTCACAACTGTTGAGTTCATTTCTAGGGAAGATGAGTCGGCATTGGACACGCGCTGGCGTGATGTTGACGGCAATGATAGCGGTGGGGGTTTTGCTCGGCTACCCGTTGATTGAAGCGCGGCGGAACGACGCGCCCAATCCGCGAACTGACGAAACAGCGCCGGTTCGGGTGGTGACTTCAGCGCCGGCAAACACATACACCGTGTCGAATGCCAACGATTCCGGCTCGGGCTCACTTCGGCAAGCCATCCTGGATGCGAATGCGAATCCAGGTGCGGACAGTATTGTCTTTAATATAGGTAGCGGAACTCCGACGATCAATCTGACTTCAGCTTTGCCAGCGATCACCGGACAGGTGACGATCAGCGGCAACACCGGCGGAGCCACGCGCGTGGAATTGAACGGCGCAGGAGCGGGGGCAAACGCAAACGGATTGACGATCAACGCCAGCAACTGCGTCATTGAGCGATTGGTCATCAATCGCTTCACAGGCGCTGGCATTCGAATCGCCAGCACTGTGTCAGGTCTGGTTGTTAACAGTTTTGGCAGCAACATCATTAAAGGTTGCATCATCGGGTTGGATTCTTCAGGCACAATTGTTAGTGCCAACAATGTCGGTATAGATATTGTCGGGTCGTCAAGCAACACCGTTGGCAGCACTGTGATTTCTGACCGCAATACGATTTCGGGGAATACGACAAGCGGCGTTCAGATCAGTCGGATTTTCATCACGAATCCAAATCCAGACCCGCCGACTGAAGCGGCTGCTTCAAGCAACAAGCTTATCAACAGTTATATTGGCACGGATGTTACCGGCAGATTTGATCTGGGGAATGGCGGCTTTGGTGTGAATGTCGTGGGCGGAAATGCCACTGTGATTGGCGGCGCGACTGAGGTAGAGCGCAATATCATCTCCGGAAACAATGGCGGCGGTGTGCGCATCGCCAAACCGAGCACCGCGACCACAGCCTTGGCCCAAAATAACAAAATCATCGGCAATTACATCGGACTTGATGTCAGCAGCCAGTTTCCGCTTGGCAACGGAGTCTTGGGCGGCGGTGGCGTGGCTCCCGGCGTGCTGATTGAAAACGCTCCAAGCAACATTGTTGGTGGCACTGCCGATGGCGAATTCAACTTCATCAAAAACAATCTTCAAAATGGCGGAGTTGTCGTCAGCGGAGCGGCAGCGACCGGCAACAGCATTTTACGCAACTATATTTCCAACAACGTCGGGTTGGGAATTGACTTGGTAGGTGGCAATAATAATCAGGCCAGTCCATCTCTCACCGGGGTATCGCTTGGGAATACCACCACGACAATTAGCGGTTTCCTGTTCAGCCAGGCTTCACAGTCGTATCGAATTGAATTTTTCTACAGCTCTCAGTGTGACCCAAGCGGCAGCGGAGAGGGCGAAAATTATTTGGGTGGGGCAACAAATACGCCCGTTGGTTTTATTACTGTCACTACGGATTTAATCGGTCTCGCAAGTTTCAGCCCAACGTTCAATAACTTTGTCGCTCCTGCTGGCACATTCCTGACAGCAACTGCCACGAGACTCAGTACTGGGGACACATCCGAGTTTTCAGGTTGCCTTGGTGTTCCGGGCAATAGCTTCCCAACCTGCAATGCTGCGTTTGTGCCGCAGGTCGGGAACTTCCGAATTCAAGGCGGCACGTCGTCCATTAGTGTGTATCTGAAATCGGATTGCTCTTGGACAGCTTCCAGCGCTCTTCCTTGGGTCAGTATTACGTCTGGCGCCAGCGGCACCGGCAACGGAACTGTTGGCATCAGTGTCAGTCCGAATCCAGGGGAACAGCGAATTGGCCAGATTTCCATTGCAGGCAAGAATTACAACATTACTCAGGAAGGGAATTGCACTGCCTCTCTCAATCCGGTCGTGAAGAACTATGCGGCTGCTGGCGGCAATGGAACTGTCGAATTGATCACGGGAGCAGGGTGCGCCTGGACAATCAGCAATCCGAATTCATGGATCACGATTAACACTGCAACCAGTGGCTCAGGGCCGACCTTTGTTGATTTTACCGTTGCTCCTTACACCGGCACTTTCTTGCGGGTGGGCACGGTCATCATCGGTGGACAAAGCTTTTCGGTTATTCAGGACCCGCCGTGCGGTTCGACGATTGCGCCAAGTTCGCAAAGTGTTCCCGCCGCAGGCGGAGGCTATTCCACAGCAATTACCATCCCCGCCGGATGCAGTTGGACAGCCACGAAGACCGATTCGTGGATCACGTTGAATGCGCCGACAAGTGGCACGGGCAACGGCACGTTGAATTACACGGTGGCTGCCAACAATGGGGCGGCTCGCACAGGCGTGATTACTGTAGCCGGAAAGTCTTTGGCAGTGTCTCAAGACAGCGGGTGTTTGCCGACGTTTAATCCCACCAGCCAGACGATTGGGTCGAGCGCGGGGAGCCACAGCTTTGATGTCAACATCAGCGGGGCCTGTAACTGGACGCCCACAACTCTTACCTCCTGGATCACAATTACATCGGGATCGGTGACTGGAAATGGCATGGTGACGTATTCGGTCACTGCCAACCCCGGAGCGCAGCGCGTCGGCACAATTGCCGTCAGTGGACGAAACATCGCGATTACACAAGACGGAGCCTGCAGTTATTCGCTCTCAAAAACTTTGCAACAGATGCCGATACAGGGCGGAACCGACTCGGTCAATGTCAATGCGACCAGTGGATGCGGTTGGACGGCAACGTCTCAGACTCCCTGGCTGGTGATCACTTCTGGCGCTTCTGGAACCGGGAATGGAGCAGTCAGTTACGTGGTGGCAACCAACGGCACCGGTTCACAGCGTAACGGGGTGATGAATATTGCCGGCACAATTTTTAACGTGCAGCAAGATGGTACCAGCAATTGCACGTATACCGTTTCGCCCTTAACCCAAAGTGTCCCGGCTGCAGGTGGTGGGTTCACTACTTCCGTGTCAACGGCTGGCGGGTGCGCCTGGACGGCATCCAGCAACGTTTCCTGGATCACCATTACTTCCAGTCTGGCGCCCGATCGCGACGAAAAGGTTTTCGCTGGGCGCAATCCTTCCAACAAAAACGGAATTGCCGGAACGGGAAATGGCAATGTTGGGTACAGCGTCCAAGCGAACTCAGGTCCTGCGCGCACCGGAACGATCTTCGCTGCGGGCGAACTGGTGACCATTAACCAGGCGTCAGGATGTCCGAACACCGTTTCTCCGGCCAATCTGGGCGCTGGACAACTCGGGGTTAATTATAGCCAGCAGCTTACGTCATCCGGAGCGGTCGCCTGGTCGGTTCCCATTGGGTCAGTGCCGCCTGGACTGAGTCTGAATCCAAACACCGGACTTTTGTCGGGTATCCCGACAGTGCCCGGAACTTTCGGCTTCACGGTCAGAGCGACGGATTCCGGCGGCTGTTATGGCGAAGCGGCTTATATGCTGGTGATTAATTGCCAGCCGCTGAGCATCACAACGGCAACGCTGCCCAACGCACTGGCCGGAGCGCTTTACAATCAATCACTTGCCTTATCAGGGGGCAGCGGACAGATTGACTGGGCGATTTCTGCCGGTTCATTGCCGACCGGTCTCAACTTGCATCCGATTTCTGGCGTGGTTTCCGGCGTTGCCACCGTGACTGGAACGTTTAACTTCACGGCGAAGGCCACGGTTAATTCCACTGGATGCTTCACCACCAAAGCGTTTTCCATCACCATTAGCTGCCAAACGGTTACTGTCAATGAGGCTTCGCTGCCTGTCGCGACGCTGAATGCCCCTTATAACCAAACCGTCACGCAATCCGGCGGGATTGGCAACATTGCCTGGACAGTGAGCGGCGGTTCGCTGCCAGCCAACTTGGTGCTGTCATCTGGCGGGCAGATTACCGGCACGCCAACCGCTCTTGGATCGTTCCCGGTGACTTTGCGTGCGACAGACGCCAACGGTTGTTTTGGCGAAAAAGCCTTCACGCTGGTAGTGAATTGCGCGAGCTTCAATATCTCGCCCGCGACGCTGAATCAGGGCACTGTGAACGTCGCTTACAGTCAGCAATTGTCTCAAACCGGTGCGACCAACAGCATAACCTGGTCTTTGTTTAGCGGTTCGCTGCCAACCAACCTGACGCTTACATCCGGCGGACTGATTTCCGGCACGCCGAATGTCGCAGGCAGTTTCCCCATCACGATCAGAGCGACGGAATCCGGCACCGGCTGTTTTACTGATAAAGCATACACATTGGTGATCAATTGCCAGACGATTTCTGTGTCGCCTGTATCGCTTCCTGGCGGAACTGTTGGCACGGCTTACAATCAGTCAGTCTCGCAATCGGGTGGGTTGGGCACTATTACTTGGAGCGTCAGTGCAGGCAGTCTGCCCACCGGACTTGCGCTGAATCCGGCAAATGGCGCTATCACAAACACGCCAACGGTATCCGGCACATTCAATTTCATGCTCAGAGCGACAGACGGCAACGGCTGTTTTGGTGAGCGCGCGTATCAGGTCATCATCGGCTGTCAAAGCCTGTCGCTGAGTCCCACAACGCTCAACCCGATTCAGATCGCCACGGCTTACAGCCAACAATTGTCAGTAGTGGGGGCTGCCGGAGCGGCTAATTGGACAATCAGCGCTGGCGCGCCGCCAAGTGGTGTCACGCTGAATCCGACCAGCGGGTTGCTGTCCGGAACGCCGAATGTTTCTGGCTCCTTCAACTTCACTGCCCAGGCGACGCTGCAACCGAGCGGCTGTGTTGCACAGCAGGCGTACACCCTGGTTGTTAATTGCCCAGCGATCAACGTGAGTCCGACGGCGCTGAATTCCGCCAAAATGGGCATTCCGTTTAGCCAGCAGCTTTCGCAGACGGGAGGCGTCGGCAGCATCACGTGGAGCGTGGAATCAGGCTCGTTGCCGAGCAACATCAATTTATCGGCGAACGGATTGTTGTCCGGCACGCCCATTACGTCTGGCAACTATCCGGTAACGATTCGGGCAACTGACAGCAACGGCTGTTTTGGTCAACGAAGCTACACGTTGGTTGTTGGGACCTGTCCTTCAATCACGATCACGCCTGGCACACTGCCCAATGGGCTGATTGGCACCAATTACAGTCAAACGCTGACGGCGAGCGGCGGCGCTCCCGGATATAACTTCACCGTTAGCGGAAATCTGCCAAGCGGAGTTACGCTTTCTCCAACGGGAGTTTTGTCAGGAACGCCAAACTCGGTTGGGACATTCAACTTCCTGGCTACGGCCACCGATCAAAGCGGCTGCACAGGTACGCAGGCGTATTCACTGATTATCTGTTCGGTGATCACGGTTAACCCGGCGGTTTTGCCCAGCGGAGTTGTCGGCAGCAATTACAGTCAAAACCTGTCTGCTTTGGGTGGCGGCATTCCTTACAGCTTCACATTCGGCGGCACGCTTCCAAACGGGCTGACCTTGTCGAACGATGGAGTGTTATCAGGAATTCCCACGCAGAGCGGCACTTTCAACTTCACGGTAACAGCCACGGACACCAGCGCTTGCACGGGATCACGCAGTTACAGCGTGACCATCGCCGGAGCCGGATTGATGTTCTATCCGTTGCCGCGACCATTGCGAATCCTGGATACGCGAGCGGGACAAACCGCATGCGATATGCCCGGGGTGAAAATCACGGGTGGCACTTCGCGCCTGCAAACAGCGGCTGGCCGCACCTGCGATGGAATTACGATTCCGGCGACGGCTCGCGCCTTGACCGGCAACATCACCACTGTGCAATCGGGCGGCGGGTTCCTGACGCTCTATCCCAGCGATGCGACGCGACCGACAGTCGCCAACTCCAACTTCCAGGCGAATCAGGTGCTCAACAACGTGTTCACGGTTGGGCTGGGTGCCGCCGATGGCGCATTCAAGATTTTCGTGACCACGGACACCGATGTGGTGGTTGATATCACCGGCTATTACGCCCCTCCGGGAGCAGGCGGACTGTATTTCCATCCGCTGCCGAGCCCGATTCGCATGCTTGAAACGCGAGCCGGACTGTCCGGATGTGATACCCCCGGCGCTCCGATTGCCGGAGGCGTCGAGCGAATTCAACAAGGACGCGTTTTCTGTAACGGCATCACGATTCCCTCCGGTGCGGCGGCTCTGGTTGGCAACGCGACAACGGTTGGCCCGGGTGGCCAAGGTTTCCTGACTCTCTATCCTGGCAACGCTCCGACCAGACCGCTGGCTGCGAGCTCTAATTTTGCGTCCGGGCAAACCATGAATGGGCCGTTCGTCGTTGGATTGGGAACAGACGGCACCTTCAAGATTTATTCGTCGGTGACCACCAATCTGGTGGTGGATGTGTTGGGGTATTACAGCCCGGATGCCGTGGATTTGAATGGGCCGGGATTGCTCTTTAATCCGTTACCGCGACCTGTGCGGTTGTTGGAAACCCGAATGGGACAGCCCGGTTGTTACACGCCCGGAGCGCAGTTGGCCGCAGGCTCGACGCGGCTCCAACAAGCTTTGGGAGTGTGCGATGGGATGACAATTGGCGCGACGGCGCAGGCCATTGTCGGCAACGCCACCGTGGTGTTCCCGGCAAGCAATGGCTTCCTGACCTTCTGGCCGAGCAATGCGAGCCAACCGGGAACGGCGAATTCGAATTACCAGGCCGGTTCGGTGTTCAACCGTCATTTCACCGTCGGATTGGGCGGCGATGGCGCGTTTAAGATTTTCACGTCTGCGGTGACTGATCTGGTGATTGATGTTTCTGGGTACTTCGCGCCTTAAAAATGGGGGAGCAATAACCCCTGATTGTGTGGAACGGCTTTAACGGTTTTCAGTAACCCCATGAAAAGGAGTAGTGCATCGGGTGAATTATCTGGATGCCTAAGGGTAAAATGACAAGAAGAATTCTAATTGCACTAACAGCAATCAGCTTTGTGCTGCTCACCTTTACCTCGCCCCAGTCGGCGCAAGAACGCCAGGTTGGTAACAGGACGTCCGTTGGTGATCGGCCCCAGGGAAATCGCCAGATATTGGACCCGGAAACGGCGGAGAAAATGCGCAGTGATCTGGTTACCGCTTACGCGGAAAGCGAAGCGCTGATCAAATTCTTTGCCGGGTATGAATTTCTCCGGCAAAACCAGGCAATGGAAGGGTACGAAGCCGCCTGCGAATTGATGTCGAAAGAGCGCGCCCGGGTTGAGCAACTGCCCATCAATGAAGTCATGCTTGAAGCCGGTTACTGGCCCAATTCCGAATCCATAAACCGTATTATTGAAGTTTCGCGGACGATCAGGACTGATGAAAAGTTCAAAGACGTCATTAAAAAGGCGGAAGGATTTTCACAAGCGGGCCTGCAGTCGCAGGCATCTTCGGCAGGCAAAGAGGCCAATTCCCGTGGGGTGATTGCTGCTCCCGCCTACATCACACCCAACTGTAATTTCGATGATCCCAGTAATTTCCCCTCTGGAACCGATCTTGCGATTGCCAATGCTGTCGGAATTGCATTGCATGTTTTGTACGATGTGCTTCCTGACGAAGAAGGCTTTTTGTTTGGTGTGCCGTTCCTTCCCAAAATTCTTCTGGTGATTGCGGCGGGGATCACGGATCAAATCACCAACGCATTGGCAGCCGTGGCTGCGGATGGCCGTTATTGTGAAGCAGTCCGACTGTATATCGAAGACAAGCTGGCCAACGAAAGCGGCTTCACTGCAATTTTAATGACTGACGACTTTTACCTCACGTTTACTTACAAAACGGTCAAGGCGTCCATTTCAAAGGCTGTCGCCGACGGGATCGAAATTAATTGCGCGAATGCGCGACTGGCAGAAGCCAACGCTTTATTTAGCGGAGACACTTTCAGCGGTACAACCGGCGCGAATCGGGTCATCGCATTCAAAAAGCTCCGAGCCGCGTTTCGGAATATCGGCGCTGCAGCGTGCGTGCAGGAATAGCGTTTCTTTCAGGGTTTCGGGACTGTCAGGAAATGAATTGGCATCCCAGGTTTCTTTAAAGATTTAGACACGGCAATTCATATTATTGAGTTATTTGCCCGGACGAGCAGTGAGATTGGCAGTGTTGACCAGAACTGCAATCGCACAACACGACCTTAAACTCATAACAAGGAGTACGCATCTGGCGAAATTACCCGGATGTCTGACACTGATATGACCAGAAGAACTTTTATCGCACTGACAGCAATCAGCTTCGTGCTGCTCGCCTTTGCTTCGCCCCGTTCGGCGCAAGAACGCCAGATTGTGAATATCGCAGATGCCGAGAAGTTTCGTGGCGATCTCGTCGCTGCTTATGCGGAGAGCGAAGCGCTGATTAAGTTTTTGGCGAGGTTCGACTTCATTCGGCAAAGCAACGCGATGGAGGATTACGAGCTGGCTTGCCAGAAGATCGAAACAGAACGCGAGCGAATTGAGCAAATGTCAGTCGTCGAGTTGATGGCGCATCCCGAAAGTTTGCCGAAAGCCAGCGCTCTTAATCGCATCGTTGAACTTTCAAAGAGTATCAGGACAGATGCGAAGTTCCTGGAGGTCGTTCAAAAAGCAGAGTTGTATTCAAAAGCAGGGCTGTTGCCACGAAATTCTTTGTCGTCGGGGAAAACGCCGAACGTCCGGAATGCCACAGCCGCTCCAGCCTACATTCCACCACTCTGTAATCTGGATGATCCGAGCAATTATCCCTCCGGCGCGGATATCGCCATTCCCAATGGAATTGCTTTGGGGTTGCATACGATTGCCGACGGGCTTCCTGAAATCATAGGTTTCTTCGTCACCATCCCATTTCCGCTCAGGGCCATTCTGGTGATTGCGGCATACGCGATTGATGAAGTAACGAGCGCCTTGAGAGCCGTGGCGTCGGACGCAGCCTATTGCGAGACCTTAAGGCTTTACGTCGAAGACAACCTGGTGAATGACGATGGATTTACCGCACTGTTTATTAGCAACGATTTCTACCTCACATTCCTGTACCGGTCGGTCAGATCGTCCCTGAACAAGGCGTCCAATACCACGATTCCAATTAATTGCGGGAACGCGAGACTGACAGAGGCGGCGGCTTTCTTTAACGGAAGTGACCAATTTATCGGCACTGGGCCGCAACGGGTTGATGCGTACAACAAACTCCGAACCGCTTATCAGAACATCGGCGCTTCGGCTTGTGTGCAATAACAGCTTTGGGACTGATCAAGGCTGTCGGTAGTTGGCATTTTCAGGTGGTTGAAATTGCAATTGCTTAACACGGCTTCAAACTTTTGAAAGGAGTATGCATCTGGCGAATCGTTCAGATGTCAAACAGTAAAATGACGAAAAAAATGCTTACTGCACTCACAGCAATAATTTTCGTACTACTCGCTGCCTCGCCGTATTCGGCTCAAGAACGCCAGATTGGCAACGGCGGCACAGTTCTTGGAAAGGCTGAAGTCGAAAAATTTCGTAACGATCAAATCAGCATTTACGCTGAAACCGAGGCTTTGTTTGAGTTTCTGGCCGGATATGACTTCATTCGGCAAAGCGAAGCAATGAAGAACTATGACGCCATTCGTCAGAGCCTGGCGAGAAAGCGTCAGCAGATTGAGCAGATGTCTGACTACCAACTGATGTCGCAGGGGAACACCTGGCATGACAAGTATGCCCTCACTCGCATCACCAAGCTCTCGCGCAGTGTCAGAACCGATGCGAAGTTGCAAGACACGCTTCAGAAGGTAGAAAAATATATCCAGACCAACCCTTTGCGACGGACTTTCCCGGCCTCTGCTGTCGGGGATAGGCTCGGCAATCTCCGTGGCGTAATCGCGTCTACCAGCTACATTGAGCCTGACTGTGATTACAACGACCCGAGTAATTATCCTTCGGGAGTTGATCTGGGCATTGCCAGCGGAGTGGCCATTGCACTGCATTTTGCGGCTGACCTGGCTCCTGGGGAATTGGAAGAGGCTTGTACCTTAATACCGAATCCGGTTCATATTGTCTTTGCGATTGCTGCAGGTGTTGCCGACGAAGTGCTCAATGCATTGCAGGCAATCGCCACGAATTCCACTTATTGCGAAGCGTTGAGATTAAACGTCGAAGATAAGCTGAAAGACGACAGAGGCCTGACCACGGCGCTGGTGAACGTGAATTACTACCTCAAATTTATGTTTAAGTCGTGCGAGGCTGCTTTGGCGACGGCAACTTCCGCAAATATTCCGGTCAATTGCGGGCAGGCTAGATTTAATGAGGCTAAGGCTTTCTTTGATGGGTCTGGCAATTTCACCGGCGGAAGCGGCGCCAATCGGCTTGAAGCTTATAAAAAGCTCCGAGCTACCTATCAGAACATCGGCGCTTCTGAGTGTGTTCAATAATGTCCTTTGAGGACGCGGCAGTAAGTCGGGTTACAAATTCTTGCGAGTCTTTAGGCTTTATTCCAAATCAAGTCACTCGCTTATGTTATCTAAGTAATATTGATAGTTGTAGGGATTGGCCAAATGGTGCCTCCGGCATTATTTGCCAAACTCGCCAAATCGAGATCGCGCAACACGAGTTCACGCTCATTATACGGAGTCTGCATCTGGCGAACTGCCGAGATGCTTAACACTTGATATGACCAAAAGAATCCTTAGTGCATTGGCAGCAATCAGCTTTGTACTGCTTGTCTTTGCCGCTCCACGCTCGGCACAAGAGCGTCAGATTGGCGACAGGCCGCAGCAGCAACGCAAGGTTATGAGCATGTCTGAGGCTGAGTCCTTACGAAACGATCTGATTGCCGCTTACGATGAAAGCGAAGCGCTGATTAGATTTCTGGGGGGATACAGCTTTATTCGGCAAGGCAGTGCGATGAAAGATTACGAACTGGTCTGCCAGGACATATCCATTGAGCGTGCGCAACTTCAGCAGATGTCCATCACTGAGCTGGTGGCACAGGCCGAGAGTTTGCCTTCCGCAGCAGACATTGGGCGCCTCGTGAAGATTTCACAACGGATCAGAACTGATCTGAAGTTCCAGAAAGTGCTTGAGAAGGTGGAGCGATATTCCCAAGCCGGTCTTTTGTCGCGGAATTCACCGTCCGGCAAGTGGACGAACTCCCGTGAGGTGATTGCGTCACCCGCCTATATTGCACCCAACTGCGATTTTAGTAATCCCAGCAATTATCCGTCCGGAGTGGATATTGGCATTGCCAAGGGAATCGCGCTTGCGCTTCATACCCTGACCGAAGCTCAACCATCGGAATTTATGATCTTTTGTTTGATTATTCCGAATCCATTTCGCTTTATTAGCGCAGTCGCCGCTGGAATCGTTGATCAAGTCGTCAACGCATTGGAAGCGTTGGCAAAAGATGGCGCTTATTGCGAAGCAATTCGACTTTATGTCGAGGAAGAAATGTCGAACGGGTTGAATGCAATTTTGATGAACGACAATTACTACCTGACATTCACTTACAATTCGGTTAAGGCGGCGCTGGCAGCAGCAACCGCCACCACCGTTCCGACCAATTGCGGAAGCGCACAGTTTATGGCAGCCCAAGCCTATTTTGACGGGTCTGGCAATTTTACTGGCGCAAGCGGTGCAGAACGCGTCATTGCATATAAATTACTCCGAAATGCCTACCTCAATATTGGTGCTTCGGCTTGTGTGCAATAGAATGTCTTCCCAACAGAATCGAGCCCCTCACAACGGCTATTGATATTTTGGCTTTCTGGTTTCGGCCACTTGATGTGGAATGGAAGCTCCGCAGATTTAGTCGAAGCTTCAATAAATCTGGAGAAAAACAATGCGAACTACACACACTCTCAAAACTCCTTTGCGGCGCGCCTTGTTGGCCGCGTTCGCGTTTGTCCTGCTGACTACTTTGACGTTTGCTTACACTCCACTGTCGGCTGTGATGGCCAGGTTGGGGATGAGCGCGCCGGTGAAACAGCTTTTGTCGGCAACTAAGCGGCAAAATCCGAAAACATCGCCGGTCAAAGCGGACACCAAGCAGGCGCTTGCCAATCCTGCGCCGGTGGCCGTGAGCAACTCTGCGGCGATGTTCGATGCGCCAATCACCAAAATTGCCAGCCCTCCAGATGGCACCCCCGTATCGGGTGGCCAAACCATCACCTACACCGTGACGGTGACCAACGATGCGGCGGTGGACGAAACTTTCGGCACCAACCGGCTCCGCGTCAAAGACACCATTCCGGCGAATACCACCTACGTAGGCGGTTCCGTCACAATTTTGCAGCAACCGGGCAATGGATCATCTGTCTGGACCTGCGGTGTTGCAGGCTCGCTGGTGGAATGCACCACTGCGACCGGCGGCATTTTGCGAGAGTTCGCCGCGTTCAAGTTTGAATACAAGGTCACGGTAAACAGCAACGCAACCGGTTCTGTGATCAGCAACCAGGCGCAGTTCTTCAATGAACAGCAAACCGGCGCTGTGGCCACCAACAGTTCCAACACCACCAATCATCCGGTTGCACTTGCTGACCTGGGAATCACGAAGGTGACGTCGAATCCGACTCCGGTGAATGGCGGCGCGGCGTTTTCGTATACGCTGACCGTCACCAACAATGGGCCGGGAGCGGCCTACGGCGTTGTCGTGACAGACCCGATGCCGGCAGGCATCGTTTTCCAGAATGTTGCGGTGGTTAATTCGAATGTTGCGGGACTAGGGCTAATCTGTTCAGGGCCAGCAGTTGGAACCAACGGCGTCGTCAGTTGTACCGGCAATTTCCCCGTACCCAGCGGAGGCACGCCGACTTCAGTCATCACCATCGTGGCTCAAGCGGTAGCCAATCAGGCGTCGGGTGTTCGCACCAACACGGCTACGGTTGCTTCCAATACCGCCGAACCGACGCCGAATGTGTTCCCCAATTCTGCCAGCGTTCAGCAGAACCTTACGGTTGATGCGCCACTTTCCATCACCAAAGCGGGACCGGCGACGGTTTGCGCCGGTGACACGTTCACTTACCACATTACCGTAAATAACGGCGGATCGAGCACGGCAATCAATGCGACCATCAGCGATCCGCTGCCCGCAAACACCACCTTTCTGAATATGAGCGGAACTGGAGCCTTTACCGCTGGTTGCGCGCACAACGGCGGCACGCCTGGAACGGTAACTTGCTCTCAGGTGGATATTCCGAGCGGCCAAAGCACGCTGGACATCACGGTGAAGTTGGCGACGAGCGCGCCGAGCGGCAATTTAAGCAATACGGCGACCATCACCAGTGCGGGCACCGGCACGATTGCGGTTGGCACTTCGACGACCACCGCGACAGTCAACCACTGCGCCGATCTGCAAGTCACCAAGACGGCGACTCCAAATCCGGCTGTGGCTGGGCAAGACCTCAATTACACGATCACCGTTAAAAACAATGGCCCGAGCGACATCGCTGCGGGTGAATTCGTCGTGAATGACACACCCTTCCCGCCCACGGGAACGACGCTGAAGGGAACCATTAGTGCTGTAGGATTTAGCTGCAACGGAGGCACGACTTTCCCTTGTACGGCAACCGCCACACTGGCGGCTGGAGCCGTCGCGACAATCAAATTTACCGTTACCGTCAATTCAAACTTCAACAATGGTCAACCCGGCGCTTGCGTTAGCAACACGGCCACTGTCGCTATTGTGAATGGCGTGAATGCAGTGGATACGAATTCGTCGAATAACTCTTCGACGATCTGTACGCCGGTTGTCTTTAGTTCAGACCTGGGGATTGCCAAATCGGCTTTGCCTGTTATTGATCCGGATGGTGCCGGCCCGTTGGCTCCGGTCGCACTGCCGGTTGTCGGCCCGAATGTTCCGCCGGGTTCTGTCAACGCGGGTGGTTACATTCGCTACGATTTGCCGTTCAGCAATAGCGGCCCGTCCGATGCCATCAACGTCATGATCACGGATCAGATTCCCGGAAACACGGCATTCGTCGGAGCTTTGGCGACTGGCGGAGTCTTTGTCCCGGCGGCTCAACCTCCGGCAATTCCGTTCACCTTTACTATTCAAGCGGTTGATACAGTTGCGCCGCTGGGGCCCAACGTCAACCTGACGTGTACCGTCAACGGTGCGCCCGGCAGCCAGGCAATTTATTGTCGTCCTCAAGGAAACACCGGATTGAATCCGTCGTACCCGGATGGAAATTTCCCTGCCAGTTATTCCGGTCAATTAACCTTCTTCGTGAAGGTCAACGAATCGGTTTCGGGCGGAACCATCGTGTCGAATCCTGCCAACATTACGGCAGGGCTTTGCCCGAACCCAGTGAATCCTGGCCCGGTATTCCCGCCGAGCGTTTGTGGTGGCACTTCCGACCCGAACACGGCCAACAATACGACATTGCCGACGCAAACTGTGGTGATTGCGTCGTCGAACCTGTCCATCAGCAAGATTGTTCAATCGGCGGTCACTTCGGCCAGCAACCCGAATCAGACGGGCCCGATTGGTCCTGGAACGCCTCCGAACGGCACGGTCACAACCGGCACTGCGGTTTTGCCGGGGACGGCTTTGACGTATCGCATCACGCTGACGAACAACGGTCCTTCGGATGTGTCGAACATTCGACTGACCGACGTGCTGCCTTCCGGTTTGGAAACGCCGCCAGGGCGAGTGCTTGGCGTGAAGTACTTGCAGGTTTCGCCGGTGCTGCCTTCGGGCGCGACGTTCACCTGTGCGGCTCCGACGGGCATCAATATTATCAACAACCCGCAGGGCAACGGCGGTTCGCTGGTTTGTACCGCTCCGTTGTTGTCGGCAAATGCGCCGAATAACGTTGCCGCAATTGACGTCACTGTTTTCATTGACCCCGCAACCAAGGCTAGTCTGGTTGACGTGGCAACCTTCGACGCCACGATCAATAACGTCAACCGCCCGGTTTCCGGCTCAACGACGTTGACCACTCCTGTGGCTGCGACTTCGGATTTGGCGTTGACCAAAACGCACACGAATGCCGCTGGTGTGTTGGGTGGCCCAGTTACGGCTGGAACGTCTGGCAATTTTTATGACGTGACAGTGACCAACAATGGTCCCAGCGCTGCGCAGATGTTCAATCTGGTGGACACACTGCCGCCGTTCCAAAAGATCACCAACATTCAGGTGGGACGATTGAACGGCAATGGCCAGTTTGTGACTCCGAATTCCAAGGATGGCAATGGCAACCCGAGCGTCACTTGCACGGCGAATCCGGTGGTCGGTTCACCGGGCAACACAACCAGTGTGACCTGCACGGCAGCCGAATTGCCACCCAACAAGAACCCGGATGGAACGGTCAACCCGGCGGGTACATTCATTGTTCGACTGACCTTTACGCAGGATGCGTTCACCACGCAACCTACGCCGGTAAATTACCAGAATTGTGTGACGGCGACTTCGATGTCCACGGACCCGAATCCGACCAACAATACAAATATCTGTGACACGATTCCGATTGCTTTCTCTGCCGACCTATCAGGCACGAAGACTGCCACACCGGATCCTGTGATTGCCGGTAACCTGTTGACGTACACCATTACCGCAAATAACGCCGGTCCAAGCGCGGCGTTTAACGAGATGATTACAGATCCGTTGCCGGTGGGCACGGTCTTTATCTCAGCGGTGGCGTCACCTGGAGCGACTCTGATGACACCTGCGGTGGGAGCCAATGGCATCGTCAAAGCGACTTGGAATGCCGCTGGTGGCACGCCTGGAGGATTGACCGGACCCGGCGTGGTTCGCACGCTGACCATCGTCGTGCGCGTTTGCCCGGACTTCCAGCAGATACGCAATCTGACGGATGCTCAGATGTGCGTGCCGAACATGACCGATACGGCAACGATCAGCTCGGATACGACTGATCCGAATCCGGCAAATAACACTGCGTCCTTTACTTCGACGGTTCAGGCACAATCCGACTTGTCCATCAGCAAAGCGGATGCTCCGGACCCGGCGTCTTACAGCACGACTGGAAGCCCATCGAACGTGACGTACACGTTGACGTTTGCGAACGCCGGACCGTCGAACGCCAATGGTGTGACGATTGTGGATGTGTTGCCGAAAGGCTTCACGGTCGTGGGAACGCCGACCTCGACGGTTCCAGGCACCACTTTCACCATCACGACGACAAATGGCATCACGACAGTCGTGGCCAGTCTGGGAGTTCTGGGAGCTGCCAACCAATGCCAGTTGACCAGACCGACCAGCGGCACGATTGTGATCGTCGCCAGAATTCCGATTAAACATCCGACAATCACCGTCACCAACACGGCGACGATTGCTTCGACCAACTGCCTGCCTGAAACCGGCACGCTGGCTGTCCAATCCAATCCGTTGTCGGGAAGTCCGGCGATCATCGTCCCGGGCACGGGAATGTTGGCCAACAACCGGGCGTTTGCGGATACACGGATCGTGCCTCCTGGAAACACTCCTGGAGTTCCGTACTTGGCGCTGTCAGAAGTGAGCGATCAGAAAGAAGGGTCAATCCTGTTCTATCCGATCTACACTTCGGAAGCGACGAACGCCAACGTTCAAAACACGCGCATTTCAATCACTAACACCTCCCAGACGGAAAAAGTGACGATTCACTTGTTCGCGGTGGATGGCGCAAGCTGTTCCATTCTGGATGCCTTCCTGTGCTTGACACCGAACCAGACGTCTTCGTTCCTGGCCTCGGACTTCGATCCAGGCAACACTGGTTATGTGATGGCGGTAGCGGTGGAAGACGACAACGGTCTGCCGCGTGTGTTTAATGAGTTGATTGGTGATGAGTACGTCAAATTCTCGTCAGGACATGCTGCAAATCTGGCCGCTGAATCCATCGCGGCTTCGATGATGTTCCCAGCGGGAGTGGATGCGACAAACACAACGGCGACGCTGCGGTTTGACGGAATGAACTACAACAGACTGCCGCGAGTCCTGGCTGCCAGCAACGTTGGCAGCACGGCGGACAGCAACTCCACAATGATGATCATTGACCGCGTTGGCGGCAATTTCACCACCAGCGGAGCGCTGATCGGCAACATTTCCGGTTTGTTGTGGGATGATTCGGAAAACCAATACAGCTTCACCGCGAATCTGGGTGTGTGCCAATATCGCAAGGTGTTGGACAACAGCTTCCCGCGAACCTTCACACCGTTCAACCGTGTGCTGCCTGCTGGCCGCACCGGCTGGATGAAGTTCTGGGCAGTCAATGATTCGGCTCTGTTCGGAGCGCAAATCAACTTCAATCCCACGACCAGCGCCAACAGTGGAGCATTCAATCAGGGACACAATCTGCATCACATGACCTTGACCGATCAGGCAACAATTGTGATTCCGATTTACATTCCGTCCTGCTAATGAAGTGGAGAATATGCTGGTAGTCATGCTGCCAGTTTTCACACTACAAACACGAAAAGCCGCAGAGAGAATTTATTCTGTTCTGCGGCTTTTTCCTGTTTTGGGGTGCATTGGAAGGCGTAGTTTCAAAAGCTCTAAATGACAAGTCCGCCGCCACAAATCAAGCAATCCTTCTTAAGCCCTCAAGTCCCGACCTTGGTGAAGTGATTCATTCAGTGGGTGAATTGGTTAAGAATGATAAGTTGGTTCTTTTCTGACATCAGTACGAAAAATGTAATTTCTGCCTGAAATTGGTAGTCGCTACTAGACGATCTAATATTGCCGTACTAATATGCAAATGCTGAAGCAGTTAATTGTTGAATTGTTGCTAGCTTAGCCAGTTAAAAGGCTGGCTTCCTCATTACTTCTGTGGCGGTCGCCTCATAAGTAACAGGTGGTGATGCCTCCTTAATTACCTTACGGCATCATTTCCTGAACGTTAGTTCAATTCAGCTCCCAAACGAAGAATCACTGGAAAAAAATTCCGAACATGTTTGTTCATCGGATTTTGCGCTCATAGTTTGTGAGATGGATTCGTCTCGCCCGATAAGCCATTGGCGTTTATCTCATTGAGCGATAGGTTTTACTTCTTCAGGCGCTCTCAGCAAACCATCAGACGCGACGCGCGGCATATTCACGGATTCGACGAATTGCTGCGAACGTAAATCAAAGACAGAACGATAAGATATATAGGTAGGCGTTCCTGCCTGAACCTCACGTAGTGAAGCTGCAACTCATTCTTTTACGCGAAGGGAAAACTATGCATACGGCGAACTGTCACTCACCGTCGTTAAGTTTGTTATTGGGCAAGGTGCGTCAGCACTGGGTACGCTCTGTTTGGATATTGCTGGTGACGCTGATCACAGGATTCCTGCTCGGCCAGTCCTTCACCGAAGCGCGGCGAGGTGGCGTCATCCGATTGGCGAGCGCCGATTCTGTTTCGGCTGTGAAGGGAGTGTTAGCTCCAGCAACCATCACAGTGAATGATGCGGGAGAGACAGTTGCCAATAACGGCAAATGCACTTTGCGCGAAGCCATTATCGCTGCCAATACCAACACTGCTTCAGGAGCAGCGGCTGGCGAATGTGCGGCGGGAATGGCGGGCGCTGACAATATCGTCTTCAGCTTGGGAACGGGCACGCCGGCCATCAATTTGTCCTCACCGCTTCCTGCCATCACGGAACCGGTAATCATCAAGGGAAATTCGGGTGGGGCAACGCGCGTGGAGCTGAATGGAACGAATGCCGGTGCAAGCGCGAATGGGTTGACGATTACGGCTGGTAACAGTTTGATCGAACGGCTGGTCATCAATCGCTTTGGCGGAAATGGCATTGAAATTTCCAGTGCGGGCTTTAACACGGTTAAAGGTTGCATCATTGGGCTGGATTCTTCCGGAACTGTTGTTCGTGCCAACAACGTAGGCATTCTCATTCTCGGTTCTTCCGACAATGTCATCGGCGGCACGGCCACTGGCGAACGCAATATCATTTCCGGGCAAACAACGGATGGCGTGCGTATTCAGGCAGCGACAATGCCGTCCGCCATCCCGGCTTCCAGAAACAAACTGATTGCGAATTACATCGGCACTGACGCCACTGGCAGATTTGACCTGGGAAATACCGGCTTCGGCGTGAATATTGACGGTGGCGACCTGTCAATCATTGGCGGAACGGACACCGCAGAGCGAAACGTGATTTCCGGCAACAATGGCGGCGGGTTACGAATCGGCGCTGCAACGGGGGCTAATAACCGGGTTGTCGGAAACAATGTCGGACTTGATGCAAGTGGGACATTCCCATTAGGTAATGGCGTTTTAGGTGGGTCAGGCAGTGCCCCTGGCATTTTGATTGATAACGCACCCAACAATTTCATCGGCGGATTGAATGATGGCGAACTGAATTACATCGCGAATAACCTGCAAACCGCTGGCGTGGCTGTGGTGGGCAACGGAGCCACAGGCAATCGCATACTTGGCAATTACATAACGGAAAATGTCGGATTGGGCATTGATCTGGGAAATAACGGCGTCACCCCGAATGATCCGCTGGACTTGGATCCCGGTCCCAACAATGGGCAGAACGCGCCGGTGCTGAGCTTGGTTACAGTGGGCAGTTCTTCGACGACAGTGCTTGGCTCCTTGAACAGTTTGGCTTCCAGATCCTTTCGAATAGATTTCTTTTACAACTTGCATTGTGATTCCAGTGGCAGCGGCGAAGGGCTGGCAAGGTTTGGCTCGACCATTGTTGCGACCGATCCTACGGGGACAGTCGGGTTTGCGCCGGTGTTCAACAATGTGGTGATTTCCAAGGGGCAGGCCATCACGGCAACCGCCACTTTGCTGGATGTGTCTTTGCAGCCGGTGGAAACGTCAGAGTTTTCCGCGTGTTTGGTTGTTCCGGGATCGCCCGATAACTGCACTGCCGCTCTGATTCCGGCAACGAAAAATCTGCGGTCATCGGCAAGCAGCTTTTCTGTCGAAGTTTCTTTAGCGGCATTATGTCCCTGGGTGGCATCGAGCACGGTTCCGTGGGCGACCATTGGTTCCGGCTCTCCGGGGCTGGGCAGCGGAACAGTCACAGTCAATGTGCAAGCCAACACCGGGCCGCAACGTGTCGGGCAACTGACCATTGCCGGCAAAGACTTTTACATTACTCAAGAAGGTCCCTGCACCACTGCCATCAATCCAGTGGCCACAACCATTTCGGCAGCGGGAGGGCCGGGAAGTGTTGAGCTTTCTTCCGGGGCAGGTTGCGCCTGGACAGCTTCCACACTGTCGCCGTGGATCACGATCAATACGGCGGTCAGCGGTTCCGGGCCGACGGTGTTGGATTTCACCGTCGCAGCGAACCCCGGCGCTTCGCCACGTGCGGGGCAGATTATGATTGGTGGTCAGGTTTTTATCGTGTTGCAGGATGCTCCCTGCACGCCAACGATCAGCCCGCAAAACCAACAAGTTCCTGCTGCCGGTGGAGGATTTTCCGCCAACATCACCATCGGAACCGGATGCAATTGGTCCGCTTCAACAGCAGATTCCTGGATTACCTTAACGGCTCCAACCGGCAGAATCAGCAGTGGCACACTGGATTACACAGTGGCTGCCAATCCGGGAAGCGCTCGTTCCGGCATCATCACGATTGCTGGAAAATCTTTGGTCGTAAATCAAGACGGAGGGTGCACAGCCACACTTGATCCCTTCAGCCAGAGTCTTGGTCAAAGCGGTGGGATTAACACCGTGGATGTCAGCATAGGAGCCATGTGTAACTGGTCTGTGTCCACGACCACGCCCTGGATTACGATCATTTCGTCAGCGAATAATGTTGGCAACGGCACTGTTACCTATTCCGTTGCACCTAATTCCGGCACGCAACGATCCGGTTCCATCAGTATCGCCGGGAAGACGTTTAACGTGACGCAAGACGGCACCTGCAGCTACACCCTTTCACCGACGATAAAACAATTCACCGTCGAAGGTGGAAACGGAACTTTGAACATCACTGCACCTTCAGGATGCGCATGGACGGCAATCACTACGACGCCCTGGGTGACGCTTACATCCAACTCTTCGGGATCGGGCAATGGCTCCGTAAGTTATTTTGTGGCCACGAATGGCAGCGGATCTCCACGCGGCGGTTCGATCACCGTGCAAGGGCAAACGCTCAACATTTCGCAGGATGGCGGCTGCGCGTATACCGTGTCCCCGACCTCTGCGAATCATCCGGCTGCCACAAGCAACGGCACAATCAATGTGACGACGAGCGGGGCGTGCGCCTGGTTGGCCAGAAGCAATGCTTCCTGGATCACCATTACGTCGGGCGGCTCCTTTAGCAAACCCGGGCAGTTGCCATTTGGTCGTCTCGATAAAAATGGGGTCAATTCCACGGGCAATGGCGCGGTGAATTACACCGTCGCCACAAACACAGGCCCGCCGCGCACCGGCACCATAGATGTTGCCGGGCAACTGGTCACCATTACCCAGGCGACAGGCTGTCCAATCACAATTTCGCCGGCCAATTTGAGCCCCGGCAATGTGGGGGTGACATATAGTCAACAGTTGATGCAAGTGGGTGGCACGGGAGCCATCAATTGGACAATCAGCAGCGGCTCTTTGCCATTAGGAATGATGTTGAATTCCGGCTCGGGACTCTTAAACGGCTCACCGACATCCGCGGGACAATTCAGCTTTACTGTCAGGGCGACCGATGTGAATGGATGTTACGGCGAGAATAGCTATACGCTGCAAATCAATTGCCAGTCGCTCAGCATCACTCCTGCTACTTTGAATCCGGCAACGACTGGAAGTGTTTTTAGCCAGACGTTGACGTTGAATGGAGGCAGCGGCCAGATCAATTGGACGATCACAGCCGGATCACTTCCCAACGGCGTGTCGCTTGGGCAGGGAACCGGCCAGTTGTCAGGCACGCCGACCGTTTCCGGCACGTACAACTTCAACGTTCGAGCGACGATCAATTCCACGGGCTGTTATGTCGAACAGGCGTATACCTGGGCAGTCAATTGCCCGACGATCACCGTAAATCCGACGACGATCAATTCAGGCAAGCTTGGGGTTCCGTATAGCCAGCAATTTACCCAGGCTGGTGGATCGGGCAATGTCACCTGGAGCCTTAGCTCCGGCCCATTGCCAAACAATCTGACACTGTCGAATGCCGGGCTTTTATCCGGCACGCCTATTTCTTCCGGAACGTTCCCGATTGTTGTTCGTGCCACGGACGCTTATGGATGTTATGGCGAGCGAAATTATGCGTTGAACATCGGCCTTTGTCCGACGATTACGATAACGCCGGGCAGCTTGCCCAGCGGCTTGATTGGAACCAATTACAATACTTCGTTGACGGCCTCTGGCGGCGCGGGAACATACAACTTCACTTACAGTGGAAACCTGCCGAGCGGCGTGACGCTCTCTCCAACTGGCACGTTATCAGGAACTCCCACAGTTGTTGGCTCTTACAATTTTATTGTTACGGCGACGGATCAAAGCGGTTGTTCCGGCACGCAGGCGTATACGCTGATCATCTGTTCCGTCATCAGCGTCAACCCGACTACCTTGCCCGGCGGAGTCGTCGGCACGAACTACAGCCAAAATCTCAATGCCGTTGGGGGCAACTTCCCGCACAACTTTACGTTCAGCGGAACGTTGCCAACGGGATTGACGCTGTCGAATGAAGGGCTTCTCACTGGCATCCCCACACAAGCAGGTAGCTTCAATTTCACGGTCACAGCGACCGACACCAGTTCCTGCACCGGTTCACGCAGTTACTCGGTGACTATCAGCCCAGCGGGATTGCAGTTCTATCCGTTGCCGCGACCACTTCGTATTTTGGATACGCGCGCGGGACAAACGGCGTGCGATACGCCCGGAGCGCCGATCACAGGCGGCACGTCGCGACTGCAAACGGCGGCGGGACGCACTTGCGACAGCATCACCATTCCGGTTTCGGCGCGCGCGCTGACCGGCAACGTGACGACGGTGCAATCGGGCGGCGGTTTCCTGACGCTCTATCCCAGCGATGCGACGCAGCCGACGGTGGCCAATTCCAACTTCCAGGCCAATCAAGTTCTAAACAATGTGTTCACCGTCGGGTTAGGCGCGGATGGCGCATTCAAGATTTTCGTAACGACGAATACGGACGTGGTGATTGACATCACAGGTTATTACGCGCCGCCAGGAGCGGGCGGGTTGTATTTCCATCCGCTGCCAAGCCCGATTCGGATGCTGGACACGCGTGCAGGTCAGACGGCTTGCGACGCGCCGGGCACTCTGGTCGCAGGCGGCGTGGAGCGCACGCAACAAGGGCGCGTGTTTTGCAGCGGCATGACGATTCCGTCAAGCGCGTCAGCCTTGGTCGGCAACGCAACAACGGTGGGCCCAAGCGGGCAAGGATTCCTGACAATGTATCCGGGCAATGCAGCGACGAGACCGCTGGCGGCGAGTTCGAACTTTGGTTCGGGGCAAACGATGAACGGCCCGTTTGTGGTGGGCTTGGCGCCGGACGGGACGTTCAAGATTTACGCGTCGGCGACGACGAACCTGGTGGTGGATGTGTTGGGGTATTACAGCCCAGACCCGGTAGATTTGAACGGCACGGGATTGTTGTTCAATCCGCTGCCGCGCCCCGTGCGATTGCTGGAAACGCGAGCGGGGTTACCGGGCTGTTATGTGCCAGGAGCGGCGTTGGTCGCTGGATCAACGCAGTTGCAAGCAGCGCAAGGCGTGTGCGACGGAATGACGATCGCGGCGACGGCGAAAGCGATTGTGGGTAACGCGACAGTGGTATCCCCGTCGAGCAATGGCTTTTTGACGTTCTGGCCGAGCAATGCGTCGCAACCGGGAACAGCAACCTCAAACTATCAGGCGGGAACGGTGTTCAACCGCCATTTCACGGTGGGCCTGGGCGGAGACGGAGCGTTCAAGATTTTCACCTCCGCGACGACAAATCTGGTGGTGGACGTTTCCGGATACTTCGCGCCCTAGGGAAATTATTGAGTTCAGATCTTTTGCAGTTTCGGCTGTTGCGGACAGTGTGCTTCCGGCTGGCTGGGATTGCGACCTTACAACACAACCTTCATTCCAAGAAAGGAGTAGCGCATCGGGTGATTGGAAAATCGCGCATCGCCGAGGCTGACCGCCCGAATGCCTGACAATTCATATGACTAGAAAAACTCTTACCGCACTGTTGGCAATTAGTTTTTTGCTGGTTGTTTTCGCTTCGCCGCAATCGGCGCAGGAACGGCAGGCGGGTCCCCGAACGGCAACCGGCGATAGGTCGCAGGATCCACGCCAGATCGTGGTTGTCGCCGAAGCAGAGAAATTCCGGAAGGGCGTCATTACCGCTTATTCGGAGTTGGAAGCGGCGATACGATTTCTTGGCGAATTTGACGTGATCCAGCATGGTGGTTCCACCCTGAAAGATGCTGACGCGATTTGTGATTCGCTGGCCAGCGAACAACGGCGGTTGGCAAAGCTGTCCACCATCGAACTCGTGGCGGAATACCATTCGCTGCCCAGTTCCGCCGCCATCAGCCGCATCACCCAATTGGCGCAAAAAATCACGACAGACCCTCAATTCCACGAGGTGATGAAGAAAGCCGACCGGTATTTTCAGATGGGAAGAATACACTCTTCCTCTGCTGCGAAAGCGCCGAGAGCCAATATCCGTTCGACCCCGAGCGCCCCGGCGTTCATTGATCCAACGTGCGACTTTACCAACCCCAGGGATTATCCCTCCGGAGCCGATATTTCGACTCCCAAAGGATTGGCAATTGTTGCTGCCGCAGCCGCGGAAATTGTGCCGGAAACCGTTACGGTTGCCGGGTTTTCCGCGCCCTTCCCTCTGAAAGCTGTTTTGGTCGGCGTTGCCGCTGGTTTGGAAGAAATCGTCAACGGATTTGAAGGCGCTCAGTGGGACGGCCAATGGTGCGAAACCTTCATGCAATTTGTGCAAGACAAGCTGACAACCGATGAGGGGAACATTGCTCTGTTTACGTCCGATCCTTATCTGGATTTGGTTAGAAGAATCGTGCGTGCTTCCATTGACCAAGCCATAAGCGATGGCATTAATGTTCCTCCATGCGCCAATCTAAGATACAACGAAGGCGTGGCTACCTCGGTCCGACTGGATAAATTCAAAAAATTTCGAGCGGCGTATCAGCAAATCTCTGGATCGGTCGCCTGCAACCCGTAACCCCACAGGAGAAAAAATGCGAACTACACACATTCCAAGACCTCTCTCCCAAAAATCCTTGTTGGCGACAATCACGGTGGCCGTGGTTGTCGCTTTGATTTCTGTCTTCACCCCACTTTCATCCGTGACGGCCCGGTTGGCAACGAGCGCACCCGTTAAAACGGTTTTGTCTGTTATGCCTGTATGGCAGCGAGCGGCTGAACGCCACCTGACAAAACAAGCTCCCACGCAATCCGAGCTACAGGCGAATCGTACTGGTGCGGCGGTCGCGACGGCAGCGTTTGACGCGCCCATCACCAAAATCGCCAGCCCGCCGGATGGCACGCCGGTCGCACAAAACCAGATCATCACCTATACCATCACGGTGACCAACGATTCGGCGGTTGACGAGACCTTCCCGCCAAATCAGTTGCGCGTCCGGGATTCGATTCCAGCGAATACAACGTATGAAGCCGGCAGTTTGACGATTCTGGAACAGCCAGGCGCTGGGTCAACGCCGTTCACCTGCAGCTATGACGGCGGCAATAATCGCATCGAATGTGTCAACGGCGTGGGTGGCGATTTGCGCGAATTCGCCGTGCTTAAGTTCGAGTTCAAAGTGCGCGTCAACACCAACGTGCCATACGGAACGATCGTCAGCAATCGGGCGGATTTCCTGAACGAAGAGCAATCTGGATCAGGAAACGTCACCAATAGTTCGAACATGGTCAATCATCCGGTGACGGCTCCGGCGGATTTGACGGCGAGCAAGACTTCCGTGCCCGTGATTGATCCGGATGGCGCTGGTCCGCTGGCTCCGGTGGCGTTGCCGGTGGTGGGCCCGAATGTTCCTCCAGGATCAGTCAATTCCGGCGGCTATCTGCGCTATGACATTCCGTTTGGCAACAGCGGGCCGGCCAATGCCGACAATACAATCATTACCGATCAATTGCCCGGCAACACGGCGTTTGTAGGCGCGTTGGCGACCGGCGGAGTTTTTGTTCCTGCTGTGCAACCTCCGGCGATTCCGTTTACCTTCACCATACAGGCGGCCAAAGCCGCCAGTCCGAATGTCAATCTGACTTGCACGGTGGTTGGAGCACCGGGCAGTCAGGCGATCTATTGCCGCCCACAAGGGAACACCGGGCTGACGCCGCCCTACAATGACGGTACATTGCCGTTGGGGTATAGCGGAACACTGACGTTTTTTGTGAAGGTCAATGAATCGGTGACAGGCGGCACGGTGGTCTCAAATCCTGCAAACATCGCTTCGGGATTGTGTCCGAATGCAGGGCAAACACCGTTTCCGCCGGTGAGCTGCGCGGGCACGCCGGACGCAAATCCCGCCAATAACACGACGCTGGCAACGCAGAATGTCATCATTGCTTCGTCAAACCTGTCCGTCAGCAAAGTCGTTCAATCGGCGGTTACTGCGGCGAGCAATCCGAACCAGACCGGCCCGATTGGCCCAGCGACTCCGCAAAATGGTGTAGCTGTTACAGGCACTGCAGTTTTGCCAGGCACATATCTGACTTATCGAATCACGCTAACCAACAACGGCCCATCGGATGTGTCGAACATTCGATTGACGGATATATTGCCATCAGCTCTGGAAGCGTCTGTGGGCCGAGTGCTGGGTGTGAAATACATCTCCGCGAACCCTGTGTTGCCTTCGGGAGCAACGTTCACTTGTGCGCCTCCAGCTGGAGTCAGCCCGCAAAGCAATCCGCAAGGCAATGGCGGATCGCTGGTTTGTACGGCTCCGTTGTTGGCGGCCAATGCGCCAAATAACTTTGCCGCAATTGATGTCACCGTTTTTATTGACCCGGCAACCAAGGCAAATCTGATTGATGTGGCAACGTTCGACGCCACGGTCAACAACTTCAACCGTCCGGTTTCCGGCTCCACGACATTGACCACGCCAGTCGCCGCGACGTCTGATCTGGCTTTGACTAAAACGCACACGAACGCCGCTGGAGTATTGGGCGGCACAGTGACAGCCGGAACGGATTTCGAATACCAGGTGAAAATCACCAACAATGGCCCCAGCGCCGCGCAAATGGTCACTCTGGTGGACACGCTTCCAGCGTTCCAGATGTTGAAGCAACGGTCGCAACCCGGTCCTCCGCCGCTGGTTCCGGATATCGTTATCGAAGCGGTTCCGGATGGAAATGGCGCGCCGGTGTTCCAATGCACCCCGGCTGCCAATGCAATCACAGATGATCGCCCAATTCCATCGTCAATCACTTGCACGGCTGCGGAATTACCGCCGAACAAAAAACCGGATGGCACGGTGAATCCGGCGGGAACGGTGACGATCCGATTCCGCATGCATCAAGCTTCGATGACGACACAACCGGCTCCGGTTTCTTACCAGAATTGCGTGACGGCGACTTCGATGTCCACGGACCCAGTTCCGGCGAACAACACCAACATCTGCGATACGGTCAACATAGACTTCAAAGCTGATTTGTCCGGCACCAAGACGGCAACTCCCGATCCGGTGATTGCAGGCAATAATCTGACTTACACGATTACTGCCAACAATGCCGGGCCAAGTGCTGCGTTCAACGAAATGATCACGGACCCGCTTCCAGTGGGCACGGTCTTCCTTTCTGCCGTGGCTTCTCCGGGAGCGACGTTGACTACACCGGCAGTCGGGGCCAACGGCATCGTCAAAGCGACCTGGAATGCCGCTGGCGGAACTCCTGGCGGATTGACCGATCATGGCGTGGTTCGCACGTTGACTATCGTCGTTCGCGTCTGCCCGGACTTCCAGCAGATTCGCGCTCTGACGGATGCTCAGATGTGTGTGCCGAACATGACCGACACAGCAACGATCAGTTCGGATACGATGGATCCGAATCCGGCTAACAACACGGCGTCTTTCACTTCGACGGTGCAGGCGCAATCCGACCTGTCCATCAGCAAAGCGGATTCTCCTGATCCGGCGCAATACAGCACGACCGGTTCCCCATCGAACATCACGTACACGATTACATTTGCCAACGGCGGCCCGTCGAACGCCAATGGCGTGACGATCACGGATGTGTTGCCGAAAGGCTTCACGGTGGTCAGCACAACTTCGACGGTTCCGGGCACCACTTTCACTCAATCGTCTTCGGGCGGCATCGTGACAGTGGTGGCCAGTTTGGGAGTGCTTGGCGCTGCCAATCAGTGCCAGTTCACTTATCCAACCAGTGGCACAATCGTCATCGTCGCCAGAATTCCGATCAAACATCCGTCAATCACAGTGACCAATACGGCGACAATTGCTTCGACCAACTGCCTGCCTGAAACCGGCACGTTGGCCGTGCAATCCAACCCGTTGTCGGGCGAACCGGCAGTGATCGTTCCGGGCACGGGCATGTTGGCCAACAACAGAGCATTTGCCGACACCGAGATTGTTCCTCCCGGAACCACTCCCGGCAAAGCATATAAAGCGCTGTCGGAAGTGAGCGATCAGAAAGAAGGATCAATCCTGTTCTATCCGATCTACACTTCGGATGCGACCAATCCCAACGCGCAAAATTCGCGCATTTCGATCACCAATACCTCTCAGACGGAAAAAGTGACGATTCATTTGTTCGGTGTGGACGGAGCCAGTTGCGGAATTCTGGATTCGTTTATTTGCCTGACTCCGAACCAGACAAGCTCGTTCCTGGCTTCGGATTACGATCCAGGCAACACCGGCTACATGGTGGCGGTGGCGGTGGAAGACAACACCGGATTGCCGCGCGCGTTCAACGAACTGATTGGCGATTCGTACGTCAAATTCTCCAGCGGGCATCAGGCCAACCTGCCTGCCGAATCCATTGCCGCGTCCATGATGTTCCCGGCGGGAATAGACACGACCGCGACCATTGCGACGCTGCGATTTGACGGCATGAACTACAACAGACTGCCGCGCATTCTTGCGGCGGACAGTATTGGCAGTCCTGCGGACGGCAATTCAACAATGATGATCATTGACCGAATTGGCGGCAATATGGCGACGTCCGGGGCGACCATTGGAAACCTGACCGGGTTGCTGTTTGACGATACGGAAGTCTCGTTCAGCTTCACGGCCAATTTGGCGCTTTGCCAATACAGAACGATTCTGTCCAATACCTTCCCGCGCACACCCAGCACCTTCACCCGTGTGCTTCCGGCGGGCAGAACCGGCTGGATGAAGTTCTGGACGTTTGAAGACCGTGCGCTGTTTGGCGCCACGATCAACTTCAATCCAAACACCAGCGCCAGTTCGGGAGCGTTTAATCAAGGACATAACCTGCATCACCTAACGTTGACTCCGACAACGACAATCGTGATTCCAGTTTACATCCCGGCTTGCTAACGCTAAGCGAACGCAAAGCCTGAAACAGAATGCGGCTGCGAGGGGTACAACCTTCGCAGCCGCATTCGATTTTGCAGGCGGTTTTATTGGTCGCCGTCAGAAATCTTTCTCAGCTTTCGAACACGCCACAGATTGGCAGGAGAGAAGCCTGCTCGACTGAATTTTCGCAACAGGTCAAACGGGCGGCGCAGGTAATTCCAGTACACGCTGCCTTGCGGACTTTGGCCATACAGTTCCGTCAGATGCTGGCGCGAAGTGAACAGCAGCGAAAATAAATTGCCGAGTTTAGTCATCGGGTGACGGCTGAAATCCAGGTATTCAAACAGTCGAGCGGCATCGGCCAGTGGCAGCGTTTCTTCGTCCAAAGCCGTTTCAATCGCCAGGGCGAATCGTGCATCTTTCGCCGCTTCATCCAGGTCAGCCAGCGAAGCGCCAGTCAACAATTTCTCCAATCCATTTGCCAGATGCCCCGCGCCGCCGAATCCGAACTCTTCCGCCTGGCGAATCATCGTTGAGCGTGATTCAGGCTGAACAGCAAAAATGAAATGCAGATCGGCGATGGTTCGCAAGATGGCTTTGGTGGTTTGCAAATCCACCAGCGTGTGATGCACCAGATGAAATGCCAGATCGGTTGGCGACGGCAGCAACAATTCAGTTCCGGCGACGGAAATCGCAACGGCTCGGCTGTGAACTTCGGCAAAACTGAAATCGCGCTCGCGCCGCGCAAACTGAAACGCTCGGCGATGCAATTCCAAAATCAATCCGTTCTGACCGCGCCGAGGCCATAAGTGATTCACTTCGTTGGCCAGCCGTTGCCGTTGCCGAACCGAACGGCGTCCGGGCAAATCTTCGTACCCAAGCGCCGCGACAATCTGGTCAGCTTGGTCAATCTTGTCCGGCTCTACGACAAGATCAATATCCAGCGCAGCCCGCAAGCCTGCCTGCGGATAATACCCGCCCAGCATGAGGGCCGCGCCTTTCAGCGGAATGGCGGTGATGTTTTCGGCTTTCAGGGCAGCAATCAATCGCGCTGCTTCGTTGACGTACGCCAAATGGCGAGCTGCCCAAATCTGGCTGGTTCCGCGCAACTGCTCGCGCTGAATTTCCGGCGCAAAATCCAGCAAACCAGCTCGCCCAAGATTGAACCG
>DAOMFR010000067.1:33508-35266 GCA_035429885.1 Blastocatellia bacterium
ACGGCGCGCATCAATTCCAGCGCGTTGCTTCGTTGCACCACGCCGGGCTGCATGCGGTAATCGAAAATCATCTTGCCGTTTTCCAGCCGGTCTTCGAAATGAACGTTCGTGGCGTGTTCGCCCATCGTCTCGGCAATTTGGGTCAGCGCCAAATCGTGCGTCGTTACCAAACCAATCGCTCCGCGTTTGACCAAGCTGCGGACGACGGCTTCGGCTCCGATGCGCCGGTCGTGCGAATTCGTGCCGCTCAGAATTTCATCCAGCAAAAACAGCAACGGCAACTGTTCATTTGTAAGTTCGACGATTTGTTTCAGCCTCGTGATTTCGGCGTAAAACCGTGACGCTCCGGTTTGCAGCGAATCCAGAATGTGAATCGAAGCTCCGATGGTCAGCGGAGACACGCGCAACCGTTTCGCACAAACCGGCGCGCCAGTCAGCGCCAGCACGACGTTGATGCCAACGGTTCGCATCAACGTGCTTTTGCCGGACATGTTCGATCCGCTGACGATCATCAGTTGCCGCTGACTATCCAAGCGGACGTCGTTGCGAATGCAGCGAGCCGCAGGCAGCAACGGATGCCCCAAGGCTTCGCCGTTAAAGCAGGCTTCGGATTCGACAATTTCAGGGAAAGGATTGTTCGGTCGTTCATAGCCAAAATTGGCCAGCGAGTTCAACGCTTCGATTTCGGCGACGGTGTCCAACCATTCGCCAATGTGCGAACCGGTGGTTTGCCGCCAGCGTTCAACGGCGACGGCGATTTGGGCAGGCAACAACAACAAAAATGCAATCGGCGCGAAAAATTGATTCTTCGTCCAATCCAGAACGTCAAGCAGCCGGTTCAGCTTTTCAATCTGTTTTGACGGCGGCAACCCTTCCGTGTCGAGCTTGGCTCGCAGCGCAACCAACTTGGGGGAATTGACCGGCTCGCGTTCCAGTCGAGCCAAAATTTCCGCCATTAATTTCAACTCGCGGCTTGGCCGTTCCACTGCCGAAATGATGTGCTTCACTGCGTTGCCGTAACGCGAATAAAAAAGCAGCAAAATGATCAATGCCGCCAACATCGGCAACCGAACACTGAATGCCAGCCACACGGCGACAGTTCCAACCGCCAGCAACCCCGTGATCGCAGTGGAAATGGCCAACGCTCGAATCTGAGCGGTGGTAAAAACCGGCGAAGCTTTTCCCCAAGCTTCAACCTCTTCGGTGTGAATGCCCGCTCGCATTTCAGCGCCGAGCAGCGAAAGTTCTTCGCGCAAATCCAGCCGCAAACGAAGCTCTTCGACTGCCGCCTGCCGCGCGCGGATTTCGGAGACTTGGGCGGGCGCTTTCAACCAATCGGCCAATTTGGCTTCACCTCCTTGCGTTCGCGCGGTCGAAAGCAATTGAAACAACGAACCTTGCCCGAACAGGTCAAGGTCTTCGGCATACGAATGCGACTTGTCCGCGAACTGTTCTCCGTTTTCTCCCGCGCCAGTCCAGTTGTCGTCAATGCGCGCCAAGCCGCGTTCGTAAAACTTCACCGAACGAGTCAGCCGTTCGATTTCGCCCAGCAAGTTTTGATGATTGCTCATCAATCCAATGAATCCAGCAACAGGTAACACCGCCCACCACCAAACAATATCGCCATCAATTGCCAGCAAGATGACCAGAATGATGACTCCAAGCAGAATTCGCCGCGCAATCCAAAACTGGCGGCTGCGTTGCGATTTCGTATTGAGCAGCGTTTGCCGTGCGGATAGCCGACGGCTGTATTCGGCG
>DAOMFR010000068.1:0-5094 GCA_035429885.1 Blastocatellia bacterium
TGGGCTTTGTCGAGTTTGGCGTCGGTGGCGACCAAACCAATCGTCGTGTTGGTTCCCCCGAGCATTGGGGGCAAGGCTTCGCCGCGAAGGATTCCAGCCATCGTCCCGGCAAGTTTTTTGCCGTCAGCAGTGCGTGCTCCGGCAATAAGCTTTCCGGTTGTCGGATCAATCACGTCTCCAACGGCGTTGACAGCGACAATCGCGCCGACAGTCAAGCCGTCCAACTTGATCGAAGCTGTACCGATGCCGCCTTTCATCGCTCGTTTGCCGCCGAACATTTTGCCAACGGTCGCTCCGGCTCCCGCGCCAACGTTTCCTTCGGCGGGCGCGTTTGCCGACGCGGCTTTGCAGGCTTTGTAACCGGCTTCGGCATCGGGGCGAATTTTGGCGTCACCGACAGTCAGGTCAAACAGAATCGCTGCGGGAACGATCGGCACTTTCGCGACGCCCACGTCGTAACCAATGCCGCGCTCTTCCAACCAGCGAACCACACCGGTCGCCGTTTCCAATCCGAAGGCGCTGCCGCCGCTCAGAACAATGGCGTGGACTTGCTGCACCAGATTTTTCGGATCGAGCAAATCGGTTTCGCGCGTGCCCGGAGCCGAGCCGCGAACGTCTACGCCACCGGTCGCGCCGTCTTCGCACAGAATCACCGTGCAGCCTGTAGGCCGACGATTGTCTGTGAAGTGGCCGACTTTGATTCCGGCGACGTCAGTGATTGAGCCTTTGGATTGAATCGAATTCGTCATTGAGAAAGCTCCTTGATCGGCAAGCAGCGCCATCGAAGCGGCAACGCTACTCTGCAGAATTTCCCGGCGAGTCGGTGTTAAGTGTTTTGCCATTTGCTCACCAAATCAAAAAGGCGGTTTCAGCTTGATTGCCGAACCGCCTTGTTTGTTTTTGTTGTTGACCAGCTCACGGCTGTTCGTCAGTGAACCGTTCAGCCACGACCTTCCCAACCGCTTTGTTTGTAAACTCCGTCCACGACGATGACCGGAACAGTCGGGTCGTTGTCGGAATAAGCAAACATTTCTTTTCGATAAGCCGGATTGTCCTGAGCATTGCGCTCTTCAAAAGCGATTCCCTGTTGATTGTGCCAAGCCATTGCCTTGGCGCAATACGGGCAACCGGGTTTGGTATAAATCACAACGTTGCTCATAAGCGATTACCTCTTTTGCTTATCGCTGCTCAATCGGAACATATTTCAAATCCATCTCGCCCAGGTATTCAGAGCGTGGACGAATCAGTTTGTTATTGCCAAGCTGTTCCAGAACGTGAGCTGTCCAACCGCTGATGCGGCTGACAGCAAAAATCGGCGTGTACAAATCCACAGGGATACCCAGCATGTAGTAAGTCGAAGCCGAGTAAAAATCCACGTTGGCGCGAATCTTCTTGCCCTTCTTGTCGAATTCGCCAATGGCGATATCTTCAATGCGTTTGGACATGTCGAACCATTTGGTATCGCCTTGGCGTTTGCCTGTGGCTTCTGACATGCGGCGCAAGTGAGTCGCACGCGGGTCTTCTGTATGGTACACGGCGTGGCCGATCCCCATGATCTTTTCGCCTTTGGCAAATTTGTTGGCCACATATTCGTCCACTTTTTCCAGCGAGCCGATTTCAAGCAGCATTTTCATGACTTGCTCGTTGGCTCCACCGTGCAGCGGACCGGATAAGGCGCCGATGGCGGAAGTCGTCGCCGCGTAAATATCCGCCAAAGTTCCGGCGGTCACACGCGCAGCAAACGTCGAAGCATTGAATTCGTGGTCAGCGTGGAGGATCAGCGCAATGTCAAAAGCCTTGGTTTCAACGTCAGAAGGTTCCTTGCCGTTGAGCATGTAAAGGAAGTTTCCGGAGTGTGACAGTTCCGGTTTCGGATCAACCGGCTCCAGGCCTTTGCGTATGCGATCAATCGCGGCAACGACGGTGGCCACTTGGGCCGTCAGGCGAATTGCCTGTCGTTTGCGAGCTTCGGGGGAATTATCTCCCTTGTCAGGATCAAAGAACGATAAAGCCGAAACAGCCGTCCGAAGTGAATCCATCGGAACGGCTGTTTTGGGAAACGATTTAATTAGGGAAATGATCTCCGCCGGAAGCGCGCGATTTGCCACGAGCTGTTTGTTCAGATCATCCAGCTCGGCTTTGTTCGGCAAACGCCCGTTCCAAAGCAAAAAGATCACTTCTTCAAAGTTTGAGTTTTCGGCCAACTGATGAATGTCGTAGCCGCTATAAATCAAAATTCCTTTTTCGCCGTCTATGAAGCAGATGCTGCTCGGAGCGGCGACCACGTCGCGCAATCCGGCTCCTGCTGATGGTGCTGCTTTACTCATATTTTTATTCCTAAGCTTATTTAGAATTTTGGCCATTCCGGCCTATCTAGTTTTTCAGCATTGCTTCAACAACTACGCCGCAGGTTTTGGGGCCGGAGGCGGCAGGTCCTTGGCTTCGACTTGCGATTGAAATCCGCAACGTGCATGCGACCCATCGCAAAAAGGCTTGTTCGCGCTTTGACCGCACCGACACAAACCGATCACTGTTCGTCCGCCAAGTCCAAATGGTTTGCCGCTGGCGTCGAAAATTTCAACGTCACCTTCAACACGCAGCGAACCGTTGTTGTTGACCGTAATCTTGGTTGCCATTAAATGATGTCCTTGATCTAAACCGCATTTGAACCAATTTGCTTAGCCCGGCAGCAAGACAAATTGCCGGGCAAAAGCACACTTGAGCCTGAAGGGCAAAAACTATTTGCCCTTCTTTGACGCCTTGATCGGGTTGAGAGCGCGCGGTGCGCGTTCTTTGGCCAACTGGTCGGCGTAAGCTTTACAATCGTGATTTTCGGATTTGTCCTTGATCCATCCATCAACACTGATCGAGTGATGCAAGGATGCAAAGATCGGGAATTTCTGCTGACACTTCGGGCAAAAGATGTTGTAGCGTTTAACTGTTGCCATAATTTGAATACTCCAAAATTGAAATTAACGTTCTCGTTTGAACTCAAAGCTGACTTGCTCAGGAACACTGACTGGCGGGTGTCAGAGCATTCCAAGCAAAGGTGTGAGTATACACAATGAGACGCGTTTAGCCAGTCAACGGCGAACTTTTTCAAGTGAATTTGACGTCAGGTCTGGGTTTGCTCGCCCAACGTTATCCAGCGTTGTTCAGAATCCGAACAAAGGATGGCGTCAATCACTTCCTGGCAGCGCAGCCCATCGGCGAAAGTCGCCGCGTGAGCAATTTCAGTTCGACCTTCGCGCAAAGCCTGAACCGTTTCGCGCGCCAAATGGTAAAACGATCGCGCCCAGATATTGTCAGGAATTACGGAAATCTCTCGCGCGCGATCTGCCAGCGACATTTCTTCAAACGGGTGGTTGTAACCAATCGCCCCCAGCAGCACTTCTTCGCCATCCAAAACCAAGGTTCCGTTGCTGCCAACGGCGGTCACCTGATTTTTGCCTCCACTGGCATACAGGGCCGACAACTGCACAATGGCGTGGGACGTTCTGCCGTCCTGGGATTTGAAACGAACAAGGAACGAACAGTAATCGTCCGTTTCATTCGGTTTCACCTCTCCAGTCTTAGCGTCTTTGCGTTCAGGGACCAATGTGGCCACAGTGCTGCAAACAGCTTCAATCTCGCCAAACGTCCAACGCAAAGCATCTATTGCGTGCGACCCAAGCGCCCCCAGCAATCCACCGCCAGCGGATTTTTGCGACCACCAATTCCATGGTCGTTGTGCCGAATGACGAAACCCCGAAGCAATCTTCACGTCCACGTGATAAAGATCTCCCAGAAAACCGCCATCAACCAATTCCTTCATTCGCCGCCAGGTTGGATTGAAGCGAAGCTCATGATCGATGATCGAAAGCTGGTTTGGCTTTGCCGCAGCCAACGCCAACATCTCGCGCGCTTCATCGGCATTCATTGCCATGGGCTTTTCGCAGATAACGTGTTTGCCTGAATTGAGTGCCGCAATGGTAATCGGGTGGTGAAGATAAGGCGGAGCGGAAACAACGACCAACGAAACTTCTTCAAGCGCCAGCAACTGTTCATAGCTTTCACAGGCGTGTGCGATTTTAAACTCGGCGGCAACTTTCACGGCATTGTCGTGCTGGCCACTGCACACAGCCACCAATTCTGCGCCATCGCACAACTGAAAGGCTGGCGCTTGCGCGCTTCGCGCAAACCCGGTACCGATCAATCCAATTCCGATCTTTTCCTGCTTCATTGAAATTCTTTACCTACGATATTGGAGCTTGCCTGCCATCGCTCATTGAAGATACGCCATTTTACACATCAACCGCCGAATGCAAAATAACCAAACCACTTTCAACGCATCACAAAATTGAAGTTATGCGCATTGATAGACAATTGCTCTAGCGACCGTAAAGCGGCGTGCTATAATCCACTCGCGTTTCGCCAGCAACATATGATTCGATCTACATCAACAAACCAAAATTATGCTTTGTCGCACGGTCTATTCGCTCGATGATTCGGACGACATGGGCAACGGCGCATTGCTCTGAAGCTGAGATACACCGATCAAGGAGGATTTATGATCAAAGAATCTGGTTTGAAAGATGATCTGAAAGCGGGCCGATATGAGCGTAATGAACTATCCCCCACTTCGTATTTTGCGCCTCAAAGCGGAGGGCCAAGAGGGTACTCCTTGCAGTTTGACGATGACGATGAACGCGATCCTTGGGATTACGACGATTACCGCGATGATGACGAAGACGATGAAGAAGACGATTATTTGAAAGATGAGGATGATTACCCGGATGATGACTTAGATGACGAGGCAGATGAAGATGACCTTGATGATGTCGATGGCAAAACGACTGTCATCAGCGAAGACCGGCTAGAAGTAATCACGGATGAAGAAAACGATGAACCTCTGGCGGAAACTCCTTCAACAGAAATTGTTTTAGTTGAAGGAATTCAGGTGGAACCAGCTCTTGTTTCAGTTGCGACCTCGGAACCGATCCCGCTCATTGAGCCTGTGATCGTTGAAGCTGCCCCGGCGAAAATTGCACAACCCGCCAGGAAAGCGACCAAGAAATCTGCGAAGAAGGCGGCGAAGAAAGCTCCGGCTAAGAA
>DAOMFR010000068.1:5194-23891 GCA_035429885.1 Blastocatellia bacterium
AAGAAAGCCGCCAAGTCGGCAAAGAAATCCACGAAGAAGATTGCCAAGAAAGTTGCCACGCCGTCAAAATCGGCAAAGAAGGCTTCTCCAAAGGCAGTCAAAAAAGCAGTGAAGAAAGCTGCGAAACCAACCTCAAAGAAAGGAGGAAAGAAACCCGTGCCAGCAAAGAAAGTAGCAACGAAAGCAGCCCCTAAGAAGGCCGCAACGAAAGCACCTGCCAAGAAGGCTGCAACGAAAGCTCCGGCTAAGAAAGCTGCCAAGAAGGCTCCGGCCAAGAAGGCTGCAACGAAAGCTCCAGCTAAGAAAGCCGCTAAGAAGAAGTAACGTGGCCTTATGAGCGAGAAAGCCCTTGGCTCACTCGCCTTTACTCAAACAAACAGGGCGCAGTTGTCCAATTCGGTCAACTGCGCCCTGTTTGTTTATCTGAAAATTTCCCCGAAACCCTATTTTCTATTCCCTTTCCTCTGAAACAATTCAACCGCGAGCTTGATGGCAACTTTCATGCTTGAGGGATCTGCTTTGCCCTGTCCTGCGATGTCGAACGCGGTTCCGTGATCAACAGAAGTTCGTATAAAAGGTAAACCCAGCGTGACGTTGACGGCCTCTCCAAACGAAAAGCATTTTACGGGAATCAATCCTTGATCGTGATAACACGAAATCACAAGATCAAACTCCCCTCGAGTTGCGCGCAAAAAAACCGTATCGCCCGAATGGGGGCCGCTGACTTCAATTCCATCAATATTGCGGCAGCTTTCAATCGCCGGAATCATCTCCGAAGCTTCTTCAATCCCGAATAATGTGCCTTCACCACCGTGAGGGTTCAGCGCGGCGACAGCAATTCGCGGGTGTTCAAACCCCAAAGCGACCAGTTCGCGATGAACCAATCGAATCAGTTTTTCCAGGCTGTTTTTTTTGACGTACCCGGAAACATCAGTCAGGGGAACGTGGGTGGTGAGCAGAGAAACACGCAACGCGGGCGCAATAAATGTCATTGCAAATTCATCCGTGTGCGTCAGAGCGGCCAAGAACTCCGTGTGCCCAGGATAGGGGTAACCTGCCAGGTAAAGAGAACGTTTGTTGATCGGTGCTGTCGTGATAGCGTCAAGCTGGCCAATGCCACAAAGCATAACGGCGGCTTCGATAAACTCAGCCGCCGCTTTACCGCATTCAGCTTGCTCTTTTCCCATCTCAATCGAGCCAGACACATTCGCCAAATTGTAAATCACTGGCGAACCCAGATTGTCCGGCCACGCTTCGCCAGAATTGACGACATCCAGTCCACGCGTCAGGTTGAAAACGCGCGCCCAATGCATCAGATATTGGGCGTCACCAATCAGCACCGGCGTACAAACAGAAAGCACATCTTCATCAGCAATTGCTTTCAGCGAGATTTCCGGCCCAATACCTGCCGGATCGCCAATAGTAATTCCTATGCGCGGCTTTCTTGTTGTTGCTGTGTCAAAACCGATGGGAACAGTCAAATCAGCCATAATTGAGACCCAACAGCTCAAGGCCTCGAAACAAAGCGACTATTCGTCATCCGAATCTTCGTAATCGTCGTCGTCATCATCGTGATGAACGTTCGATTCGGCTTTGCCCTTCGAACCTTTTGATTCCTTGACGGACTCGTCTTTGTACATGTATTTGATGTTATGCTTCAAAACGAGCAGATTCGGCCCTTCATCGCGGTGCAGCTTAATGCTGTTTTTGTCATACCATTCAATGATTCCGTGCAGAGCTTCGTTGTCCTGCAACACAATCACCATCGGAGTATGAGCATCCATCTGCTTTTTGTAATAAAAACTTTCCGCATTGGTCTGCTCAGGCGGAATCTTCTTTTTGGATTGAGCCGAGTGCTGCTGAGGCGGCGCTTGGCGTTGTTGCGGTTGCGGCGGCGGTTCGGCTCGACGCACCTGCTGTTGATGATACTCTCTCTCTTTGACCTCAGCCAAAGTTGTGCGAATCAGTTTCCGGTTCACTTTCTTTCTCCTCCATGCAAAAGTGGCATTGAAAAGCAGTCTGACTGTCTGCTCTCAAAAATTGGAGCCTCGGCGATGAGCCACGTATTGATTGTTGTAGCAGTTTATCCGCTCAGGTTAATTGACCGGCCTTTGTGCGCACAGCCGAAGTAGGCGCTACATCGCCAGCGATTGGCGCTCAATCACACGATAGATTGAGATAAGGTGTCCTTGCCTTCGAAACTCCTATTCGAAGATGAGAATTTTCCCTACTATGAAGATCAACGTAGGAACTTTGCGGGAATCTACAACGGCGCTTGAAGTGTTTTTAGCGCCTCAGCGACCACAGCTCATTACTGATGCTCGGTGATGGACAGATGCTACCGTATGAACTTCGTCGGTGCAAGCCAGACAACGCCACGATCTAGGCGATTGAAAATTTTGCCTGCTTGGCCCCGAAGAGAGTCATAAAGATTGACGCCATTATTACCCTGCGTTATATGTCCATTGTCTTGCTCAGCCAGATTTCGCAATTCTGCGGTGATAGTCCAAGCCAGATTCTGACTATCATTTGAATTGCACAGGGCAAGTCAGCAATTCAGCTTTTATGATAAAAATATTCCGCGAATCCGTGACATTTTTTTCTAGTTTTAAGCACTACGAAGTTGGGGAATCCGAATAACAGGTTTCGGGCAAACGCTTTTAAACCGGAAAAACTCAGTCATTTTCTCAGAATTAGGGGGACATTCGATGAACAATTTTATTTACAAACCATTATTCCTTTTGGGATTGATCCTGCTGCTTACTTCGGCCCTTTTCGCGCAAGCGCCCACTCAATCCTTGGAGGACAGAATCAAACAGGCGAAGGCAGAGACGAAAAAGCTCGAAGACTTTATTAATGACCCTTCGACCTCGGCTTCCTTACGTTCCAGCCTTCAGCCGATTCTCGACAGCCGTAACGCTGCAATCAAAGACCTCGAGGCTTTGACCAAGTTGCAAGTCAAACTGAGCGACAAGGAATTACAGGTAGTGGCGGGGCAATTGGCGGCTAATTCAATAAGCTCGACCGTGCCGCCGCCCGCCGCCCTTCCGGCAAGCAACAATACTCCCCCAATATCAAGCTTAGAAACCAGGTTGTGCGGCAGGTTAAGGCCAACTTCGTTGGATAACATCCTGACCTTGCTTAGTCCCGACTTGCCTGTGTTTCAAACTTCGTTTCAGTCACTCAGGACGATTAGGAATAGAATTGAAACAGAGGTAAACAACGACACAAGTGTTGACCAAAGTAATAAGAAGAGCGAGGTTGATAAGAGAGTAGCTACAGCACTGAAAACTGTGGCAATGGCTGATACAGCTTACCCGGCAGCTTTACTGACGACAATCCATAACGGGAGCAGGTTTACATCTGATCGTTCCTCTACGGAAACGGTGACTGACTGCGAAGAAGAAGCGGTAATACTGGGTACCCAAAAAGACGCTGTGGTAAAGCTACTTATCTGGCTTCTCATCCCTACCAACTGGGATGCAGTCGCTTCGAACCTTCACACCACTGCCACCGGAAGTTCCCCCAGCCTGAGCAAGGAGGTCGTCAGAAGGCAAATACTGCAACTCAATCAATATCTTGGTAATGTCACCGTTCAACTCAAAGTCGGCTCCAATATAGCAACCACAGTGACAGACCGAGACGGCAATTTTCTTTTCAAGAAAGTTCCTATTGACGATTCGAAAATCACGCCTCAACCAGCCACTCTCTCAACAGAGGGCGACGACAATTACACGAAAAGAGATTTCTCTATTCAGAAAGGCGATCAAGTCAGACTAAATCTTCTGATTGAAGATCGTCCTGTCAGCTTGCTGGCGCGCGCTGTAGTGGGCTACCAACAGGCTGGGGCAGCGGCGACCGACACGGAGCAGAATTACTTCTTCGACCTTTTTCTGAGTAAATCATTGCCATTTCCGCAACGCATCAGCCCTGATTTCGGCGAAAAATGGCGCGTCTGGGGAGCGATTCGAGCTATCAGCGTCCCGAACACGGATAATTTCACGATAGGCGACGCGGCATCGTCGTTTGTAACCAAAATTTCCGCGTTGAAGGTCAAGGATGCAGCCAGAATCTTCGATTACCAGGGCGGTCTCGAATTTCGCATCACAGGGAACACCGCTTTGCTGCCCAGTTTCGACCGGCAAACGAAGCAAAAATTTTCCTTGTCGCTGATCGGCAGTTTCGGATTTGTCACCCCAACCAGTCCGCTTGAAAAAGAGCCCCCGGTGTATGCCATCACGCCGCAACTTAAAGCCGCGCTGGCAGCACAAAAGATTTCCATCAAAGATCCTAAAGATTCCTCCAAGGATTCAACCTACGCTGCCTTTGTGCCTGACGATCGTGATCGCTTCTTCCGGCAATATTATGGTGGCTTTCGCATGCAGACCTTTTTCTTCAATCGCTACAACGTTCCGATGCAGCGTTTCCCAGCCCAATTGGATCTCACCATCGGGCAGAACGAATATGTGACAGGCGGGCGATTTCACGGCGCGGTGTTCAGGTTCGACGGGTACTTCCCGCTGCCCTATGAAAAGATGAACTTCATCAATTTGTTTGGGACGGCGGTGTTCAAACCATCGCGAGTCAAAATCACTACGCCGCTGGTTCTCAAGACAGCCGACGGGGTCAAGCCCACAGACGATTCAGTGCTCTTGGTTCCGGTGTCACAATTCAATCGTGACTACTATCGAGTAGGAGTAGGAATTGATTTCTTATCCTTTGTTCAAAAGCTACTCAATCGCAACTAGTAGAAGTCAGTCTCGAATTTACCGATTGAAATCAGCGAAAGAAACGGGTTCGCGCCTTATCGGCCGAATCTGTTTCTTGCGTTTGAATTCATAGAACTCCGGAGGCTTTATGTCTGACCGCCCACTTTCACTCATTGAAATTCTGGTTGCTGAATACGAAGTCCAACAGAAAATGAACGCTCAGTCCTGGCCAGCGGACCTGGTCTGGACGCTCCCCAATCAGGAAACCGGCAACGAGGAAATTCGATACAACACAAATGACATCACGGCGCGTTGCATTGAAATCGAAGCCGAAGCATCACATCGGTTCCCGGAGTCGTCCGAAGAATGGTGCAACTATGTCAACCAGAAAACGGATGAATTGGTCAAAGGGTTTTATCGTGCGATCCATCACCACAAAATTGACCGCACGGCCATATGTTTTTCCGGAGGCGGCATTCGCAGCGCAACTTTCGCCTTAGGGCTGATGCAGGGATTGGCGCGGCGAAAGGTGTCTCTTAAACAATTTCACTTTCTTTCGACGGTTTCTGGCGGCGGATACATTGGCAGTTGGCTGTCAGCCTGGATCCATCGACAAGGAATGGATTGTGTCCAACGCAGTCTGACTTGTTTGCCTTCGGAATTACAGACATTATCTTCAGCCGCTGATGGTGACTGGATTGCCCCCGCGACCTCCACCGGATCAAGTTCATCAACAAGCAAGCCTGCCTCTTCCTGTGCCGACCCGAAACGTTCGGCGGTCGCGCCTGAACCCACTACCATTCAACATCTGCGGCGATACAGCAACTATATGAGTCCAAAGTTGGGTCTCCTTTCGGCGGACACCTGGGCACTGGTTGGAATCTTTCTGCGCAACTTGATGCTCAACTGGCTGGTGTTGCTGCCGCTGTTGGCGGCGGCGCTGGGCGTGCCTCGTTTGGCCGTCGCAATTGTTTGCTGGGATCATCCTTGGCCACAAGTGGAAACGGCGGCGATTATCCTGGCGTTTCTGGCTGGAACGATTGGCGTAGCCTATCAAATCTCCAACCTGCCCGGTTGGCGTACCCAGAGCCGCGTAAAGGCAAGCTGGCGCTCGGAGCCTGTATTTTTGAGATGGTGCTGGGTGATGCTCAATCTGTCGGCCTTTCTGAGCGCGTTTTACTGGGCGTGGATACACATTCCTGCTTCACGCGAAACGGAGCAGTTCTGGTGGCGTTGGGCAAAGTGGCTTTATTTGCACTTGCAGGTGCCAGCACTTCACACACCGGTAAGCTGGTTGGCAGAAAAATGGCATTCATGGTTGCCGTTTGTCCTCTTCGGCCTGCTTTTCCACGTTGTCGGATATCTCATCGCGCGCGTAGTTTTGATTAAGCGGCGGCGGCGCGAAGGAATGCCAGACAAATGGGACCTGCTGATACGAGTGGCAACCGGCGCGCTTGGCGGGCTTTGTTTGTATTGCGGCGCGCTTTTGTTTTCCACTCCCCCGGTTCAAGTCCCGCCAGCAAAACAACCGCAGACTTTGGCGACTGCCCAGCCAACAGCGTCGCCCAGCAGTGTGACACTGAACGTTCCATCGTTGCCGGCGAAGATCGAAGTTTCCATCAGTCCACAGCCTGCTCCCGCAATAGCACAGCCGCAAGCAGAGCAGCGCGCAGGGCAACAAGCCGGGCTATACACAACCTTCGCCGCACCACTTTTTCTGATGGTATTTTTGATCGCCGCGACTATTTTCGTCGGCGTAGCCAGCACGTACACCAACGACGCTGACCGCGAATGGATGGCCCGCGCTGGCGGTTGGATGTTGATCTCGATCTTCGGCTGGAGCTTGTTGGCAGCCTTGACCATCTTCGGGCCGGTCGGTTTGATTTGGTTGTGGCGTGAATTCACGCTTTCATTCGTCTCGGTCAGCGGCCTTTCCGGGTTGCTGACATTGGTCGGCGGATTCAGTTCCAAGACTGAAGCCAAAGGTAAAGAGCAAGGAGCACAGAAACAGACTGGACAGATTGGGCAATTGATTTCAGCCAGCTTGCCTTTGGCGGCTGCGATTTTTGCCATCATCATTCTGGCTGCGTTGGCGTTGGCGACCAGCCTGTTAATCGCCGCAGTCAACAATTGGCTGATACCTTCGGAAGCCTTGCCTGCCTTTTCCACGAAAAATGCCGCCTGGCATCTGATCGTTCTTTATCGCACACCCGGCATGCTTGTGTTTGCAGTTCTATTGGTTGTCGGTTTGATAGGGGCGGCAATGGGACTCTTCGTCAACATCAACAAATTCTCGCTCCATTCTGCTTATCGCGACCGGCTGATTCGCGCATATCTGGGCGCTTCGAACATGATGCGCCATCCGAATCCGTTCACGGGATTCAATGAGCAAGACAATTTGCAGATGCATGAATTGCCAATTGCACGCTTCAATCCGACCAGCTTCCGCGAAGACCAGCTTGCGAATCTCGCCGCCTTGCTCATTGCAGAACCGAGCGAAGAGGCGAGACAGAACGCATCCACGGATCACAAGGCGCGAAAGAAGGCTTGCGCCGCAACGTTGCGCTCGCGGCTGAGGCATCAGGCGCCGAATCCTATAGAACTACTCGAAACGTGGCTCAGAAATATTGAACAAGTTTCTGCCCCAAAAACGTCAACTGCGGACATAAAACAAGCGCTCTCTGACAGCTTCAACAACTTGATTCAAAGCGAGCCGCTGGATCAAGAAGACGGGTTCAAAGAAATTTGTGCGGAAGAGAAGGCTCAGCTTGAAAAGAAAAGTAATGGTAGTTCCGCGCCTCTCAATATCGCCGCCTTGATCAACAATCAACCTGATATTCCCCTTTTCCCTTTTAAGAGCCTCGAGAAGTTCAAGAGCAGAAAAGTCTATGTCGAAAAATTACTGATCAATCGTTTGTTGATCGAACGCGCGTTCGCCGAAGAAATCGTGCCTTCGCCAACCGAACTTAACGAAGCCCGTCCGTTGCACATTATCAACATCGCGCTCAACCTGGTTAGCGGTAAAGAGTTGGCTTGGCAGGAGCGTAAGGCCCAGCCGTTCACCGTCTCCCAACTGCACGCAGGCAGCTACAACTTGGGCTACCGCGAAGTCAAAAATTACGCCATCAGCCGCCAGCAGAACGGCGCGCTTTCGCTGGGCACGTCGCTGGCAATTTCAGGCGCGGCGGTTAGCCCGAATATGGGCTATAACTCGTCGCCTCCAGTGACTTTTTTGCTGTCTCTTTTCAACGTCCGATTGGGTTGGTGGCTGGGCAATCCGGGCGTAGCCGGAAGCACAACTTACACCAAGCCCAGTCCGTTTTTTGCCCCTAGGCCTTTGATCGCAGAAACCTTGGGGATGACCGACAGCCAGCATCCTTACATTTACCTTTCGGACGGCGCGCACTTCGAAAACCTGGCGCTTTACGAGATGGTGCGCCGTCGCTGTCATTTCATCCTCGTCAGCGATGCTGGCGCGGACGGCAAATTCAACTTTGACGACCTGGGTAATGCTATACGCAAGATTCGGATTGATCTGGGCGTGCCCATCAGGTTTCTACGAGACATGCCAATCCAACCACGTGTTAAAGCGGATGCACTATTTGCGCAAAAAGGAAAAGACGAAGACAAACGCAAATATTGCGCGCTGGCCACAATTCAATACTCCGAAGTTGATGGCAACGATCCCAAACAAGATGGCTGGCTGCTTTACATTAAGCCGACGGTGTACGGCAATGAACCCTCCGACGTGCAGAATTACGCCAAAGCTCACTCGGACTTTCCGCACGAAACTACTGGCGATCAAATGTATAGCGAATCGCAGTTTGAAAGTTATCGCGCGCTCGGCGAATACGTCATCCAGCAAATCATTGATGGCGGCGGCGGCACCCAAATCGGCCAGGAGCTGAGCCTTAAGGACCTGGCACGATACGCCAGCGCATATCTGAAACTGGAGCCTTCAGATGAGCTTCCTCCTCCATCAAAACCTGCGGTGGCATTGACGCCGAATGAACCAAACAAACAAATATAATCCTGGAGGCGACCGAATTACTGAAGTTGATTGGGCTACGTTGACCGAATGGGCAGTTGTTCCCAGGCTGGCCGCAATGGCTGGCTTGGGCCTGTTCTTGCTTTTGGATTCTAAGCCTTGTCTCGCCGGATTTTCATGACCACTCAATTCCCCTCAAACAGCGGCGTTGTTTTCAACGACAAGGCCACGAGATTCTTATAACCTCGATCTTGTACGATTTTCTTCTTTCACTTTTTGCCTGCTACCTATCGAACCCATACCCATCCTGAAAGTTTTTAATTTTCTCCGCTTTAGAGTTTTGAATGAGCGAGGCGGCGTTGTAGTATGAGTCGCCACCGGGAACTCAGCTAACGAATTTTTCCAGTGACATACAGTTGAAAGCAGAGTATCAGCCGATTTCGGTCAGCCAGATTGTTTCAGCCTCCATTTCCAACTGGCAGTCGAAAACAAGTTGTCTCATTCATATTTCCCCGATTGATCGTCCTCATCACTCGGTTTTGGCATTGGTCGGGCAATCGTGTTGCTTTGGCCGATTGACCCAATTGAAACAGCATTGATCAGCCATCTGAATCCAGGATTTTCCTCTACGATTTTCCCACTGAAGCGTTCCGGCAAGCGTTCTTGCCAAGCGTTTGGAGTTGGCTGGAATTTTTGATTGATCTGACCGAGATCTTTACAGGACGATTCTTATGAAACAAGCCAATGTTCTCTTATTGGATTTACAGCCTCCGTCGGAAATGAGCACCGCCTTGCATGGCGTGCTGGAATCAGCGCCGCTGCTGAACCTTCAGTTTCAAAAAGCGGTGATAAAAAACAACGAGCTGAGCGGAAACACGCTGAGTGAACTCGTCTCTCAAATCAAACCGGCGGTAATCTTTCTGGTTTCACCATTGAGCGTATTGCAGCACGTTAAGTCGCTCTTTCAATCACTTCGGCGCCAGCCGTTGACGCCGCCCGTTGTCATTGTTTCCGATTCCGAAGCGCCAGACGAAATGATTGAAGTCATTAAACTCGGCGCTGAAGATTTCATCACACCGCCATTCAAACCGATCGACATTTTGCCTCGCCTTTGGCGCTTGCTGGAACAAACCGTTCGCGGCGAAACACTAAGGCAACGCGCATCAAACGATTCTTCTGAACTAAAACACCTGATCGGCGAAAGCGAAGCCTTTCTACAGGCTATCGGGAAAATTCCGTTGGTCGCTCAATGTGACGCCACGGTGTTGATTTCCGGCGAAACCGGAACTGGCAAGGAAGTTTGCGCGCGCGCGATTCATCATCTCAGTCCGCGCGCCAACAAAAGTCTGGTAGCCATCAATTGCGGTTCAATCCCAACGGATTTGGTCGAAAGTGAATTGTTCGGACATGAACGTGGTGCGTTCACCACTGCGATTGCGACCAAACAAGGATTGATTGGCGAAGCTGAAGGTGGCACGTTATTCCTGGATGAATTGGATAGCCTGCCGTTGCTGGCACAGGTCAAACTGTTGCGCTTCTTGCAGGAAGGCGAATTCCGTCCGGTAGGTTCGACTAAAATGCGACATGCCGACGTTCGTGTCATCGCCGCGACCAATATCAACATCGAAAACGCCGTACAAGCGGGCAAGATCCGTCAGGATTTATATTACCGGCTCAACATGATCCCGCTTGCCTTGCCACCATTGCGCGACCGGCGCGAAGACATTCCCTTACTGGCGGCAACCTTTCTGACACGCTTTGCGCAAAAGTTTCGCAAACACGTCACAGGATTTTCGCCGGACACGATACTCAAACTTTGTCTGCACGATTGGCCGGGCAATGTGCGCGAACTGGAAAACGTCATTGGCCGAGCAGTCGCGTTTGCAGAAGATTCGGTCGTGCGCGCTCACAACATCGTGTTGCCTGCGCCCATTCCCGAATCGTTTTATGAAATGAAGAAAAATATGATCGAGAAGTTCGAGCGCACCTACATTCAAAGCCTGCTGATTTCCTTTAACGGCAACATCACCAAGGCGGCGGAAGCAGCGCAGAAAAATCGCCGGGCCTTCTTTGAGCTGATTCGCAAACACGGCATTGACACGGATCAATTCAGGCCCAAATAGCTGTCTTTGGCAGGATGATTTTGTCCACGTCGTAACCGATTAAGAATCAACACTCTAGTTTAAATACTGCGCTGCGATTCGGACAAAATCGTCCTGATTGTGGCCAGCGAATCAACCGTTTACAGCGAAAACACAGGCACTTAGACAAGTGCCAACGCTTTTCTCGCCTGGCACGGCCATTGCTAAATCAAAAGCGTCAGTTACGGAATGCGTGAAAAAAAGGTAAAGCAGACAGTATCACGATCTCCCTTTTGATCTATCTGTCCGACCACCTTGGCCAAAGCTCAGCGTGAGCGATTCCGTCGCTGTAAGTCAGCTCATTGGCAGCAGGCCATACTGCCATTGTCTCAAAAATTCATACCGATTAAGGAGAACCGATATGCCAACTGGTCAATTTGAAGTTTCTGGCGCGCCGTCTTCTGGTCTGCACGGCCATATTCAAGCCGATGTGATGGAACACGGCGGAACCAACCCCGTTAGTATCATTCGCACCGATCAAGCGTGGGGGATCAATCTGAACTGGCAGCTTCACGGTCCGCTCGTACCGATGATTTGCGGCCAATGGTGCTTGCACGTTTTCATGGAATCAATCGGCCCCGGCCCAGAACTGGAACTGCCAGATCCGGATCCGGAAATTTTGATTCCGGTCAATCACGCTAATGGTACTTACTCGTACCACTTCCACGTTCCGGCAGGCCGCGTTACCGCTGATCACTGCTCGACCCCGTATAAAGTCGTGGTGGCTATCACCTACAAGACGCAATACGGAACCCCAGGCCCGCTGGCTGGCTTTGTCGAAGGTCCAATCCTTCAGTTCTACAACGCCTAGTCACTGATCAAGACGAGATTACATCGTCTCATTGTTTAATCTCTAGGGTTTCACCAATACGAATCAGCGTATTGGTGAAACCGGCTCTCTAAAATGTGAATGGGTGTAGATGATGACCGGGAATAATTTGAATCCGCCGCCAGAAAATAACGAATACCGTTTAGCGTTCTTCGGTTTCAGCGAACTACTGGAGGAATACAGCAACGGAGTCAGGGATGTTCTGAAAAGCGAAGGAGCAAACGAGCAGATTGAAGTCTTGGAAGTCATGAAACTGGCGCTCAAGAAACAAGCAAGCTCGCTGGTAGAAACTTTTCAAGACATCTATGACAGTCAAGATGCGGAAGGGCGGCAATTCCTGGAAAAATTCATCAGATCAACAGATGTTACTGAACTTATTGTGCGCAGCCGAGCCTTGCTGAAAGGCCCCACACTACAAAAAAGATCTCTGCTGGAATGGATAATCCTGATAATAGAACTCATCAAAGAAATCCTCGTTATGATTGGCGATTTGTTCAATTTGCCCGACAGAGTCATTAAGTTCATTCTTGGCATCTTGGAGATCGTAGAAAAAATCCTGAAATTTATTGCGATGCTTCTTGGGCAGCGTGGAGCTGAAATTGCCGATTCTTCGGACAGGATTTTTTGGACCAGCCTGGAAAGATATTGGAACACAACCGCTGCCTGGAAAAAGAATCCGTTGCGAAGCTGAAAAAGCTTGATCAAAACGATTCAATCAATTACCTCGGCCACGCCAAAAACACCCGTTTCAGATTCTCAGTCAGAGAATAGAACCCTGATAGCAATGATTGTTCAGAACTCTCTGCCTTACTCTGTGCAATTCGTGTCATCAGCGTCCTATCTTTTGCCTCAGGTTTGAGTGCATTTGTTTTTTCGGCTCGTCTTGATCTCTGCAGCCATTGAATCCAAGGCGATCTTTCATTCAACTCGTTCAACCATCTCAGGGCACCTTATGAGCAGTAAACATTCACGCCAACAAAAGAATAATTCACAGACCAAGCCCGTTTCCGGCGCTGACGATCTAAAAGTGATCAACGGGATTAGCGCGACGCTCGAACAACGGCTTCAGCGAGTCGGAGTGTTAACTTACGACCAGCTTGCCGGGCTAACGCCGGAAGAAACGGTCAAGTTGCTGGGCAACCCCGAAGGCTTAAGAGAGAGAATCATCAAACAGAATTGGATTGGGCAGGCACTCCAACTAGCCGCGTCGAAAGGTCGAAAACCGTCAGCCGACACTTCTGCCACAAAGATTTCTGCAAGCGATCAAACTTATGAAGCGTTTGCCGTGGAGCTGATGATCGGGGCTGAGCACGATGTCATACACACTCGCGTGATGCAGGTTTCGACCGGAGATGAAGAGATTTGGGGCGGCTGGCAGGAAAAACGCTTAACCGATTTTTTTGTAAAACGAGCCGACTTACACCTGTCGCCGATTGAAATACCCAACGCCGACGTAGTCGAACCAGCTTCATTGCCAGTTGAAACCAAAGAACTCGACAGCCCCGTAACGAAAGATTCCGCGCCTGCGGCTCAGATCAGTAAAGTAAAAAATGACGTGAAAACAAACCAGCTAAACAAATTGGAGATCATCGGGCAGACCGGCACGCCGACACACATACTGCAACACGGCCAGCCATTCGGTGCCAAGCTTTCACTCCATCTGGCCGAATTGGCGCTGCTCGACACAGACACTTTTACTTATACAGTGACGCTGACCGTCCAACATTTGAGCGGTGAGAAAAAATCCCAGACGCTGGGTTACAAAAAAGGGGAATTGAATGTAAGTCAGGCTTCAGTTCTTGAACTGAAAAATTTGATTCTTCCACTCGGATCGTATCGAGTCGAAGCGGCTGTCACGATCAATAAACCTGCGGCAACCTGTTGCGGGTTTCAGGTAAAAGTGCCCGGCGGCATGTTGCAAGTGTATTGATGGTCAGGAGCGAAAGCCGCTAATCCCCCAAATCCAGTTCATCGGGAAAATCGCTGACTTCTGCTTGCGCCACCATGGACTGGCCTTGAAATGGCGAGAACTTGCAACACCATTGAGCAAATGCGGACTGGGTTCCGTTGGCGTGCGCGCCAAGCAACATATGCAAAACGACTTGTACCGCCGGAGCCTTTTCGTGTTTCGATTCTTCAATCAATTCGATCAGCTTTTGTTCAAGAGTTGGTGACATAACTTCTATCCTTTCTCCGGGGGCCGTAGGTTTAATTTCAGCTTTCCGGATTCACCGAACCGCTGATGGGTTTGCGGGTGGTTTCCCCGGTGTGGAGCACCGGAAGACCTTCATCCACTTCGCCATGCGGACGCGGGATGATGTGAGTTGAAACCACTTCGCCGACTTTGCGCCCGGCGGCGGCTCCGGCTTCGACGGCGGCTTTCACCGCACCGACTTCGCCGCGCACAATGGCGGTCACCAGCCCCGCATCAACTTTTTCCCAACCGACAAGTGTGACGTTGGCGGCTTTGACCATGGCATCAGCGGCTTCGATCATCGCCACTAAACCTCGACATTCGATCATTCCTAAAGCATCCATACTGACCTTCCTGAATTCATTGAATTGATGTTTTCAATGGCGTGATTGTAGCCGACCTTCGCAGCCTGACCAAACGCGAATAAATTTGCCAGCCATGAACCGGGCGTGTTACTAAACGCCGCATTATGACTCTTACAACAATCGCCGCGCTCACGCTGCTGATTTTTGCAGCCGCAACGTTGTACTCATCCGTTGGCCACGCCGGAGCTTCGGGCTATCTGGCGGCTATGGGTTTGTTCGGATTGGCTCCCACGGTCATGCGCCCCACCGCGCTTTTGCTGAACATTCTGGTTGCGACCATAGGCACGTTCAAGTTCTATCGCGCAGGTCATTTTGTATGGCGATTGTTTTGGCCGTTTGCGTTGGCTTCGGCACCGTTCGCTTATCTGGGCGGCAAAACTAAGCTGCCAGATGTTTACTACAAATATCTGGTCGGATCCGTGCTGCTTTATTCGGCGTACAGATTTATCCGCAATCCAAACATTGGCGATGAACCCTCTCACCAAACGCCAGCGATCTGGCCGATGCTCGCCTTCGGAGCCTTGCTTGGCTTGTTGTCTGGTTTGACCGGAGTCGGCGGAGGCATTTTTCTTTCGCCGATGCTGTTGTTTATGGGCTGGGCGGCCACGCGTCAGGTTTCGGCGATTTCGGCAGCGTTCATCCTGGTCAATTCGATTTCAGGAATGATTGGCCTGATGTCGCATTCGCCAAACGTTCCTAAAGAAATCTCGTTCTTCGCCATTGCCGCCGTCATCGGCGGTTTGATCGGCGCAGAATATGGCAGCCGTCGCATTGCCGGTCCGAATTTGAAGCGTTTGCTGGCTGCTGTGCTGATTATTGCCGGAGTTAAAATGATTTTTTCGTGACCAGCAGCTAATCAAGCAATGGAAATTTGACGATAAAGGTAGTTCCCTGGCCTTGCTGGCTTTCGGTTTCGATCTGACCACCGTGCGAATCCACAATCCATTTGACGATGGAAAGTCCTAAGCCAAATCCGGCGGCGCTACGATCGCTGGTCTTGGCGGAGCGGCGAAAGAAGCGTTCAAAAATGTGCGGCAAATCTTCGGCTGGAATGCCCCGCCCGGTGTCAGAGACGGTGATGACCGCTTGATTGTGTTCTGCCCTCAAGCTCAGTGTCACGCTGCCGCCAGGTTCTGTGTATTTGATGGCGTTATCCAACAGGTTCAACAGCATCTGTTTGATGCGCTGCAAATCGGCGTTGATGCTAAGGCTGGCATTGGGCGATTCATAAGTCAGCATTTGATCTCGTTGCTGAGCCAATGGAGAAATGTATTCCACCATTTGCTGGCAAAGCTTGTTCAGATCAACGACTTCGCAGCGCAGCTCGACTCGGCCAGAATCAGCGCGCGCCAGCATCAGCAAATCTTCGATCAAGCGAGTCAGCCGGACGATCTCTTCCAGATTGGATGCCAGCACACGCTGATATTCTTCCGGCGCGCGCTCACGTCGCAAGGCGATTTCCATATCGCCGCGCATCACTGCCAGCGGAGTCCGCAATTCGTGCGAAGCGTCTGACGTGAATTGTTTCTGTCGCTCAAACGCTGCCTGCAACCGAGAAATCATGTGGTTGAACGTCGCAGCCAATCGCCCAAGTTCATCCATCTTGGCAGACGCCTGTGCAGGTATCGGAACTCGTTCGGCCAGATCGCCTGTGGCAATTTGTTCTGCGGCTTTTGTGATTTGATCCACCGGGCTAAGAGCTTGATTGGCCAGCAACAACCCGCCAAAGCTCCCCAGCAGCAATGCCAACGGAATCGCAATTCCCAACACCAGCAATGCTCGGCGACGCGCGCTTTCCAGAGCCGACAGGGATTGCCCAAGTCTGATGAAGTAAGTGCCTTCGCCGTCGTAATCTTTCACATGCCGCGTTGCCACACGCAACGATTCGCCTGACGCAAGCCGGACGGATTTGAAGACCGTTTTGCCAACTTCCAGCTTCATCAACTCACCGGCATCAACCGGCAGGTGATCTTTCGGAGACGCGATTTCTCCGTCAGTGATTTTTCCCTGCTCGTTGATGATCTGGTACACGTGCGGAGCAAGTGGCAACAAATCTCCTTGAGCTTCGGGGTTCTGCATCAGTGGATGATCCGACACATCCACGCCGGCACCTGCAGCCATGCCCAATTCAATCTTTTCGATCTGGAAGGCCAAGGCACGGTCAATGGTCGTCAACAAGCTGCCCGACAGGTAAAAGTAGATGGAAATCCCAAACAGCAGCAAAACCGCCGAAAGAATGGCCAGGTAATAAATTGTGAGCTTGATTCGAAGTGAAGGCATACGGGGCAGGCCATCTGATCAAATACGTGGGCAGTAAAATTTGGAGACGGGGAAGCGGAGTTCCCAGCCTCCAAATTTTGCCTGGCGTAATCACTACGCGGCAGTTTCAGCAACCATTTGTGATTGAGATGCTGGCGTTTTGAACATATACCCAACACCACGCACAGTGTGAATGAGCTTAGGTTCGTAGTTGCGATCAACTTTGTTGCGCAAGTAGTTGATGTAAACATCAATCACGTTGGTCAACGTGTCGAAGGTTTCTTCCCAGACTTTCTCCGAGAGGGTTTCGCGCGAAAGAATTTCATCCGGATGCCGCATGAAAAACTCCAGCAGCGAAAATTCTTTGTTGGTCAATTGAACTTCGTTGCCGGCTCGCGATGCACGGCGATTGATCAAGTTCAGGATCAAATCGCCAGTTTGAAGTTTCGTGGTGTCTTCAGTGTGTGTGCGACGCAACAACGCGCGGATGCGCGCCAGCAATTCGGCAAAAGCAAAAGGTTTAGTAATGTAATCATCCGCGCCGGTATCCAGCCCCGAAACTTTCATTTCGGTGCTGTCCTGTGCGGTCAAAATCAAAATGGGTGTTGCCAACCCACTTTCGCGCAAATCGCGCATGACCTCCATCCCGTCACGTCCCGGCAACCCCAAATCTAGAAGAATCAAATCATGGTTTCCGGTTTTGGCGGCTGCGGCTCCAGTTTCCCCGTCGTAAGCCGTTTCAACCTGCATCCCTTCTTCTTCCAAACCACGTTTGATCAAATCAGCCATTTTCTGTTCGTCTTCGATCACTAAGACACGCATAACCATCATTTCAACTCCTTGAAACTCTTGAAATAAACTAGACCACCAACTCCGATGACTCAGCCTCTCAGAACGCTGCTTGGGTTTTTCCGGCGATCAAACCAGCAGATATGAAAATAAGGGCTCGCATTGGCACAGGTCGCTCAGGGCTGAGTTGTCAATGCAATGATCTATTTAGTTTTAGTCGAGGGGATCGTTGGCTGTAATTTACACAAATTATTAGCTTCAGGGCAAGATATATTAAGCCGATGTCAGAGATTACGACTAAGAGGCGGTCCGATTGGCACTTCCGACTGAAGCCATCAGCCAATCCAAATACTCAATTGACCCGGTTTCAACTGGCAAAGCGACGATTTCCGGGGTTTTGTAAGCGTGATTTTGTTTGATTGCCGTTTCCAGCTCAGGATAGGCCGCGCGAGTGGTTTTGATTAGCAATAAAGCTTCCGAAGCCTGTTCGACCTTTCCCTGCCAGCGATAAACGGAAATGATTTGCGGCAAAACTTGCACACAGGCGGCCAATCCGGCCTCGACCAGCAGGCTAGCCAGCCGCTGTCCATCGGTCAGAGTTTCAGTCGATGTAATCACAACCAGAGCGTCTTTCATCACTTCTGACCTGGCAAACGAGCGGTTTAGACTTGCACGTCAGCGTCTTCCAGCAATTCGTTATTGCCCTGCTCCGCGAAAAATGCCTCGTAAAGTTGCTCCGCTTGTTCAAGTTCGGTTTCAGGAACCAGCAAGGTGATTTCCGAATACCCGCCCGGCAGCAAAAGCGGCTCCAATCCGCCGAAATTCATGCCTTGCAAAATTGAATGGATGCCGTTGTTGCTCAAAAACTCATTGACCATTCCAGCTTCAATCGAGTTGGAGAAGTGGGTCAGCTTCACAAAGTTGAAATCCTGTTCTTCGCTCATGGCCTCTTTCCTTGTCAAAAACCGGTTAGCCATTCTCCACTAAACACGGCGCGAGCTTCGCCAGTTTGAATCACCGCATTGTCTTCGCGCCATTCGACAATCAACTCTCCAGCGGCAGTGATGACTTTGAGTTTTCGATCAGTCAGATCGTTCAACATGCTGGCAAGCGCTGCCCCGCACGAACCTGTTCCCGAAGCCAGCGTTTCTCCGCAGCCTCGTTCCCAGAACCGAACTTCGATCTCGTGGCGATTCAATACACGAATGAACTCGACGTTGGTTCGATCTGGAAACGCCGAATGCGTTTCCAGCGCTGCGCCCAGTTGCCGCCAGTTAAATGAATCAAAGTCCGCCACGAAGATGCTGCAATGCGGATTCCCCATCGAAGTTGCGGTAATTTCCACGGTTTGCCCCAGAACTTCCACCGGCTGCCGAATTACGCGATCCAACGGGGTCGGCAAACTGATCGGGATTTCCGAACT
>DAOMFR010000068.1:23991-35233 GCA_035429885.1 Blastocatellia bacterium
GCGATCAAAAAGTCATTGCCCAAGGCTTGGAATTTATGGAAGTGCATCAGATTTCGAAATGCGTGAATTCTTTGAACTGATGGAACCGGTCTCGAATTTCTTGCGGCGTCAGTTTTCTCAGACGGTCGCAACTGAATTCTTCGACGTTGTAAGACGCCATCGTTGAACCATAAATGATTGCGCGGCGAACCGTCGCATCGTCAATTTTGTCCGATTGCGCCAGATACCCCATGAAACCTCCGGCGAAACTGTCGCCAGCGCCGGTCGGATCAAAAACGCTTTCCAGCGGATAGGCCGGAATGGCAAAGTAGCTGTCTTTGGTGAAAAACGCCGCGCCGTATTCGCCGCGTTTGACGATCAGCATTTTCGGCCCCCAGCCGATAATCTTGCGCGCAGCGCGAATCAGATTGGATTCCTGCGCCAGTTCGCGGGCTTCGGCGTCATTGATAATCATCGCGTCAACCACGGCGATGGTTTTCAGCAATTCTTCGCGCGCGATTTCAATCCACAGGTTCATCGTGTCCATCGCGACGAATTTGCAATCCACCTGTTCGCGGACTTCGCGTTGCAGCGTCGGTTGAATGTTGCCCAGAAACAAAAACGGCGTTTTCCGCGCAGCTTCGGAAAGCTTGGGTTTGAAATCAGCGAACACGTTCAGTTGCGTGTCCAGCGTTTTCGCCGTGTTCAGATCGAAGCCGTATTCGCCCGCCCAGCGGAAAGTTTTTCCACCAGGAATACGTTCCAGGTTTGAAATGTTGATCTTGCGTTCGTGAAAAACGGCTTCGTCTTCAGCAGTGAAATCGTCTCCGATGACGGCGACGACGCCGACTTCGGTGAAAAAGGAGGCTGAAACGGAAAAGTGCAGGCCGGAACCGCCAAGGCTCCGGTCGCGTTCGCCGAACGGCGTTTTGATGGCGTCAATGGCTACGGAGCCGACGACTAACAACGGACTAGTGAATGACATTGGTGAACGGTTATCCCTTCTTCTTTTGATTTTGAACTTCGTCCAGACGTTTTTGCGCTTCGGCTTTGATCTTCTCGTCAGAGCCTTCCTTGGCGGCTTTCGTCCAGAATTCGACAGCTTGTTCGATATCTCCGCCACGTTGGTGCACTTCGCCCATCAGAAAATACACTTCGTCAATCCGGCCAAAGCCCGGGTTGAGATCGAGAATTTCCTGCAAACGATCCAGCACGGCTTTGTTCAATCGAGCCACGCCGTCTTTATCGCCTTTTACGGGCTTGCGCTTGTAAAAGTAAAACTTGGCCGCATCCAGACTTTTGTATGACTGCTTTTCCTGCTCAGGATCACGCGGCGCGGCAATGGAACCACGGCTTGGCCCTTGCTGAAATGCCATCGCCACAGAATTTGAGTTGAACAACGCACTTGCGGTGAGAACACCTGCAAGCATTGATAAGGCAAAAAGTTTTGATTGAGGTTTCATACATCCCTCCCCAAGTAAAAATTTGGTCGGTAGAACAACTGAACGGCGAATTGAAAGCAGGCTTGCGATAAACGCCTTGCCTCTATTCGCCAACATACTTGCCGACAATTGCCGAAAGCTTCTTTTTCGTTGCAGCCGGAATTTCTCCGTGCGTCAGAATTGCATGTTTCAGTGCCGAACCGCATTTGCAGTCGCGCGGCATAGCAGCGAGCTTGCCAACGGATTGGCGAATGATTTTCTGGGCGTTGGTGGAATTCTTGTTCAGGTATTCAATAACCATTTCCACGGTCACGGCATCGTGATCCGGATGCCAGCAATCGTAATCCGTCACCAGAGCCATCGTCGCGTAACACATCTCAGCTTCGCGGGCCAACTTGGCTTCCTGCAAATTGGTCATGCCGATGACGTCCATTCCCCAACTGCGATACAGTCGCGATTCAGCCAGCGTGGAAAACGCAGGGCCTTCCATATTCAGGTATGTCCCGCCGCGATGCACTTTGACACCGATGGCTTCCGTTTCATCGCCGAGCACTTGCCAGACCGCGCCGCACACCGGATGCGAAAACGTGATGTGTCCCACCAAACCTTCGCCAAAGAAGGTGGAGACCCGGCCACGCGTGCGATCAAAGAATTGATCCGGAATGACGATGTCCGTCGGCGCATATTGTTCCTGCAACGAACCGACCGCTGACGCCGAAATGATGCGTTCAACGCCGAGCAATTTCATCGCATAAATGTTCGCGCGAAAGTTGAGCTCCGTCGGCGTGATGCGATGGCCGCGTCCGTGCCGGGCCAGAAACGCCACGCGAACTCCGTCCAGCGTGCCGAGAATAAAGTTGTCCGAAGGTTTGCCAAACGGAGTTTCCACGCCGACTTCACGCACGTCAGTCAAACCTTCCATTTGGTACAAACCGCTTCCGCCAATGATTCCAATTTGAGCTTTTTCCATGTCAGGTTACAGGTTACAGGTGATAGGTGTCAGTTTTCAGGTGATAGGTGTCAGGTGTTAGGTTTGAGCATTAATCATCTGCCACCTGAAACCTGACACCTGAAACCTATTTGTTCGCGTTCGGGTCAATTCCCTTCATTGTTCCGCCTTGTCCGCTGCCCAATCCGGGGATTTTGTTCGGATCGTAACCGCCAACCTTGACGATGAAATCGGCTGGAATTTTGACGGGATATTTGAGAGTTGCGTCTTCGACGGCTCGTTTCACTTTCTTGTCGGTTTCTTCCTGTTCAAAGCTGTCTGCCAAATCCGTGCTGAGAAAGATTTGACGCGTACGAACCTGCTCTTGCGGTGCCTGTGGAGTCGGGCTTGGAGTCGGTTGCGCGCTTGGTGGCGGAGTCGGTGCCGGCGCATCCTTTTTCTTGGGATCTTTCGACGGATCGTAAATCCGTTTGTCTTCAAGTTTGATTACGTGGAAGCCATAGCGAGTTTTGATGATGTCGCTGATTCCGCCTTTTTCCAATGTGAACGCTGCTGCTGCCAGACTTTCATCAGCGAACGGGCTGCCATCCACTTTTCCTTCTTTGTCGAACCATGGCAATTCGCCGCCATTGTCCCTGGTGGTGCCATCGTTGAATTCTTTGGCAATTTTTTCGAAATCTTCACCGTTTTTGACGCGGGTCTTCAACGATTCAGCCTTCTCCTTGATCTTGTCCAGGTCAGCTTCCGGATGTTCGGCGATATAACGTTTCTTTTCTTCCGGCGTCATCTTCAGCTTTGCTTCCAACGATTTTGAGAAAGCGTTGGCCAGCACACTGGCTTTGGCAATCTTGATCTGAATTTTAAAGGAGGGTTCTTTTTCGATTCCGGCGTCGCGCCCCTTTTGAGCACGAAGCTGAATTTCCGACCATTGGTCGCGCATCATTTCCTTGTCGTTGTCGCTCGGAGCTTGTTTGGCGTCGCGCGTCAGGAAGGTAAAGAAGCTGTCGAATTTTGCCTTGTTCGAGTTGAGAAACGCGTCCTTCTCTTCTTTGGTCAAGGTCGTGTCGGGATTTCGCTTTGTGTATTCGGTCGCCAGCAAACGGTCGGAAGCAAAGGCTAGTTCCTGTTTGAACTGATCGGTTTTATGCAATCCTTCCGCTTCAGCAGCCTGAGCCAGCGCAAACGGCGTTTTGAATTGCCCCATCAGTTGATCGCGAGCCACTTTGCTTTGGGCAAGTTGGCGTTTTTGCGATTCGGGAAGCGTGTCTGCCAAAGCCGCCAACTCATCAGCAGTCACTTCGACAAATTCACTCTTGGAGAAAAGGGCGCAAGATTGTGTCGCCAGCAAATTGGCGACCAGCGCCAAAATCAGGATGAGTTTCGTAAATGATTTCAAAATCAATCTCCTTCGATAAACGATAAAAAGGTGGTTGGTGGTTGGCAGTTGGTGATTGGTGACGTGTGGTTGATCAAAACAATTCCTAACCACCCGTCACCAATCACCAACCACCAGTTCAATGTGTTCCGGTTCCTCGTTGCGTCAATTCGATCAAGACTCCGCCGGTGCTGGCCGGGTGAACGAAGGCAACCAACGCGCCCCCGGCTCCGATGCGCGGCTGTTCGTCAATCAAACGCACGCCTTTGGCTTTCAGGTCAGCCAGTTTGGCAGCAACGTCTTCGACTTCCACACAAAGGTGATGAATTCCGGCTCCGCGTTTGGCGATGAATTTTCCGACCGGAGTCTCTTCGCCGGTCGGCTCCAGCAATTCGATGCGGCTTTCGCCAATGGGCAACATCGCCACACGAACTCCTTGATCTTCGACAACTTCAATTTCTTTCAGATCCAGGCCAAGCCCGTCACGCCAAAACTCCAACGCCTGATCAATCGAACCGACAGCAATTCCGAGATGTTGAATTTTGCTTCCCATAGTGTTGAATCAGACAGGGCCGATGTGCTTGTCAGGAATCCGTTCCTGCTCATCAATCTTGCGAATCCGGTACATCCTGTCTATTTGATCTCAATCTTTGCGATGATTTCTTCGACAATGGAATACGGATCGCGCTGGCGTGCAGCGACCGCCAGCGCCAATTCGTGAAGTTCATTTGGGGCAAGCAGTTTGCCGACAACAAGCCGCAATAACCGTTCACGCAACAATTCGACAATGCGGTTTTCAGCAATTCCAGCGCTGCGTTCCAGTGAGGCGCTCCGCTGCTTTCTAAACGAGGCGTATGTTTCAATCGCTTCAACGAACTCGGCGATGCCTTTGTTCTGAGTCGCCACCGTGCGAACAATCGGCGGTCGCCAGCCGTCCGAGCGCTCGGACATTTCCAACAAACTAATCAATTCGCGTTCGGTGCGTTCGACGCCATCACGCTCGGCTTTATTGATGACAAAAATATCGCCGATTTCCATAATCCCGGCTTTGATCGCCTGGATGTCATCGCCCATTCCGGGAACCAGCACAACAACAGAAACATCGGCGGTTTTGACGATCTCCACTTCATCCTGACCGACGCCGACAGTTTCAACCAAAGTTCTATCGTAGCCAGCTGCATCTAGCACCGCAACCGCATCCACTGTGGCCCGCGCCAAACCGCCCAGATTTCCTCGCGTCGCCATCGAACGAATGTACACGCCTGGATCGTTCGCTAACGTCTGCATACGAATGCGGTCGCCCAGAATTGCTCCGCCCGAAAACGGGCTGGAAGGATCCACCGCGATGATGCCCACGGTTTTGCTCAACGAGCGGTAATGCATCGCCAGCTTGTCTACCAGTGAAGACTTGCCTGCTCCCGGAGCCCCCGTAATGCCAATCGTCACACCTTTGCCTGTGTGCGCGAACAGCGCTTTCAGGATGTCATTCGCATCGGCGGCATCGTTTTCGATCTTGGAAATTGCGCGAGCAATCGCGCGCAGATCACGAGCGAGAATTCTTGCAACCAGCGGAGGGGCAATGAAGCGGTCATTTGAAGCATTCATACTCTGAAGGGCCTTCAGCGGTCATCCACAAGGCGGCAAACTATACCCGCAATCCACGGCAATTTCCAATTACCAATCTGGAAGGTGACAGCTATAATCGCCCGGCATTGAATCCTGGAATGATTTCCCTTTCACGACAAAAGGAGGTTGGCGATGACGGCTGACTGGCTGACAACACTGGGCACGGCAATGGGATCGGCTTGGCTGTCGGGCATTAATTTATACGCAACCGTAGTCACACTCGGGCTGCTGCAACGCTTTGAACTGGTGAAATTGCCCGGTGGATTGAATGTGTTGGGCGAATGGTGGTTGATCGGATTGGCCGGAGCTTTTTACCTGATCGAATTCGTTGCTGACAAAATCCCGGCAGTGGATTCCATTTGGGACGCGGTCCACACCTTTATACGAGTACCCGCCGGAGCCATTTTGGCGGCGACGGCGTTTGCCGAATTCGATCCGGCAGTCAAAGCGGTGGCCATGATCGTCGGCGGAGGCATTGCCCTCAGTTCCCACGGCACCAAAGCAGCGACTCGGTTGGCGGCAAACACCAGCCCTGAACCGATTTCCAACTTCGCGCTGAGCATCGTCGAAGACATTGTCACTTTCGGTTCGACCGTTTTGATGGCGTTCTTTCCCATCCTGATTTTGATCGTCGTCGTAATTTTTCTGGTTTTGCTGATCTGGCTGGGACCCAAAGCAGTGCGCGCGTTGAAACGATTGATGGCGAAGTTACGAGGCCTGACCGCCGCTTCGCCGCCAGCCTCGTAACTTTCCACCAGCACGGAATTCGAGATCAGACTGTCACAAACGTCTGTGTGACGCGCGGAGGTTCTACTGCCGAGCGAAGCACAATACCGGGGTTGAATTCGACATCACCGGGCAGATCAATTTGCTGCGATTCTTTTTTGTAAAGCTCATAGCCCTTGTAACTGATCGTGCAGCTTCCTTTGCCGGAAACAGCGGTGACCTTTTTGATCATCCCTTCGTGAATCATCAAATTTGCGCCGTCAATTTCCAGTTTGAATTTCACTTCGAACTGGAATTTCGCCACGACCTTTTCATTGAACAGGACTTCGACTTCGGGCTTATGGTCTGAATTCACCACGTGCTTGGCCAGCCGCAGGTAATTGGTGGCTTCCGGCTTTTCCAGGAACTTGTGTAGTTCTCTGCGTTTGCTCCAGGCCGCAGCCAGAATGCCGCCCAAACTCATGTCGAAACTTCCGGCAATCGCATTTCTCAACCCGTCGGCAAAGACACTGCCACCGAATTTGGAAACCGCGTCAGTCGCCTGATCTTTAATGGCTTCCATTCCGGCCTCATTCAGCTTGACTTCTTTCAAGCCGAAAAACTCTTTCAAGCTTACATTAACGTCGTTCATAACTCCTCGCTTTCAGCGGCAATCAAATCGCCGGTTAAAGTAATGTGCTGTTGCCCCCAATCTGCTTTGGGTAAAAATCGCAGCGCGAATCCCACGTGCAAGTCGGTTGAAGCCGCAAACTCCGATGAGCTGGAATCCATTGTCGTTCGGAAACTTAAGGCCGGTGGAATCGTCTGCGGCACAGGATCCGATGGCGATTTCAGCGTAGGAATACCATCTTGAGAGCCGCCTTTTTTTGACCAAATTCTTTTCCACAGCCTCCCCAGCAAAAATGCCATAAAGCCCAGCCCCATGACTCCAAACACTTTGGGAAGCTCTTTCAGGATTCCTCCCGTTTCCACCTGCTTCCCAATCACCAGATTGACGCGCGTTCCTGCGGCGACTCGCTGCCCTGGCAAAGGCTGCTGTTCCAGAACATAACTCGAATTGTCTTTCGGGTCTTTCTGGGTCACATCTCCCACATCCAGCTGAGCATTGCGCAAGGAATTGATCGCATCTGTCAGCCCTTTCTTTCCCACATCAGGCACGACAACCAACACTGGCGACGGAGCTGGTGTCGGAGTTCGCGATGGTGTCGGTGTTGGTGTGGGTGTCGCGCTTGGCGTTGGAGTGGGCGGAGGTGCGATATCCACTGAAACCGTTCCGCCAATTGGGAGCGTCGCCCCCGGCTGGGGGCGCTGTTCCGTGACACGAAAATCTCTGAAGTTCCCCACAGGGTTCGACGTTGCTGCAATCCTCAATTGCAGGCTTGCCAAAACTCCGCTCGCTTCGCCATAGTTCAGCCCGCGAACTTCCGGCACGTTTCTCTGAACTGGCGTCGGGGTTGGAGTCGGCCTGGAACGCGGATTGACAGTCAGAACTATCTCTATTCCCGGCCGCAATTCGGTTCCCGCATTCGGAAACTGCGAAACGATCACTCCGGCCCCGTAAGTAGGATTGACACTGGCTGCCATTACGCGCCGAACTGGGACATTTGGAGCCTCTCTCTGCAATGTCGCCCCAGCAGCTCCGAGATCGGCACCAATCAAAGACGGCATCTTCGGATAAACCGGCGACGGAGTCGGCGGCGGTTGCGGATTCAGGTACAACACCACTTCCGTGCCTGGTTTCAAATCCGCGCCTTCAGCAGGAGACTGAATGACCACAGCCTCAGGTGCGTAATTCGGATTGTTTCGCCTTGCCATGGCTCTGCGCGGTTGTATGCTGCCGCGAGTCAAGGCAGAAAGCCTTCGCACTGCGGTTGAAAAATCCAATCCGATCAGTCCCGGCATTTTCGGATATGTCACTGGCGGCTGAGGGTTGGAATACAAAATTACTTCTGCGCCCGGCTTTAAGGGTGTGCCTCGCTCAGGAGACTGATTGATCACAACGCCCGGCGGATAATTGTTGGTGTACCGCCCTTCAAGCACGGACAACTTCGCGTTCGGTTGAATGCGAACCACGATGGATCTGGCGTTACCAAGTTCAACACCAATTACACCTGGCATTTGAGGATAACTGGGCTGACGGGTTTGCATTTCCACAGCAACCGCAGACTGTTTGCCCAATGGCCGCTTCAATTTAGCCCCAGGTGTGGGAGTAGGAGTCGGTGTGGATTTCACTCTTGCCTGTGGTTCCAGAGCGACTACTGGCTGTTGTTTGATGGTGGTCGCTGGACGCTGCGTTGATCTTTCCTGAGCGTAGACTGTCGCTGCCAACAAAGACGCTAGTAAAACCAGCAAAGCGGCACAAACGCGACTGTAGGTTTTCATGATTTCCCCCTTTTGAAAGTTCATTGCATGGCTGAAAGCAACAAACATAGCCCTCGGTCGTCATTCTGACCGGGCAATGCCGTAAAACGATCTGTGTGAAAAAAACCAGCGACGTGGCTGAACATCGCAAACCGCTGAATATCAATTGCTGAGCATGCGTTTCTAAGTGCAAACGGAGTGTACTTGGTTGAGTAATGCGATTCAATCGCTTTTTTAATCCTTGGCGAACTTTCCGCTGGCAGTGAAATAATCCCTGACGTCGGTGGCAACTTCGTCCCATGATCGTGTCGCGCTGGCCGTTGCAATCTGCTCACGATTCCATACGGACGCCAGAGCCGCCTGGATTTCAGCCGCAAATGTTTCGGCTGTGGGCGACGAAACCAACCACCCGCAATTCCTCGAGCCAATCAATTCCGCAACGCCTCCGACATCTGCCGCCACGACCGGCACTCCACAAGCCAACGCTTCTACGACGACATTCGGACAACCTTCGCGATGGCTGGCCAGACAAAACAGGTCGGCAGCGGAATACCAATCAGCCAAGTCGCATTGAGGCTTTGCGCCGATCAAGTGAACGCAATCTGTTAAGTTCAAATTTGAGATTTGAGCTTCGAGCGCCCGGCGTTCTGGGCCTTCTCCAATGATAAACAGCTTCAGCCGACTTCCCTGCCCTGCTCCGTTCAGCAAAGCCATCGCTTCGATCAGACGGTCAAATCCTTTCAGCGAAACCAGCGCGCCCACAGAAAGCAAAATTCGGTCTTCGGGGTTTTGCTTCAACCGCTGCCGAATGTCACGGCGATCGCGCGGGTAAAACACATCGCGGTCAACCCCATTGCGTATGACGGCGATTTTTTCCGCCGAAATGCCGAGTTCGATCATTCGCTGTTTCAGTGCTTCACTGACGGCGATGATTCCCGCAGCCCGGTTCAAAGCAGCGACAATTTTCGGACGGATCAGCCGCATTTGGGAAAACAGATTGATGTCTGTGCCGCGCGCAGTGATCACAACCGGAACATTCAGCCGCTCGCCAATCAGTGTTGCCGCGTACCCATCCGGGTAAACGTAATGCGCGTCAATCAAATCAATTGGCTGTTCAGCATGAAGCCGTTGGACAGTTTCCCAAGCTCCGCGCGCCATCCAATCGCCGTAAAACCTCATACCGATTTTCGGCGTCACCAGATAACGCGGGTGAAAAGTCTGCAAGCCGCCAATCTCTTCTTGCTCCGGCATTCGCGCCATTTGCTGCCAGCGAGCCAGCACCGCGCGTGGCAGCACGCCGGAGATGTCCGGAAAATACGGCACAGGCGCAACAACGCGAACATTCATGCCATCGAGTTTGGCAATCGCCGCGACGCGATGTTTGACGAAGATGGCGAAGCTCGGTTGTTCCGCGTTCGGCCATAACGTTGTAAAGGTGAGAATGTTCATCACTCAAAAGTTCGCTGCCACATTCGGAACATCAGCACCGACCACAACGGACGCGAATAATCTCGCAAGCCGGATTGATGCCGCTGCCACAATTTCGCCACTGCCGGCGATTCCAGCCAGTCATCGTTTGCCGTCGAATCGAACAACAAACTTTCCGCCAACTCTCGCAAATCCGTTCGCAACCATTCTGCCAGTGGAACGACAAAACCTTGCTTGCGCCGAGTCAAAATTTCCGGCGGCAGCAATTCGCTCACTGCGCGTTTGAAAATGTACTTCCCTTCCCTGCCCCGCAGCTTCAATGACGAAGGCATCTTCGCAGCCAGTTCCATCAGTCGGTGATCCAGCAACGGGCAGCGGACTTCCAGCGAAACCGCCATGCTGGCGCGATCCACTTTCGTCAAAATGTCGTCGGCCAAATACAGTTTGATGTCAGCGTACTGAGCGCGCGCAATGGGATCATCGATGGTCGGTCGTCTGTAGTGTTCGGCGAAAAGCTCAAACGGATCGTAGCCGCGCAATTCAGCGTGCACTTCCCTGCTGAGCAAACCGTCGCGTTCATTTGCCGTCGCGCCATACACTGAATGAAAGTACGCTTGCGCAGGCTCAAGCGACAAATTCCGCAACGTCGCTTTTGCGCGAAGCGGTTGCGGCAGCCAATCGGCTTTCGGATAAATGCTGGCAAGCGCGCCAAACAGCGGCCTGACTGGAGCAATCGCTCGCACACGATGTTCCAGCGCGTCAAATACGTAGCGGCGATATCCAACAAAGTTTTCATCGCCGCCGTCACCAGACAGCGCAACCGTCACAAATTCGCGCGCGGCTTGCGAAACATAAAATGTCGGAATTGCCGAAGCATCGGCAAAGGGTTCGTCAAAATGCCACGCCAATTTTTCAATAACACTAACAGCGTCAGGCGCGACGATGCATTCGTGGTGGTCAGCGTTCAGGCTTTCGGCAAAGCGTCGAGCGTCGTCGACTTCGCTGAATCTTTCGTCGCTAAACCCCACTGAAGCCGTGACGACTGGCCGCGAATTGATTTGGCTCATCATCGCGGCGACCGCCGATGAATCCACGCCGGAAGACAAAAACGCTCCGAGCGGAACCTCGCCAATCAAGCGTCCTTCTACGGCTGAGCGAAATTCGTCGAACAATCGTTCGCGCCATTCGACTTCGCTGTGTTGTTCAGTCTGACTGAAATCAATTTCCCAGTATTGACGTTCGCTCGTTCCATTCGGTGTGACGATCAGGCAATGCCCGGCACGCAGCTTTCTGGCATGGCGGTAAATGGTTTTCGGCGCGGGAACGAATTGATAAGAAAAGTAATCAGCAACCGCC
>DAOMFR010000069.1:0-35134 GCA_035429885.1 Blastocatellia bacterium
GCATCGGCCAAGCCAATGTCTTTGATTTCACACTTCTTATCCACTGTAACTCCTTATATCGGTACAGGGAGCGGTAGCAACTTGGTGACGCGATGACAAAGCAATCGGAAATCACCAGGTCGCTACCGCTCCCTGTACTACACCTATTTGTTTAACTCAGTCCGGCTTCCGAACGCAGCTTTGCAGCTTTGTCGGTTTTCTCCCAGCTGAAGCCATCTTCGCTGCGACCGAAATGGCCGAATGCGGCGGTTTGCTGGTAAATCGGACGGCGCAGATCAAGCGTTTCAATAATGCCTTTCGGCGTCAGATTGAAGTTGGCGCGGACGATATCCGAAAGCTTGCCTTCATCAATCTTCGAGGTGCCGAAACAATCCACGTACACCGAAACGGGTTCGGCAACACCGATGGCATACGCCAATTGCACTTCGCAACGATCGGCAATACCTGCCGCCACAATGTTTTTCGCAATGTAACGCGCCATATAACAAGCCGAACGGTCAACCTTTGTCGGGTCTTTGCCCGAAAACGCGCCGCCGCCGTGCGGAGCCGCTCCACCGTAAGTATCAACGATGATTTTGCGTCCGGTCAGACCGGTGTCGCCTTGCGGGCCACCAGTGACGAAACGTCCGGTCGGGTTGACGTAAATTTTGGTGTTGGCATCCAGCAGGTTGGCTGGAATGGTGGGCTTGATAACGTGATCAATCACGTCTTCACGAATCTGTTCGGCAGTTGCGTCAGGCGCGTGCTGCGAAGAAATGACGACTGCATCAACGCGAACCGGTTTGCCATCCTGATATTCAACCGTCACCTGAGATTTGCCATCCGCGCGCAAATACCCAAGCGTGCCGTCGCGACGAACTTCGCTGAGTTTGCGAACCAGACGATGCGCCAATTGAATCGGCAGCGGCATCAACTCTTCGGTTTCGTTCGACGCATAGCCAAACATCAACCCCTGGTCGCCAGCGCCGCCTGTGTCCACGCCCATGGCGATGTCGGGCGATTGCGTGTTGATTGCGTTGATCACCGCGCAAGTGTCGCAATCGAACCCATATTTGGCGCGGTCATAACCGATTTTGCGAATGGTTTCGCGCGCAACTTTCTGATAATCCACTCGCGCAGTGGTGGTGATTTCGCCGCTGATGACGATCATTCCGGTGGTTGCCAGCGTTTCGCAGGCGACGCGACCTTTCGGGTCTTCAGCCAGAACTGCATCCAAAATCGCATCCGAGATTTGATCGCAAATCTTGTCCGGGTGCCCCTCTGTCACGGACTCAGAGGTGAAAAGAAATTTGCCGTGTGATTTCACTTAGAAAAAGCCTCCTCAGGAGAATGTGGGACTAGGCTGCAAGCCCGTCCGTTGCGGTGAAACAAGCTCTAAGCACATTCCACCACGGTTTTACCAACTTTAAGCTGTATAGATTGCGTAAGCGTGCTCATCAAAGTGGGAGAGAATCTCATGCGGCTCGGAAGGGTGTCAAGCAATCAGGTTTGTGAGACATTGCGTCGGGCAGGTTTTCGAGTCCGGTGAACCTGCGAGCAGAGGCAGGAATCCGGGCAGGCTGGAAAACCGCCCCTACTGTTCTTCTTCGGGAGAAAAAGGTTCTGTCAACTTGCCCAGAGTGGTGCGGCCTACAGTTTTGCCGCTGTGCAACAAGCGCAGCAAGATCAAGCCTGTGATGAACGCGTCTCCGCCAGCAGTGTGACGGTCGTGCGGTTCAACGGAGAAAAAGTCGCACAACGCATCCAGAGAAAAGCCTTGAATTTCCTGCTGGCGGTGGGCAAAAGCTCCGTCTTTTTGCAGGTGCAGTGTCAAATCCATCGTATCCAGAAAGCGGTTGCGCAGCGTGAAACCGAAGTGCCGCTCGTATCCGGCGTTCAAGGTTTCAATGTCGTGCATGATGTGATGGCCGACGATGACTCCGTCGCGCAAGTACGGCAGAAATTGTTTGAGTGCTTCCGGTTCGTCCAAGCCTTCGCGCGCTTCTTCGCGGGTGATGCCGTGCACCGTGACCGAAGCTCCGTTGTAGGCAAGTTTCAACATCGCTTCGAACGAATCGGCTAGAATCATTTCATTGGCCTGTACCGCGACGGCTCCGATGGTGATCAGCCGGTCGCGCCGTGGATCAAGCCCAGTGGTTTCCGAATCCAGCACGACAAAGCGAATGTCTTCCGCAGACGTTTGATCCGTCCAGGTCTGGTCAAAACAATTCAGATACTCTTTGATGAATTCCGGTAGATGATTGTTCATTGCGCGATGCTCAGATGATTGATGGAAGACACGAAATCCAAAAACCGGCGCGTGGAATCAAAAGCCGTTTTGAGCAGGCGTTGTTCAAATCGGTTCAACCGCGCGGGATAAATGACAACGGCCTCGTCTTGCCTGGCAAACCACGCCAACGCGTGATGATAAGCCACAATGCGCCAGGCTTCGGCAGCATCGGTCAAAATAGATTTGTGTTGAGGAAACGCTTTTGCCGATTGCTGCAACCGCTGCAAAGTGTTGGCGCTGGAAATACTTCGCTCGGTTAATGCCATCACACGCGCCGCGTCCGTGATCGGCAACAAAACTGCTTTCTCAATATCCAGCGTTTGATTCACCCTGCCATCTGCTTCCAGCACGGCTCCCTGGTGAAAGGTCAGCGGCGGCAAATTGGCAATCGTGTCGTTCGCCAGAATCGGAATCAACACATCGCTTTTCGCCAATTCCTCGACGATGAATTCCTGCAATTCGGTTCCCAACGCGGCTTCGCCAGCGACAACATAAACATCGAAGTAATTGCGCGCGGAGTAAATCTGGCTGCCAATGGGATCGGTGATGTGAGCGCGATAAAATGCTTTCCAATCAGAAAGGGTTTGGCATTGACGTTTTGGCTCAGCCTTCATAGCGGATGGTTTAACTTGCAACCCGCAAGCTTCCAGCTTCGCGATCACTTTTTTGGACAGGATCGAAAAGTATTTTTCCGCCGCCTCTAAATTGCCGTTGAGTGGGTCGGCATACACCAATCCTATTTCCGGAATAGTCGGCGTCAGCAATTCCCGGCGACCTCCGTCGTCAAATAAAAGCCAGCTGTGTGGAAGCCCAGGATTGCTTTGCCCAGTGCGAGCAATTTCCGTTTCGGAAATATGCAGCACACGTTCAATCAACACTGCGCGCAATTCATTCAGCATTTGCGAAAGCGGTTCGATCACGCTGGGTCCGACCAGACTTTCTTTCAGAAATTCTGTGGCTCGGCCCCATAGATAGGCCAATGCCTCGACAGTTTCCGCCGCTACCATTTCCCGCAACAAAAGAGCCGGATTTTTTCCGCAGGCAACTTCCAGATCGGCATCCGAAACAATGCCTCGCAACAACGAAGACGCGGCCCCGTTTTGCGTAAGCACCAGCCATTGGCAGCGATTGCGCAGCATCTCTATCCAGTATTGCGGAATCCCCAACGAAGCAGGCGCGACGGTGAAGTGGCGAGTCATCAGCAATTCCACGGGAGTATCCGCCACCAGACTGACCTGAGCGATTTCCTCACGGAGTTCCTTGTTCGTGATCAATCCCAACGGGCTTCCGTTGGCGGCCACAACAGCAACGGCTTCGGTGTTTGCCGCAATCATTTGCTTTGCGGCGTCTCTGATCGAAAGCGAAGGCTTGCAGGTCACCAACTTGCGAGCCAGCCAATCTGTCGAAGGCTCAGCGGCATTCAACCAAACGCTCTTTTCTTTTTCGGTCAACAGGCGTTCTCGCGTCACAGGCATCTGCAGAGCTTTGGTGTACTGAGCCGCCGCAGAAATATGCGCCGTCAAAAACCGCGCGGATTCCGGGTATTTGCCAATCAGCGTTTCAAACGCGCTCAAATCGAATGCGTATAGAATGACATCCGTTGCCGTGCGTGCCGTTTGCCTGTAAACCTCATCGGCAGCGTCGCGCCTTAAGCCCAGAATGTCTCCGGGCCCCAACACATCACGCAACAATTCTCCGGCGGGCAATTCGTCCAGCATTTCTACTTTTCCTTGTTGCAAGACCCAGATTTTTGGTTCGCGTGTTTCGTCTTTGCGAAACAGGTAAATGTCGTCTTCGTGAAAGACCACGCGCCCAAGCCCTGAAAATTCCAGCAAGTCTTCCAATGAAATCACATCAAACGGCGGGGATTGACGCAGAAAATCCGCGACACGGTAACGAATGACCGAAGTCTTCATGTTCTCCTCAATGGATCAAATAATGATTTTGGCAGTTGAAACGTTCGCCCTGTCAGCACAAACGTATTGCCGATTCAGACACACGTACTCTGTCGGTAGCTGTCGTTAGTGAATGGATTTGCTGATGCTTAATTGTCTTTGAAATGCTTGTTTGATGGACACGGAGATTTTGCCACAAGCTCGTGTAGAAGCAAACCACAGGAATTCGCTGCCGTTCGACGTCTGGCTTATTGTCTGTCTGAAGCAGCGCGGGTATTATTCCCGCCGTACCTTAATTTCAATCCACAAATCGTTTCGGAGGAAGAATGTCGCAGCAACCTGACATTAATTCATCACTGAGAGAAGACCGTGTTTTTTCGCCATCATCGGAATTTAGCGCATCGGCTCATATCACCAGCCGCGAACAGTACGATCAAATTTACAAACGTTCCGTCGAAGACCCTGAAGGATTCTGGGCGGAAATCGCCAGCGAACTACATTGGTTCAAGCCCTGGGACAAAGTTCTGAACTGGAATGAACCCTTTGCAGAATGGTTTGTGGGAGGTCAGACCAACATTTCGTACAATTGCCTGGATCGCCATCTTTCAAGCTGGCGCAAAAACAAAGCCGCCATCATTTGGGAAGGTGAACCCGGCGACACGCGCACGTTGACGTATCAACAGCTTCACCGCGAAGTCTGCAAGTTCTCGAATGTGCTGAAAGGCCTCGGCGTTCAAAAAGGCGACCGCGTCGCGATTTACATGCCGATGGTTCCAGAACTGCCGGTGGCGATGCTGGCATGCGCGCGCATCGGAGCGACGCATTCGATCATCTTCGGCGGCTTTTCAGCTGAAGCATTGAAAGACCGTATCAACGACGCCGAAGCAACGGCCGTCATCACCGCCGACGGTGGTTATCGCCGCGGATCGGCATTGCCGTTGAAACCTGCGGTGGATGCTGCGATCAAAGAGTGTCCCAGCGTCAAACATGTCGTCGTCGTCGAACGCTGCAAGAACGAAATCCACATGGAGCCGGGCCGCGACCATTGGTATCACCAGTTGATGGAAACAGCTTCGGACGTTTGCCCAGCGGAACCGTTGGACTCAGAGCATCCGCTTTACATTCTGTACACTTCGGGAACGACCGGAAAACCGAAAGGCATTGTCCACACTACCGCGGGGTATTCGGTCCACACATATCTGACAGCGAAATGGGTGTTCGACCTGAAAGACGATGACACGTACTGGTGCACAGCAGATATCGGTTGGGTGACGGGGCACAGTTATATCGTTTACGGCCCGATGCAAAACGGAGCTTCTGTTGTAATGTACGAAGGCGCGCCGAACACGCCGGACTTTGGCCGCTTCTGGCACATCATCGAAAAGCACAAGGTCAACATTCTGTACACGGCTCCCACAGCGATTCGCACTTTCATTAAGTGGGGCGAACAGTGGCCGCTGAAATATGACCTGTCGAGTTTGCGCCTGCTGGGTTCGGTCGGCGAACCGATCAACCCGGAAGCCTGGATGTGGTATCACCGCGTCATTGGCAAAGAGCGCTGTCCGATCGTGGATACGTGGTGGCAAACCGAAACCGGCGGCATTTTGATTTCGCCAATTCCAGGAGCGATCCCAACTAAACCCGGTTCGGCGACACTTCCCTTCCCAGGTATTGTGCCGGACATTCAAACCCGCGAAGGCGAATCCGTCGGAAAGAATCAGGGCGGTTTTTTGGTCATCACCAAACCTTGGCCTGGGATGTTACGCACGATTTACGGTGATCCGGAGCGATTCAAACGGCAATACTGGTCTGATATCAAAGGATGTTATTTCACCGGCGACGGAGCTCGGCGCGATGACGACGGATATTTCTGGCTGATGGGACGCGTGGACGATGTGATCAACGTTAGCGGTCATCGGTTGGGAACGATGGAAATCGAAAGCGCCCTGGTGTCTCACCCGGCAGTCGCCGAAGCGGCAGTTGTCGGACGGCCGGACGATCTGAAAGGCCAAGCTGTCGCCGCATTCGTCACATTGGAATCCGGCCACAAGGCTTCGGATGAATTGAAGGAAGAGCTGCGCAAACACGTCGCCAAGGAAATCGGCCCGATGGCCAAACCCGACGACATTCGATTCAGCGACGCGCTGCCGAAAACTCGTTCGGGCAAGATCATGCGCCGCTTACTGCGCGACATCGCTTCCGGCTCTCAGACCGTGGGCGACACGACGACTCTGGAAGACCTTTCCGTTTTGGCAAAACTGCGCGAAGACGAGGAGTAAATCGCAATGAAGCTTTTCTCGATCATTCTGCTGGCACTGTTCAGCGGGTTTTGTTCTCCGTCTGATTATTCAGGCTTGAATCCACAGGAAGTTCCGCCGATTCGGAACTTCCTGAAGGTCAACGATGATTTCTGTACTGGCGCTCAACCGCGCTTGGAGCATCTGGCCAAGTTAAAAGCTGAAGGCGTCAAAGCGATCATCAATTTGCGCCAGCCCAGCGAACATCGCGCCAGCGAAGAAGAAGCGGAAGCCAAAAAACTTGGATTGAACTATTTCAACATTCCGGTCGTTTTCGCATCGCCGAAAGACGAACAAGTGGACGAGTTTTTGAAGATCACTGACGACCCGGCCAATCGCCCGGCTTACATCCATTGCGCGCTTTCCATTCGCGTCGGAGCGTTTTGGCTGATTCGCAGAGTTGTCCGTGATGGTTGGACGTTTGAAAAGGCCGAAGAAGAAGCAAAGAAAATCGGTCTGGAAAATGCTCCGCACCTGAACGAGTTTGCTCGCAAATACATCGAGAGCCACCGCAAAAAATAATGCTCAAAAATACTCTTTCCAGTCCGGTGCGCCGTGTTGGAATAATGTTGCTGCTGCTTTCTCCGCTAGCCTACTTTCTGGGAGTGTGGCTGGTGTTGAAGTACGACGCTTCCGCGCGAACCAATCTGGCGATTGATCGGTCGCAAGCCATTGCCATTGCGTCAGGGGTTGCGGCCTCCCGAAATATCAACCTCACTAACTGGAGCAGTTTGTGCTGGATCAAAGCCAATAATGACCTGCACTATTATCAACAGTTGCCCGCCAACCCTGACCGCGAGTTGGCGCGGAAAACTTTTCCAGCCTCAGTTGTGGCTGTGCTGTTTCGCTCGCCAGATCGCAGCGAAAATATCGAAGTCGAAATGGCCGTTGATGGGCGCGTAATTGGCTTCACCCAGAAATCACCCAAGTTCGGCGATGCGGAAGACCCCGGCGAACCTGAAGCCAGAAAAATTGCCGAAGACGCGTTGCAGCATAGACTCGCGGCGGCAGGCGTTCCGTTTTCCGGCGAATTGATATTGGAAGCACCGCCGACGTCTCCGCCTCCTGGTGGGCCCGGCCAAATGAGACCCAAAGGCGTTAACCGAAAATACATTTGGAAATGGCCACTCAGTTCAATCCCGGAATTCAAGCTTGAAAGCGTTTTCTTTGTAAACGGTGGAACGCTGGCGGCGGATCGTTTCGAAGCAAAGCTCGACGATGACTTTATCAAGGCTCATCACAATCCGCGCAAGTTGCTAAAAATCCTCAGCATCATTGCCTTTTGCCTGGTGACTGCCATCAGCGTAATTTTTGGAATTTATCGGTTTGTGCAGCGCGCCAGACAAAAAGAAGTTTCCTACCAGCGAGTATTGGTACTCGTTCTGGGATTCGCCACGGCAATGTCCAGCTTCGTGCTGGTTTCTGATTTCGTTGTTGCCCAAGTAGCGGGCAATCCGGGGTTTCCTGTGCCTGATTGGGGAATTCAGTTTTCGACGGCCATGTTTTACCTGGTCATCGGGCTGTTTGTTGGCATGGCTTATGGCGGAGGTGAAGGCGACATTCGCGAAGCCTTTCCGGGCAAACTGACCTCGCTGGACGCATTGCTGGACGGAAAAATCTTTTCGCGCAATGTTGCGCGTTCCGTCGTGCCAGGACTGGCAATTGGCGGATGGGTAATGCTTGGATTTCGACTCTCAACCTTGCCCTGGACGTTGATTCCGGGAAAAGGCGAGCCGCCTGAACCTCTGATCAGTGCCTGGTTGGGTTACCTGCCATCGTTTGCGGCATTTGCGGCCTGGCCAACTGATGTCATGGTCATCATCGTCATTGGCTTGCTGGTGCCACTGCCGTTCTTTTTGCGAAGGCGCAAGCTTGGGCGCACACGAATGTTGTTTGTCTTCTTGTTTATGTGGGCTTCCTGCGCCGCTCCATACCTAGATTTTCGGCCGTGGGAAGGAACGTTGCTTGCGGCAACGGTTAGAGCTGCCATGGTGTTGTTGGCATATCTGAGTTTTGATCTGCTGACGGCAATTGTCGCGATTGCAGCGCCGACGTTCTTTTCATTTGCGATTGGGTTGGCAGCCCAGCCAGCGGCTTCGATACGCCAATCCGGGATGATTTCGATATCCGCCGTGGTATTGCTGCTGCTTGTCGAGTTGTACTTTTTCTTCAAAGGCAAAATGTACAGCGAAGAAGAAGTCCGGCCAGTGTATGCCAGCTTGCTGGCGGAGCGACTTTCAATGCAGGCCGAAGTTTCGGCTGCCAGCCTGGCGCAGCAACGATTGATGCCTGCAACAGTGCCCAAGAGCAAATACTTTTCCATTGCGGCCAAGTGTTTGCCAGCGTTTGAAGTCGGCGGAGACTTTTACGACGTGTTTGAACTGGAACCGGGAAAGATCGGTCTGCTGATCGCGGAAGGCGGCGGGCGCGGACTTGGGTCGGCGCTATCCATTGCATTTGCCAAAGGATTTTTGATGCCGAAGATTTTGGGAAACACTCAGACGGACGATTCGCCGACTGAAGTGATTCGCAGCCTGCAAAGCCGTTTGGCGACCTTGTTGGACGAAGAATCCGCCGTTGGATTGGCTTATGTTGTGATTGATGCCGCCGATGGCAGATTGCGTTACGCTAGAACCGGCGCCTTCCCTGTGGTGATGGCTGGGAAGAAACATCGCCCCGATAGCCTGGTGGAAATTGAAGAGACAGAAATCAAATTCTCAGTTCGCGGAGATTCCTCAAAGCACGTTACTGTAACCGAAGGCTCGTTCAATCTGAATGAAGGTGACAGCGTTATCCTTTACACAGACGGATTGGCCAAAAACCTGCAACTGGCAAAGAAAACTCCGGAAGCTGAACTTTCAAAAGTGCTCAAGTCTTCAGGCCAAAAGCATGTGGACGAATTGCAACGCGCGTTGACCGACAGCATCAAGAAATGTTCTCAGCGAGCAAGGAAGCAAGGCGTTGAAGACGACCTGACAGCCGTCATTGTCCGCGTAGATCAAATTGAAAGCTTCGCGGGAAGCAAATTTTAGGCACTCGGTTTATGGAAAAGTTTGACGTCAAAGGCGAACAAATCAAGATGCGAAGCTGGCTGTTGCTAATTCTGGTTTCCCTGATCGGTTACTCAGCAAGCTTTCTGCTCTTTCCCAAGGTGATGCCTGCCGCGCGTTGGAATCACAATGTTGATTACAATGCAGCCATTGCCATTGCCAAGCGAGCGGCTCGCGATTTCGGTGTAAATGATGTCAGCTGGGAAACGCCAGGATCCGGATTGAATCAGGCCAACGTTTCCGCCGAATACAGCCGTCGCCGCGAAAGCTATCTTGCAACTGAACCAAACGGAATCGGTCACAACTACTTCACGCCTTTGGACGTCACCGTCAAACTGATTGATTTCAAATCCCAGCGCAAAGTCACCGCAACCATCAACTCTAACGGCAAGTTGTTGGAGTTTGACACGTCCATCCGCGAACCCAAAAAAGAAATGGGAAGCGGCGAACAGGTTGAATCCAATAAAGTTTCTGATGCCGACCTTCAGCTAGCCGAATCAACCGTCAAAAATCTGTGGGGAGACAATGTGCTGGCTTCAGCAAGACTCAGCGAATCCAGCGTGACCCGGAAAGGAACGCGATTTGTCTGGAAAACTGAAGGCTCGCGGATGAAGTTGTTGACCAAAGCTTTGATACGCGACGGCAAAATCAAACAAGTTTCGCTGGAACCGGAATTCACGTCGCAGTTCGATGCAGAATTCAATTCTCAACGCAGCACACTGACCAAAGTGCTTTCGAATGCCGAAGGCGTTGTCATCTGGCCGCCGGTGTTTCTGATTGCCATTTTTTACTTTATTGGCGTGGCGCTAAACCGAATTCAACACAAACAGGCGTTAATTTTTCTGGCCGTCACGTTCGTGCTGATCACGGCTTACAACTGGTTTCAAGGCGTGACTGTCGGCGTTGATGAAGGAAGTTCGGCAGGTGGCAATTACTGGGTAGTGAAGCTCTTTTCATGGTTTTTCTTTTTGCTGGGAATGCTTTTCATTGCCGGCTCTCTGTACTTTGTGTGGGCTGCCGGACAATCGCTGGCGATTCGACTTCCCAACCGTCGCACCATCAGCCTTGAATTGATCTTGAAAGGCAAACTGCTGACAAAGCCAGTCGCTCGCGGCGTTGCGATTGGTTTGCTGTCCGGCGGAATTGTGGTCGCAATTCCGCTGCTGTTATCCGCCAGCAAATTGTTCAACGGGATGCAGCTTGATTCCAGTGACCTGGAAGACACGATGGTGTCGCCATTTCCTACGTTGGCGTTGGTGTTGAATGGGCTTGAGTATTTGGGGCTAGTGCTGTTTGGCTTTATGGCCCCGCTCGTTTTGGTTTACGTAAAATGGCCTGTGCGCGCCAAACTGCTGGTTTTCCTTGTGGTCAGCATTGGATTGCTCGGTTCCGTTTCGGTTTATCTGTCCGCGCCAGGACTTATTGCCGCAGCCTTGCTGGTTTCGCTGGCTCTCACTATTACATACTTTCGAGGCGACTTGCTGGCAGTGATCATTAGCCTGGGAGCTTCGCAGGCAGCATTTGGCGCTGCGGCGTTGATGGCGCAACCACTGACTTCCTTAAAACTTGCCGCCTGGAAAGTAATTGCCTTGATCGCCACTGGCGTCATCGTTTCGCTCATCGGAGTTTGGAAGTTCCGCGAAGCCAGCGAAGAAGAAACCGCTGTTCCACTGCAACTGCTGGAAACGCGCGACGAACGCGAACGCTTGAAAGCGGAATTCAATGTTGCTCAACGTGCCCAGCAACAAATGCTGCCGGATGCCCCGCCGCAAATTCCCGGCTTGGAAATCGCTGCTATTTGTTTACCGTCCAAAGAAGTGGGTGGCGACTTGTACGACTTTCTGCCTTTGCCCGATGGTAAGCTCGGCATCGTTGTCGCAGACGTTTCCGGCAAAGGTGTTCCGGCTTCGCTGTATATGACCCTGACCAAGGGCTTGCTGGAATCGGTTTCCGAAACGACGAGCGATCCAGGAGAAATCCTGCGCGAAGTGAACCGGCATTTGTACGAAGTCTGCCGCCGCAAAATGTTCGTCACCTTGTTTTTGGGAGTGATTGATCCTGTCACCAAGCGGCTGATGTATGCTCGCGCCGGTCATAATCCAACGGTTTTTCGACGCCCGTTTGGAGAAACCAAGCTGTTGAGCGCAGGAGGCATCGGCTTGGGATTGAATAGGGGAAAGATTTTCGACCAAACCTTGAAAGTCGAAACCCTCCAACTGGCGGCTAATGACAAACTGTTCTTTTACTCCGACGGCATCACCGAAGCCATGAACCCTAAAAACGAAGAATATGGCGAAGAGCGGTTGATGGATTTGGCCGAGCGGTTGGATGAAGTCGGCGCCAATGAGGCTAGAGATGTGGTGCTGGACGATGTAAAACAGTTTCTGGCTTCAAACCAGCCACAGGACGACCAAACACTGGTGGTCGTAAAAATTGTTTGAATAGAACGTCTTACTTCAAGAACGAACGGGCTACCAGCGCAATTGGCCACCCAACGCAAATGATGTGAACAGCCAATCCCGTCAAAATGACTTGCCAGGAAAAGTTTTGCTTGAAAGAAATCGCTGAAAGCGGCAACACGACCAGCTGCATAAACCAGAAAACTACGATTCCGAATACCGCGCCGCTCAACCATTGTCGTTCCACCAACCAATGCAGTTTGATACTGGCAAGGCAAAAGACTGTAGCGGCTCCAAAAGCGATGACAAAATGCAGAATGACACCCAGTGCAGCAGTTTTGTAACCTCCGCTGAAAGCATCCCTGCCCAACAAACCACTGGCAATGGATTGTCCAATTCGCATTGGAGTTACTCCGCGCGATGCATTGGTAAGACAGGCAGCGACGAAATCCATGACCCCAGATACAAGTCCGCCCAATAAAATAGATCGTCCAATTTGAAATGACATCGAGTTCACCGAATGAAGAGTGTTTTGAGGGATGTTTGCTTGGGGGCCAAAATGTTCTGCTTGAAACTACGGAGTGAGCTTAATGGCAAATCGAAATTCATGAAAGAGTATTATCTGATCATTCAGGAAAACTTTCCGGCAGGAAATGTTTTCGGTCCGCAGCTGAAGGAGCGCACGGCTTCGATCACTTGCTGCTGTTCTTGATCCGTCAGACTGAAGTAAAACGGCAGCCGCAGCAATCTATCACTAACGTCTTCAGTGACTGGACAATCACCTTCCTGGCCGCCGAACTTGCGCCCCATTTCTGATAAATGTAGAGGCAAGTAATGAAAGACGCTGAGAATCCCCGATTGGCGGAGGTGAGCAATCAATTCCTGTCGCGCTGCCAGCGAAGGCAACAGCATATAAAACATGTGATAGGTCTGATCGCAGTGAGTTGGGATTGTCGGCAGGCCGACTTCATTGGCTTGAGCCCAATTTGCTAGCCCGTCATTGTACATTTGCCAGATATGTTTTCGTCGAGCTTGAATACGCTCGCGCTCTTCTAATTGGGCGAGCAGAAATGCCGCTAACATATCCGAAGGCAAAAAGCTGGACCCAATGTCTACCCAGGAATACTTATCCACTTGGCCTCGAAAAAAGCGGCTACGATTGGTTCCCTTCTCGCGAAGAATTTCAGCGCGTTCGAAATCCGCGGGATCATTCAGTAATAACGCGCCGCCTTCTCCACAAGAAAAATTCTTGGTTTCATGAAAGCTCTGAGTGGCAAATCTGCCAAATGTCCCTAGCGGCTGCCCTTTATACTTTCCAAATAACCCGTGCGCGTTATCTTCAACAATGATGATTCCAAACCGGTTGCTAATTTCTAAAATCTTGTCCATTTCACACGGAACGCCTGCGTAATGCACAAGTAGAACCGTTTTTGTGCGATTCGTTATCAGACCTTCGATATTACATTCATTGATGTTCAGGGTGTCAGGTCTGATATCGGCAAAAACAGGACGAGCCCCTCTGAGCACGAAGGCATTGATCGTTGAAACAAAGGTGAATGAAGGAACAATGACTTCATCACCCGGCTGAATGTCAGCGAGTAATGCGGCCATTTCAAGGGCGTGTGTGCAAGAAGTTGTCAACAAAACTTTCTGGACATTAACGGCTTCTTCCAAAAGCTGATGACAACGGTTGGTGAATTCTCCATCACCAGAAATGTGGCCGCTAGCAACTGCTTGGGCAAGGTACTCCATTTCCTTACCGATCAGGCTTGGACGATTAAATGGGATTGTGACAGGTGGATAGTGCATTGAAATCTGACTAAAACCATTTGTGATACCACAAACCAAGTTTGAAAGTGCGAAACCCACAGGATTGGTAAAGCCGTTGAGCAGCGATATTCCGACCTTGGGTTACGACCTGCACTTCGCGCATGCCAGTCGCCCAGAAATGACGTTGAGCGGCTTGAACAAGCTGCCGACCGAATCCTTTCCCTTTAGCCTCCTCACTCAGACCTAGCAATCCAATACGGCCAATTTCTTCTGTGTCGGAGCTGCAAGTAATGAAACCAGCAATATCATTTTCATTCCAGGCGACAAAAATTTTATGTTTCTCGTTTTGGCAACTCACGGTAACCCATTCTTTATAAAGATCAGCCACCTGTTCACGTGAAAAGCGGCTATCAAAACTAAAGCGCGTGGCCGTGTAGGCTTGTGACGCGATTTGCTGAAGCGTCGCCAAATCAGATTCTTGATATTGCCGGACAAAGCTGGATAACGGTTCCTGAAGAATCTCAGTTCTCCAGTTTAGCTCTGATCGTAAGTCTACAAGGTGAAAATCAGCTGCTTCAGCTATAGCAACACTCTCATCATCATTTGGCGAGCAAAGAAAATATAGGCACTCAATTCCCCGCTCTTTGCACCATGCCAAGGTCAGATTAAGGCAGTGCTTGTCGAGACGGTCACTTTCAATACGGGCAATCCGCCTTCCGAAAAACTGACTATCCCATTCAAGTTCTCGACACAAATCATTCATTGTGAATCAGGGATGCGAAAAGCTGTAAATATTGTTTTGCTACCACCTCAGGCGAGTGCCTTTTCTTAGCGATTAATTGTGCAGAAACGCACATCGCTAGTTCGTTATCAGCCCCAAGTAGCCCCAGAATTCCACCAGCCAAGCTGTCTGCGTCAGCTTGGCTCACTAAGAAACCCGTCTTTCCAGTTTCAATCAAGTCAGGCGCGCCACCAGTACTGAAGGCGATCACAGGAGTTCCACACATCATCGCTTCAGGGATCATCATTGGACCAGCATCTTCGATAGAAGGACAAGCGAAAATATTCGCGGCTTGGTAAGCCAAGGCCAACGTCAAATCGTCATTCAGTTGGCCAAGATATTTACCGGCAAAGGGCAATTTCCCAAGAAGCTGTTTTCCGTTTAACCCAGCGATAAGCAGAAAGAGACGGTCTTTTTCCACAGAAGAGGCGCGCACATTCAACAAGTTCAGAGCTTGTAACAATAAAGGCATGCCTTTGCGGCGATCTTCTAGGTAAGAGGCGCCAAAGAAAATGATCTTTTTTTCCTGAGGTAAGTGCAGTAGATCGCGAGCGAGGGTTTGATTAATCGGACGAAAAATTTGCGTATCAATGGGATATGGAATCAATTCGCATCGGTGATTTTGGAACAGCGAGCTTTCGCGAAGCCGCTTTATGCCCCAGCTTGTCGGGGCAACAAAACAAATCGGCAAATCAGTTAGGAATTCCTTCTTCCTCTGCCAAACAAGATGCGAATGGTCCTTGACGTTGGATGGAGCGAGTTGTGGACAGTTACCACATTCGCGTTGAAAGCCTTCACAGCCGAAGGAGTAATGACACCCGCCCGTCATAGGTTCCTGATCGGCCATTACCCAAACTATCGGACAACGGGTTTGATCGTACAACCGCCGAATCGTTCGCACATCCAGTAAACCGTTTACCCAATGCAGGCAAATAATTTCAGGCGACTGAATTTGATTGGCGAGCAGAGCTGCCAGATTAATTTGAGGCTGCAAGTCAAAATTGAAAGTGTAATTTGCAATTGGTGGATGAGGGCGCAGGCCGGGAATATGATCGCGCAATCGTTGGGCTCTAGAAGTCCAAGGCCTAGGTTTCGGCGGTAGAGCTTGAAGAACACGATCATCATCCGAACGCTTTCTCAAAACGATCATTTGTGAATCGTGTCCGGCTTCGACCAACGCTGAATGCAGACGATAAGCTGCTTTCGCCGCACCACCTGTAATATCGTCAGTAGAAAAATGCAGAATTCGCATTTGCCAATCAGTTAGCCAGTTTGAACTTTCTGGCAATGCGTCTAGCCAAACTCACGGGCTCAGGCGTTCGCCAACCTTCCATGACACAAAAACTTTCCTGCATTTGATTGTCGGCTTGCGCACAATGAAACACAAATGGCGGATGCTTGAGCGGAAATTCAATTCCTGCCGTTGGCATTTCCGAAAACGGGCCTTCACCGAAGGTGTGCGTTGCATCTTTGCCAAACCCGATGTTTGAAACCAGATTCACCTCTGGGAAAATGCGGTAGCCGCTGTTGATCCAGCAGGCCAGCAACCATTGATAGTCCCAAATGTCATCGGCGTTACTTTCATACACATGTTGAAACTTTTCCTGCCAATATCGGCAGTGAACCGGATCAGGAAACATCTGATCAAGAATTTTTGCTTCGCTAACAACCGGCCAAAGTTTCATCTTGTAATCGAAATGCTGCCAAGCTCTGCGCCACGAAGCCCATCCCCATGAACTGCCGAAGCGAGAAAAGTGATAACTCTGAATTGGCGACCTCATTTCATGTAGAAAATTGATTCCGCCGATCATCATCACTCGCTCATCTTCGCGGTATCGCGCCAGCAACTCTTCGCAATATGGAAAGAATGTCGGGTGAGGCAAACAGTCATCTTCCAGAATGATCGCCTCCTCAACCGTATCAAAAACCCAACTGATCCCGGTTGCCGGCCTCAATCCACATCCAAGATTGATATCTGAAAAATTGGTCAGCACCTGACAATCCCAGTCGACACGATTGAGAACGGCACGCGTGGCAGCGCATTTCTCAATGTCATCCTGGTGAGTCACTCGCGGACCGTCGGCGATGACTAAAAGCTGTTTGGGTTTGGCCTGCGAAATGGCTTCCAACACACGAGCGGTGTTGGCTGGGCGATTAAAAATGATTAGGGCAACAGGAGTCTTCAAACTATGTTGAGTGCAATTTCAAATTTGAAATTCGAGATTTGATACTTGGGGAAGAACCTTGGCAAGCAAGAAACAGATGGCGAGCAAAGGTGATCGGAAAGAATCTGATCAGCTTTGCTCACCATAAAGAGCTTAGCGGCGAGCAGCCTGTTTTTCGCCATACCCGTAATTTCCGTACGTGGCCAAATAGGAATCATAACCTTCGCGTTTGACGTCCAGGTTGTTCAGCACCACGCCAAAAATCTTCGCTCCAACACTACCCAGTTCTTGCCGCGCTCTTCGAACGATATCACGCGTGCTGCGCCCGGCTTGAACCACCAGAATGACACCATCCACCATCGTTGAAAGAATCACTGGGTCAGTGACGTTAATCAACGGAGGCGAATCAATCAAAATATGGTCGTATTTTTGCCCAAGTTCTTTCAGCAGTAACCGCATTCTTTCCGAACTGATCAACTCGGCCGGGTTCGGTGGAATCGGGCCGCAAGGCAAGACCGACAGGTTCGGAACCCACAACTTATTCACCAGCGGATCAATTTCAACCTGACGTGAAAGATAGGTCGAAAGCCCTTGCGATTGCCCCATCTTGAAAACGCGATGAACAGTCGGGCGGCGCAAGTCAGCGTCAATCAGCAGCACTGACGCTCCAAGCTGTGAAAGCGAAATTGCCGTGTTGATCGCCGTCGTCGTTTTCCCTTCTCCCGGCTGGCCGCTAGTAAAAAGGATCGTCTTCGGAGGGTTGCCTGCTGCAGAAAGCAACACAGAAGTGCGCAACATTCTATAGGCTTCAACCACCGAAGAGAGTTGATCAAGAGTGACCAACTTGGTCAGCTTTCCATTCCCTGGCGAAACAGCCATCGCAGAATCTGATGAAGCGCTGACACTAATAGCCTGAGACGCTTCTCCTTTCTTCTTCTGACCAGATAATGCCTTGGCAGAAATTGTCGCAATGGAAGGTATCACGGCCAACGTTGGCAATTGAGCAATTCGTTCGATGTCTTCAACGCTCTTGACCGTGTTGTCCAGATATTCGAGGAAAAATGCCAAGCCGATTCCGGCAATCAAACTGACCAAAAACCCAATCAAGATTGTTCGAAATCTCTGTGGGCCAATTGGCGAAGTCGGCAGTTCGGCCGTTTCGACCACTTTCAGATTTCTGTGCTGCTCGACAAGCTGCAAGTCGGCTTGCTTGGTTTTGTTTAGGAAATCGGTGTAAAGATTTCTGGCCGTATCCAATTCTGCCTGAAGTGTAGCGAAGCGTATTCCTGCCTGATTCTGTTGAACGGTTTCAGTTTTCGCGGATTCCAGTGAACGTTTCAGCTCAGCTTCAGCGTGAACCGATCTTTCATAATCACCTTTCAACTTGTCTTCCATTGAACGCTGATTTTCGGAAATCTGAGTTTGCAGAGTCTTGATCCTCTGCTCTATTTCAGCCACCTTCGGATTTTCCGGCCCATACTTGACGCTCAACTGAGATTGCTCGACCTGCAACTCGCCCAGCTTCTGTTTAAGCATCGCCGTCTTCGGATCAGAGAACGCTTCTGGGATCTGGTTGACTCGCCCGCGTTTCACTTCCTCGTAAAGCGATTCGTTAATCATTCGCTCCGTCGAAGCTTTCATGACCTGAACATGCAATGCCGACAGCTTTTCCGCTGTCAGCGTTTGCTTGCCGTCGGGGCTAAAGATTTCGTTTCGCTTCGTGTACTCGCCCAACGCAGATTCCGCCTGGGTGACTTTCGCCTTCAATTCGCGAGTCGAACGCTCCAGCCAGTCCGACGTGTCTGTGAATTTTTCGGTGCGGCTATTCCAGGTGCGCTTGATAAAATTTTCGACCGCGGTATTCACAATCGCCGTAGCCAATTCGGGATCGGTGTGTTCGAAGCTTACTTCGAGGATCGTTGATTCCGGAACCGCTTCGACCTTGAGCTTGTTCTTCAACACGTTGACATAAGGCGAAAGCCTCTGACTTTCTTCCGTTGTTCGATCTTGAAGAACTATGGATTGTCCGGCAATCATCGCGTCGCCATCTTGATGGTTATCGTCCACTGCTTTTTGTCCCGAAACACGCGTCGTAATTTCACGAACAGCTTCAGTCACAGACTTTTTCTTCATGCTTTCGATGAATTTCGGGTTCTGATCAAGCTGTAAAAGAATCACGACGTCTTCAAGCAAAGGGCGACTGGTGAAAATAATCTTTTTCGTGTTCAGACTATCGGTATCTTCAAACTGAACCACCTGGTCTTTTGCTTTGACAATCATCGGCGAGTCTCTAAGCACTTCCATGCGACTTGAGACGTGATAAATCGAAGGTGTTCGGAAGACCTCGACAGTGACTAAAATCGTGGCGATTGTCGCGATGACCGCCACCAACCACTTGCGCTTGCGAATAATGCGCATCACTTCGCGCAAATGAAGACCGCTGGCGGCTTCATTGCCATACCCATATCCATAACCATAAGAGCCGCCCAATCGTGGGGTGGCGAAAGGTCTCATAATGGCTGTTTCTTCGGGTGAGAGCGGTTTCTCAAGACCTGTTTTTTCGTCTGCCATAAACTTTTGCTTCCTTAGCAGTTAAGTCATACCAGGCGTTCAAGCAGCCTGGGTCATCTTTATCTAAATTTAGCGCACGCCAACAGGGACGCGCGTTGCGACTCCAGTTCCAAGAGCCATAAGCAAGGCCCCAGCAACAGATTTTACCGCACTGTTGGGAACAAGAATGATATCGTTGGGATAAATGGGGATGTCTTCTATTCCACCTTTGTTAATCACAGCACCAATGTTTACAGCAATTTCACTGAATTTTCCGGTCATGGGGTCTTCGCGGAAAATGATTCCCTTATCCAGTTTTGCTTTGAAGTAAGGTCCCTGTGAAAGTGTAATTGCCTGACGCAGCGTCATTCCTTCGCGATATTGGTATTGTCCCGGAGAACGAACTTCGCCAGATACGTAAAACACCTCTGCCGGAGGAATGTAAACAACGTCTCCAGGCTGAATCAGCAGATTCTGATCAAATCTTCCTTTCGCCAAACCTCCAATCTTGGCGCGCATCAGCTCAAACTCTGTTTCGCCTTCGATAGCCACATTGGAACCTTTAGCATTATCTATCGCTTCCGCCACTGGCGTGGCAGGAGCTGGCTGGGAAGCTTTCTGACCTCTGTTTTCCAATTTGTCGGGAGAAGCTTTCACTTCCCTGACAATATAAGCTGTTGAGCCATGCTTGTCTTGCAGACCTCCCGCGATAGTAATCAACTTAAACAAGGACGGGCGCCCTTGAATTATGTATACGCCGGGAGATTTCACCGCGCCTTGAATGAAAAACGTTCTACTGTTGTACTGTTTGACAGAAACGAAAACTTTCGGGTCTTTCAAATAACGACCGCGCAATCCATCGGCGATCATCTTTCCGACTTCATCAGGCGTCCGGCCTTCAACCTTCATAGCTCCCAGATAATGCATCGGAATGTTTCCGGAACTGCTGATCTGAAAATTCCCTGAAAGCTCTGGCGCGTCCTGAACGATGATTTCGATGACATCGCTTGGCGACAACCTATAATCTTCATCGGCAGCCATAATGACCTGAGGCCCAGTATAAGGCCTAGTCTGATTAGCTTCATCACTCCCTGTCTCATTTCGATTGGAAGCCGGGATTCCCGGTCGAACAGGTTGCTGTCCCCAAACTACTGAAGTCAAAGACACAACAAACAAGAAGCAACCAACGGCAAAACTTTTCATAGGAGCTTTTGATTGAACATCTGATCTTTTCACTACTCTACCTCCACAACTCGGTACCATTCTTCACCCGGCTAATCGGTCTCAGCCCAGGCGGCTTGCCGAGTTTTCTTGTTAAACGGAACTAGCCCTCGACTTTTTGACAGTGGCTTGAATATTAGAGACTGCACCCGCCAGTGTCAGGAAAAGTAAGGCATTAGACGGTATCTGCAAATTAAAATCAAAAAGACTATGGACGAGCATTGCGACTAATCCCCCGCCACAACCTAAAGCCATTACAGACTTTACCTCATCTTGATGCTGTATGGCACGAACAAGATTCCTGAAGAGAACCACCACAAACCAAAGAGCAATGGCACCACCAAGCACGCCACAGTCAGCCAAGATTTGGAGATAATCGTTATGAGCCTGACTAACAATCACCGTACCATTGCTTTTGCTATAAACTGGATAGGCCGTTTCAAATGCGCCTAAGCCAACCCCTGTCGTCCAATTTTCACGAATCATCGCCAGCGTATCGCGCCATATTGGCCCACGACTTTCAAGAAAACTGCTCTTTTCTTCTCCAAAGCCGCGCAAATCACTTTGCACCTCTGTTTGACCAAGTCGATCAAGAACTTCTCCAGCACCCACCCAATAAATTCCTGCACCAATCGTAACAGCAGTCAGCGCTATTGCCCCAATTCTAGGTAAAACCACTGCCCTCCAAACACTATCTCCCATCCTACGAGCGCGTTTGATAGCAGGCTTTAAGCTGAACAAAACAATAAAAACTAGGCTTGACACCAAGCTGACCATTCCCCAACGCGAAAGCGAGACAATGATCGCGAGCCCCATCATTCCAGCCGCGAATCCGTAAAAAATAGTGATCTCTCGCTGCACGACTCGAATCACTATCATTGCAATGGGAATAGGCACAATCATTTCCACAAAGCCAGCAAAATGATTGTGATTGACGAAAGAACCAAAAGGAGAAGCAGGTGGAGAGCTAGGTGGAATGAGCCAATAATACTTGCCGTTCCAGGAAAATTTCTGAATCAAGCCAAAGACCGAAAGCCCAAGGCCAAACAAAATCAGAAAGTTTCTAAACCAAAGAAGCCGCTTGCTACTGGTGAAAAAATTGGCAAAGATCAAAAACGCTAACAGCAAGATAAGTAAAACTTCCAGGCTCAGGCGCGTTGCCTCAACATCCATCGAAACGGCGAATCTCTTGCCCGACGCATCGACCTTATAAATGCTCTGCAGCAGGCCATAAACAAAAAGTGCGGCAAGCGGCAAGGCAAGGGGTGGAACGATCAAACTCACTCTGCGATCAACAACGGCCTTCCACACCCAAGCCGTCAGCAAGATGACAATCAAAAATCCAAAGACAGCGATTGACCAGGCTTCGACTGCTCCAAAAGCGAGCGTCGTAAAAAATTGGCAGGCTAACAATCCAATAGCGATCAGATCGCCCAAAAAGCCGACTTCCTTTTCTGGCTTTGTTGGCCGACTTTCTGGAAATAACTTGCGTGCTAATGCCAATCAAATCACTCCAATCATTGTTCCGTCAGTTTGAAATCATCAAACCAAACGATGCCTTTCGTCGGCCCATCGTATTCTGCTTTTGGAATACGAGTAATAGCGATGTATGCAATCACGCTTTCGGGCGGAGCAACCAGATCAACTATCAAATGCTGCCAACTCGACGAATCCGCTGAAACCACTTCCGAAACGGCTAACACCCCTTTCTGCCCAACCAATGCGATTCTGGGACCTTCCGAAGTCGTCAAATTTTTTGCCAACGCGTAACACTCCAGCCGATAATGGGTGTGTGCCTTGAGAACGACCAACTGTTGAATTTCATTTTCGAGCTTTGTGTCTGGCCTCCCGGCAAAAAACAACTTCAGTGATTTTGTCCCGCTATGAGCAACGCTGCGATCAAACCCGATTCGTGCAAAGTTACTTGCCTTGAGTGCCCAGTCAAAATGCCCAAAATCTTTTGGAGCAGATTGCTCAAAGCCCCCGTTCCATATCCCATTCCCGCTCGATGCGTCTCCCCCAACAACAGCAAGCCAAAGCTCTCTGGCCTCCTGACCACGATTCGCTTGTATCAACGCAGAAATAAAGGTCTGAGCAGTTTGTGATCTTAATTTTGCTTGAGCATCAATATTGCGAAATACATTTATTGATGCCTCTACTTGCCCCTGTTCGGCCAGAAATTGAGCTTGGGTCAACTTTGCTGTGGTCTCTTCATTCACAAGCTCATCCAAAGCAGCTACATCATGTCCAGAAGCTTGCCAGACAATATCAAATGCCTCCGCCAATAAATCTGCACGATTTCTGGTTGCCAACCGAAAGGCTTTCATCGCTTCAGGCTGATTGCCCTGCCTCAACCAAAAATTTGCCAGCCTCCAGTTCAAATCGCTATTGTTCGGAGCTAACCGAGTTGCTACCTGAAGCATTCTTGCGACCTCGTCAACCTTGCCATCAACATCTTTTGCCAATGCGACCAGTTGCCAGTGCTTGTAATTCCAGGGAGATAGACTCGCCGACCGCAACGCATGTTCTTGGGCTTTATCAAGTTTATCCGGCTCACTCGCAGCCGCTTCAAGCTCCGCTTCAGCCAATCGAAATTGGATGCGTGAAGAATATGGTAATCGCTTTGCAGCGGCATTTAAGGCAACAGGAGTAAACGCGATCCGCCGATCTGCAATATTTCTTACCAGAAAATGCGAAAAAATGGCATTAGCGAAAATCAGACAGATTATCGAACCTAAAACTGCCCAACCAATGCGAATAAAAAGATTATTGAGCCTAATCGTTAGAGTCACGCTCTTGGGGATCCCCGCAAACTTCTATTTAATTGCGAAAGGGTGTCGGAATGGCAAAAACAAATTGAAGAGAACAAATACACCAAGTCAAAAAAGCAACTTGATGATCCGAGTTTGGAGAGTGGGGCTTTGGATCAACTCTGAGTCTTTAATCTAACAAACAACAAGGAAACTTTAGGGATTTGGATTTGACGCCTGGGCTTGTGAACTAACAACAGCTCCAGCAACTGCAGTTCCGCCAGCGCCAAGCAAAATGGCAGCCAACGCACCTGACCCAAGCGCTGTTGCGCTTGCACTCTGTGTAGCCATGACAGGCACACAACGTACCCCGCGCTGCGTGGCGACAGCAAGCACTGATGACCCTTTACCATCTGAGGCAGAAATTCCTTCCGGGGTATTAATTGCGACCTTCACCCCAGGAGTGGAACTCACGACAATCTTACCCATCACCAGCTCGCCACTGATCACGCCATCTGAAAATTTCAGCACCATTTGTGAACCAGGCGTCATCTCGATCCTGCCCAGCCGTCCTAAATTTACTGTAGCTCGATTCCCTACTGCACAGGCCACTTTCAATCGAGCATCACTAAAAACGGCTGTTCCATTGATCGCCTTCTTCTCGTTTACAGTAACCAACCCTGTCAGACTTAGCTGCCCAACAAGCTGCTGGTCTTTTTTAGTATCAGCAAAGACGCTTGGATTTAAGATGAGACTTTCGGAAACGCTTAACAAGCCAATTAGAGTGAAAACTGCGATTTTGTGAGTAATAGATGACTGAAACTTCATTGTTCTCCCCAAGTCTATCAGTAGAGCAATTGAAAGGTCTGGAACTGGGGGGTCAGAACGGCGCAGAGCTTAGCGCAGCGCGGTTATTTTTTCAAACAAATATTTGCTGCCTCGCTATTTACACTTCACCCGACTTGGGCACCGTCAAAGGAAACCTCATAGCGAGGCAGCATTCATCAACCAAGAAGAACAGAGGGACAAGACCTCCACTACCTGCCCCTTCCTTACTTTCCTAGGATCACAGGCTGCCCCGAGACCAAATTTCCGGGCGAAATAATAACCGGCAAGTTCGCATCCAGGCCTTCAACGACTACCCAATCGTTTGCCTGCTTGCCAACGACCACCGTTTTTTCGAGGGCTTTGCCATCTTTTATCGTGAAGATTTTTTGGATTCCTGCAAAAGTCACAATCGCCGAAGCCGGAACCATAACAACGTCAGATGTTGACGTTGTCTGAATTTCCGCTTTCGCAAAAGACCCTGGCCGTAATTTACCCTGCTGATTATCAACTTCGGCTTCGATAATCAGCGTTCGGCTTTGTTCTTGAAAGGCTGGACTGAGTCGGGCAACACGTCCAGAATTTTCCTGGCCCTCTTCGCCTTCAACGACAACCCGAACGGATTGCCCTGGCCGAATTCCCTGAGCATCGCGTTCAGGAATTTCCACCCGCAACCGGAGCGGGTGCATGCGGACGATAGTGACGACGGGAGTTCCTGCAGCCAAGTATTCTCCCAACGATGCCCGCTTTTCCCGTATGGCACCATCAAACGGAGCCAGTAAAGAAGTCTCAACCAATTGCTGCTTGGCAAGGGCGAGCTCCGAGCGACGTTGCAGCAATACGCCTTGGCGATTACGAACTTCTTCAACAGCATCTTGATAGCGACTATCCGCAACCTTGTACGCGGACTCGACACGATCAAGCTCAGCTTTTGATTGAATTCCCTGTCGAACCAATTGCTTGGTTCTTTCCAGATTAAGCCGGGCCTCTTCCAGCACAGCCGTAACTTGACGAACCAGAGAGGTGTTCTCCAATTCAATTCGATCATCATCGCCTTGGGCTGGCAGCCCTAACCTGACACGCGCTTGTTGCAACGCAGCTTCCGCCTGCTGTAAGCGACCTTTAAAATCAGTCGTTTCCAACTGGCCGACAAGCTGCCCCTTGCGAACTTTGCTTCCCAGATCAACCTTAAGGTCATTCACTCGCCCAGCCACTTTAAAACTCAACGTCGCCTGCTCATCCGCCGCCAGAGTTCCCGGCGCAGAAACAGTGCGGGTCAGTTTTCGCAGCTCGGAATTCATCGTGCTGACTTGTTTTGGAGGCAAGCTTGCCGACCCCGCTCCAGCGCCTCCACGCGGAGAAGCAGCACTGGGCGATTCCTGACGGCATCCGACAACGGAAAGCGTAAGACAGAAAATGGATAGAGTAAGGGCAATAGCGTTAGAGTTTAGTTTTGTCATTTCAATTTGAATTTCCCGACCCAAGGGATCGAGCAGGTGTTGAGTTGTATTCGGAAGTTGAGCATGCATTATAACTTGCGAGTTCAATTCATGCACACCTGTAGACGCCGCCGCGCTGAACACTGTTACAGAAAACTTTGACACTTTTGTCTTCTTCGTCGCTATGTAATTATGCTGAAATCAGATTTACGAAATTTACCGCCAAGGATCTCTAAGATGATAAAGAGAATCGCTCTTCTTCTCGCTCTGGCAGTTTCAAGCTATAGCTGTTGGGCATGGCAACAAAACACCGCGACTGCGAGTTCGGCACTCACTGAATCAAAGCCATTTATAGACTCGGAACTAATTTTCCCCCTTGAGCATTGGCACAATCACGCTTCGTGCATCGTCGAATGCCCGAACGGTGACTTGCTCGTTTGCTGGTTCAACGGGTCAGGCGAGAGACAGGCTGACGATGTCAAAGTCGAAGGTGCGCGCTTGAAAAAAGGCTCGCACCAATGGAGCCCTCGCTTCACAATGGCGGACACACCAGATTACCCTGACACCAACTGCGCGATGTTCATTGATCCACAAGGCAGGCTTTGGCTGATGTGGCCGACGATTCTGGCCAACGAATGGCATACGGCTTTGATGAAGTACAAAATCTCTGACCAGTATCAAACAACCGGAGAACCAGTCTGGAAAATCAGTGAAGTGATGCACGTCACTCCAGGCCAGGAATTTGTTGACACCGTCAACCGGACGATGGACGAATGGGAAAAACAACCACCTCCGTCTCCCGAAGCTCCGCGTGAAACCTTGCAAACGTACTCTGCACGCATTCGCAAAATGGCTGCCGACAAATTGTCTCGGCGCATAGGCTGGATGACCAGAGCACATCCATTCGTCCTGAACAATCAGCGATTGATTGTGCCTCTTTACTCCGACGGATTTTCCTTTTCGCTGATGGCAATTACTGATGATTGGGGAAAGACTTGGAAAACCAGCACCCCATTGATTGGAGGTGGCAACATTCAACCCAGCATCGTCAAAAGAAAAGACGGCTCGCTTTTCACTTTGATGCGCGACAATGGCCCGGCTCCCAAACGGCTGCATCAGAGCGAATCCCGGGACAATGGTGAAACCTGGTCGCCGGTCACAGACAGCAATCTACCGAATCCTGGATCTGGCGCCGAAGTCATTGCACTTCGTAATGGCCATTGGGCCTTGATCTACAACGACAGCGAGCGAAGCCGCAACAGTTTGGCCGTGTCAATCTCCGATGATGAAGGTAAAAGCTGGAAATGGACTCGGCACCTGGAGCTTGACCCACCAAGCCCGCAAGCAGGATCCTACAGCTATCCGTCAATCATCCAAGCACGCGATGGGTCCCTGCACGCCAGCTATAGCTTCCATTTAAATCAAGCCAACCCGGAAAAAGATAGTGAAGGGCGGCCCAAGCGGAAAGCAATTAAACATGCTCACTTCAACGAGGAATGGGTACAGGCTGGCGAGCGCTGATGGCATCAGATAACAAGCAAGCGCGACAAACCTCGAAATTCAAAAAGAAAATTGCATCTGGAACTGTTTCTTGAAGATTTGCTCTCGCCAGTGGAAGGTTCAGACGCTAGAATGCATACTTTAGTGGATTTACCCCATCTTCAAAAGTTCGCCCGAAGATTCGATTCAATCTAACGCTTTGACGAATGATTGACGGCATCAACCAACAACCATAAACAAAATAATATGATGTATAGCCAACAAGAATATGACATGGTCCGGCGGCAAACGATGCAAATCGAAGCCGAAAAGCGGGCGTTATTACGTTGGACGCTGATCGTGGTGACGATCTTATTTGCTCTTTCGCTCGTGTTAAGCGGCCTGATGTACCAGCGTTACAGTTCAGCCGAGGGTAGAATAGAAGCAGCAGACGCTCGCGCAACAACAGCAGAAGCCAAGCTGAAAGAAGTAAGCAAAGAATTGGCGGATAAAAAAGCCATCCTTGAAGCCAATTCAGCCACGACAGCAAAGCAAAACTCAATCATTGAAACCATTGTTCCGAAAATGGTAGGTCGAACTGCTTCGGACGCGGAGATTTCTGAACTCGCTCATGCTGTGTATAACCAACCAGGACATGTAATTCAGCTGCCCAGCATTCCTCCAAATGAAGTGTTGCGGAGCTATCGCTATCGCGGTGATGGTCGCCCGGTAAAATACACGATCGTTCCCGGCCTGATTGACAATAAATGGGTGATTTATTCACTGCTGGTAAAAAATCAGGACGATAAATGACAACGATAAGCCCGCCTGCAAACCCGGCATTCCGTGCGGTAATCGGAAATTCAAATTCGGGCTGCTTGATTTCAAAATAGCTTCCGGCTATTATCCGGCTTACTTTGGAAGGTGGGCGGTCGCGCCCACCTTTTTTATCAGGCTCAACCCTGTCTCAAAAGCTTAAGGAGTCAAAGCGATTGAATGTTGATCCGCGCATTCGCGAGATCGTCGAGCGTGTCACCGCGCGCGAGAACATCGAACTGGTTCATGTCGAGGTTTCCGGCGGACGCAATCCGATCTTACGAATTTTTATTGATAAGCCAGGCGGCGTAACAGTAGAAGATTGCGCTCACATCAGTGGACGAGTCAGTTTGATCCTGGATGTAGAAGATCCTATTCCCGGTCAGTATTTGTTGGAAGTGGCCTCTCCTGGCCTTGATCGCGGTCTTTATAAAGAATCTGATTACGAGCGTTTTGCGGGGCTTCCCGCTCACGTAAAGCTATCAGAAGCCATTAACGGTCAGAGAAATTTTCACGGAAAACTGATTGGACTTGATCGAGAAGGTGAGGCGGCGGCTGTGATTGAAGAAGCCACGGGCAATATCCAGCGCTTGCCGCTCGCTAAAATCGTCAAGGCCAACGTTGAAATTGAACCATAATTGGTGATCGGTTGCGGGCAGATATGAGTCCTAACAATATCCGCTAAGCCAACCACTGGAAACTATGAGCACGCTCAGTTCGATTGCACAAAATATAGACGTTCTCAGTAAAGAGAAAAAGATTGACCCGCAAGTCATCATCAGCGCCATTGAAGACGCTGTGGTGACAGCTTCGCGGAAACATTTCAAAACCGGCGAGGATCTGCACGCCCGTTATAACCTGGAATCCGGTGCGATAGAGTTATACGCCATCAAAACCGTCGTCGAAGAAATTGAAGATTCCGCCCGCGAAATGACAGTTGATGAAGCAAACGCCGAGGTCGGCGAAGGCGCGGAAGTGGGAGACATGCTGGAATTGCCCCGTCCGATGGAAGAACTCGGACGCATTGCCGCGCAAACTGCCAAGCAGATTATCCTGCAAAAAGTTCGTGAAGCTGAGCGCAACAAAGTGTTTGAAGAATATATCGGCCGGCTCGGCGAATTGATCAATGGCTTCGTCAAGCGCTTCGAAGGCGGAAAAGTCATTGTGGACATTGGCAATTCTCTGGAAGCCGTGATGCCCAAATCTCAACAGTCAAAGGTTGAGAACTTCACCCAGGGAGAGCGCATCCGTGTCGTTATCCATGACGTGAACCGCGAAGCCAAAGGCCCGCAGATCGAAGTCTCTCGCACCAGCCCGGAGTTGCTTAAGAGATTGTTTGAAATGGAAGTGCCGGAAATTTATGACGGCACAGTGCAAATCAAGGCGGCAGTTCGCGAACCGGGTGATCGCGCCAAAATCGCGGTCGTTTCGAATGAACGGGACGTTGACCCGGTTGGAGCCTGCGTCGGAATGAAAGGCTCTCGCGTCCAATCAATTATCCGCGAATTGCGCGGCGAAAAGATTGACATCATTGAATGGTCGGAAGATCCGGCGATTTTTGCCGCGAATGCGTTGTCGCCCGCCAAAGTCAGCAAAGTTACGGTGCTCGATTTTGAAGACAAGAAACTGCAAGTGATCGTTGAAAACGAACAACAATCACTGGCTATCGGCAAGCGTGGCCAAAACGTTCGTCTCGCGGCCAAACTGGTTGGCTGGGACATTGACATCCGCAGCGAAGAGGAAATGAAGCGCGAAATCGCTTCGCAGATGGAGCAGATGATTACGGCGCCCATCGTGAAGCTCTCGTCTATCGAGGGAATTTCCGCCAGCGACTCCGATGCTCTTGCTGAGCATGGAATAGAAACAATTGAACAGCTCGCGGAATCTGCGGTTGACGATATTTGCGAATGGCTCGACGTCAGTGTGGACGAAGCCGAAGAGTTGCTTGATATGGCACGAGCCATTACCGACGCGAGAATCGCTCGCGCAACTCAAGTCACCGCGGAGCTACCGAGCGGCTTTGAAGAAGAAGCAGAATTGACCGAAGCTGAATCAGACGAAGAAATTACAGAAGAAATCGGTGAAGAGGATGTCGAAGCTGCAGATTCTTCTGAAGAACCGTCTGATGACGAGCCAACTGAAGCAATTGAAGAAGCTGAAAACCGGGATGAGAAGCAATGAGCCGGTTAACCATCTTACAATTTGCAGGTGCAGTGTTTCGTCAGGCTTATCTGAAGGGGATAAATGAGCAAAGTCAGAATCTACGATTTAGCGAAAGAATTAAAGTTGGAGAGCAAGAAAGTGCTCGAAGACGCCCGTCGTCTGGGCGTTGATGTCAGTGTGCCGTCAAACACACTCGACGATGCGACTGCGGCCAAAATCCGCGAAATGTACTATCCAAAGAAAAAAGAGGTTGTGGCTTTAAAGCCAACTGCACGTTTGATTAAACATCACCCAACCGCCACCGCGCCGGCATTTGAAAAGACATCGGAAGCCAATGAGACGACTCAGACTGTAGTCCCCGTTGTGGATGAAACACCGGCACAAAAACCTGCTGAAATTTCGACACAGGCTGCTCCGGCAACGGTGATCAAACAACTGACACGGCCACTTCCGCCACCAGCGACGAAGCCTCAACCAGAAGCAATTGTTGAAAATAGAGTTGAAACGCCGGTTGAGGTCATACTTGAGAGTAAATTGGAGCCGGCACCGGCTGAGCCAATCATCGCCAAGTCCGAGCCAGTACCTGAACCCGTAGAAATTGATCCCAACAAACCTAGGCTTGTAAAACTGCCTTCCCCGTCACCAAGGGTTGTGCCGGAAGTTGCACCTGTTGAGCAAGTTGAAGAACAGATTAGCCAGGAAGCTCCAACGGCGACTGAAACAGGATTGGAAACGCCCGAAGTCGTCGTGTCTGAAGCTCCAACGGCTGAGCCAGAAGTAGTCACAACACCGGCACCAGCATCAGGCACCGAATCAGGAACGAAGGTGATCAAACTGCAAATGCCGACCGGGCCATTGCCTAAGCCTTCTCCGACGGTTTCAGCCAGATATCAGACTGACAAGCCGAAACCGGCAACCGGCAAACTTCCTGCGACTGGAAAACTCCCTCCAGGCTTATTGCTTAAAAAAGATCAGCCGCGAGACAGCAAAGATAAAGAAACCCATATTCTGCCTTCCGGCGCGCAACAGCGAACCGTTTATATTCCGCCGAAGGATCAAAAGCCTAAAGGCCGCAATCAGCATCGCGCTAAAGACAAGGAAAAAGACAAATTCCAGGACGGCAACACTCAGAAATTGGGGCTGCGCAAACAGGCCTTGCCTGCGTCATCACAACGAGCAGTTCCTGCCGTTCTGAAACCTGCGCGGTTAGTTGAAGGCAGTACGGTCCGTGAATTCGCAGAAAAAATTGACGCCAAGCCTCGTGATGTGGTGGCTGCATTGATGGCTCGTGGTGTAATGGCCACCATCAACCAGACTATTAGCCACGAAATGGCTATTGATATTGGACGGGAAAACGGCTTTGAAGTGACCTTTGGCGACTTCGAAGACATGATGATCGAATCTGAATTCGAAATCACCCCTGAAGCAATGGAAGACACCGATCCTCGCGCTCCCGTCATTACTGTGATGGGTCACGTAGATCATGGAAAAACCAGCCTGCTAGATGCCATTCGCTCCGCTCGTGTCGCAGAAGGCGAAGCTGGCGGAATCACGCAACACATTGGCGCCTACTCTGTTGAAGTGCCCAGCACTGAATATCCCGAAGTTTTGCGCCGAGTCGTCTTCCTCGACACGCCTGGCCACGAAGCTTTTACATTGATGCGCGCTCGCGGCGCCAAAGTCACAGACATTGTCGTATTGGTGGTTGCTGCAGATGACGGAGTAATGCCTCAAACTATTGAAGCGATTGAGCATTCCCGCGCGGCTAAAGTTCCAATCATTGTCGCGATCAACAAGGTTGATAAGCCAGACGCAAACGTTGAACGAGTGAAAAAAGAACTGGCAGATCGTGGTGTTCTGTGGAGCAGTTGGGGCGGCGACACGGAAATGGTCGAAGTTTCAGCGAAGAAGCGGCAAAACATTAACGGTTTACTGGAAATGATTTTGCTGACTGCGGACATTCTGGAACTGAAATCCAATCCGACCCGCAAAGCCACAGGAACCGTGCTGGAAGCCAAACTTGATCGCGGACGAGGCGCGGTTGCAACCGTGCTGGTTCAAAACGGCTCGCTTCGAATTGGCGATCCATTCATTGTCGGAAACTTTTCTGGCAGAGTTCGCGCTCTGATGAATGACATCGGCGAGCGAGTGTTGGAGGTTGGTCCTGCGACTCCAGTCGAAGTGCTTGGACTTGAAGGCGTGCCATCAGCCGGTGACCAAATCCAGGTCGTTGACGATGTGTCCAAAGCTCAGCAAATCGCCCAATTCCGACAGGCAAAAACCAGAGCCACGTCACTGGCCAGATCAGCCGCTCGCGGCTTGGATCAACTGGCGTCACAGCTGGAAGCTGGCGTTGTTAAGGAGTTGCTGGTCATTTTGAAAGCGGACGTACAAGGGTCCGTCGAAGTACTCAAAGACACCTTGAGCAAGCTTTCAACCGACAAAGTCAAAGTGCGCATTATTCGCGCAGCGGTCGGAGCCATCACTTATGACGATGTGCTGCTGGCCAGTGCGTCACAAATTACGGACACCGGAGCCGCTACCGTCATCATCGGCTTCAACGTCCGCCCTGAAACTCGCGCCGAAGATATCGCCAAGCAAGAAGCGATCGACATTCGCTTGCATTCGATCATTTACAAAGTCGAAGAAGAAATTCGCAATGCGATGTTGGGCTTGATGGACGCCACCTTGAAAGATGTCATTTTGGGCAAAGCGGAGATTCGCGACATCATTCGTGTGCCCAAGATTGGAGTTGTCGCCGGTTGTATGGTGCTCAACGGCTTTATCAAACGCTCGGCTCATGCCCGCTTGATCCGTAACAACGTCGTGATTTTCGAATCCACCATTGGCAGTTTGCGCCGCTTCAAAGACGATGTCAGCGAAGTTCAGCAAGGATTTGAATGCGGTATTACCGTTGACCGTTTCAATGATTACAAAATCGGCGATGTCATCGAAGCCTACAATATCGAGAAAATCGCGGCGACGCAGTTATAGTTTCCATTTCCGGCTTCCCTCCCATCAGGCGGCAATGGGAAGCCGGAAATGGAAATCGGAAACTGATTTATGCAGTATCGTCCAAACAGATTGGCTCAAGAGCTAAAAAGCGAAATCAGCACGATTCTCACGCGTGAGATGCCTCACACTCAGTTTGGCTTTATTACTATTACAGAGGTAAAAGTCAGCCCGGACTTACGCTATGCCCGCGTCCTTGTCAGCGTCTTCGGTCCCCCAGAAGAGCAAAAGAGAACCCTGGACTTGCTCAATAGCGAAAAAGCCTTCGTTCGCCAGTTAATTGGCAAACGATTTCGACTTCGCCATACCCCTGAAATCTTGTTCGTTTACGACGAAACAATTGAATACGGCGACCGAATGTTGCGGATGATTGAAGAAGTCAAAAAGGAGCTGCCTGAAGAAGATGTTAGGCCAGGTAATTGAACTGATCGAAAAACATTCCCGCTTTGCCATTACCTCACATATTCGCCCGGATGGTGACAGTATGGGGTCTTCGCTGGCGCTTTGCTGGATACTGAAGGGGCTCAACAAGGACGCCGAAGTGATCATGTGCGATTCTGTTCCGCACTCTTACTCCAGACTGCCTGGTTCCGACGACGTGCGGGTTATCAATGACATTGATCGTGATTACGATGCCGTTTTTGTTATTGAATGCAGCGATGTTTCCCGTCCAGGACTCCCCGCCTTAAAAGATCAATTCGTGGTCAACATCGACCATCATTCAACCACTGCGCTGTTCGGTGACTTGAACTGGATTGATTCCACGGCGGCGGCTGTCGGCGAAATGATTTACAACCTCGCCAAGGCGATAGGAGCCAAAGTTTCACCGGAAGTCGCAAGCTGCGTTTATGCCGCACTGTTGACTGACACTGGCTCGTTTCATTTTTCCAACACCACTGAACGCACATTCAAAATCGCCAGCGAGCTTGTTCGCCACGGCGCTCAACCGGCCAAACTTTCTCAGGCGATTTTCTATAGTTACCCTTACGCCAAAGTCAGACTGGTCGGAGCTGTGCTTTCCACTTTGCAACGAGACGAATCCGGGCGCATTGCCTGGATCACGATGACCAAGGAAGCCATGGAAAATTCCGGCGCATCCGAGGACGATTCGGACGGAATCATTAACTACCCGCTGACTGTCGGCGATGTCGAAGCGGTCGCGTTTTTCCGCGAACTTCCAAATTCGACATACAGAATCAGCCTGCGTTCCAAAAATCGCGTCAACGTTGCGCGCGTCGCCGAACTTTTTGGCGGAGGCGGACATGCCAACGCTGCCGGGTTCACGACCAAAGCAAAGTTTGATGAATTGAGCCAGGACGTAATTGAACGCCTGAAAGAAGCCGTCGCCCTTGCCCCGGCCGTCAATGGACGCGAAATCAAACCTAGATGATGAAGACGCTTTTCTGCTGGCAGCGAATTCACAATCGCTGCCAATGAACGTCACAGCATCAATTCCCCTGCCCCGACTAAGCGCAACTTCCCCCTCTTGAACATTGCCGAATCAAACGTGGTAACGATACATATGCAGTCTATGGTGACTTTGTTGACGAATGTATTTTCGCGCCGACAATTCTCTATCGGCACAATTCTCTTTTGCCTTTTCATCAGCGTGCTTTCGACCGCCAATGCACAGACAACAAGTCGCAACATCGTTTTGGGAAAACCGCACTCAGCGATGCCGAAGAAAGCGCCATCAAAAGCGAAAGCACTGACAGCCAAAGATCAGCGCTCAGCAGAGCAAAAACTGGCGGAGTTAGGATATTGGACAGGCAAGGTTGATGGGCAATGGGATGTTGCGTCTCGAAACGCATTGATTGCCTTTCAAAAAGTAGAGCGGTTGAAACCCAGCGGCCAGTTGACGCGCACAATCTTTGACCAACTGCTTGCTGCCAACCGGCCTGTGCCGCGCGAAGCCGGAGTCGCACACATTGAAGTTGATCTTGTTAGGCAAGTGCTGTTCGTCGTGGATGATTCCGGCACGATCACTCGCGTGCTGCCTGTTTCGACGGGAAGCGGTAAAGAGTTTTACTCGGAAGGTTGGGCGCGCGACGCCATCACACACCCCGGACGTTATCAAGTTCGCCAGAAAATTGCCGGATGGAAAAAAAGCGCCCTCGGAGAAATGTATTACCCGGTTTACTTCATGTACGGAACCGCCATTCACGGCTCGCAGTCAGTGCCAACCAAACCCGCCAGCCACGGATGCGTGCGAATTCCCATGTTCGCGGCAAAAGAATTTTATAAAGCGACACC
>DAOMFR010000070.1:0-11004 GCA_035429885.1 Blastocatellia bacterium
GATTGCGATTCACTGAAGCATCCAGACAAATGAAAAATAGACAGGATTTACAAGATTGAACAGGATTGGCTCAAGCTGGCTCAGACAAAATCCATCTTGTTGAATCTTGTAAATCCTGTCTACAAGTTCCGTGCTATGGTTTGGCTTATTTCACCGTGGGCGGAGCAGGCGTGATCATGATGTGCGCGCCCGCCGTTCCAGCGTCCATCAACCACGGTTCTCCGCGTTTGGATTTGGTGGATAGGCCGATGGATTCCGCTGTCGCAAACGGAACGTAAATCACCCAGCGAAGCGCGCCATCAATGACTTTGCCGCTGGCCGCGTCATAGCCTTTGCCTGACAGCACATACAGAAATCGCGGCTCTCTGGGAATTTTCAATTTTCCTTCCTGCACTTCTTTCCAGCGATAGTTTTCGTTCCGCGCGCCGCCCGCGATGCCTTGCGCGGCAAGCTCGCGACCACGCGCCATAAATGGTTCCAGGTCTTTGTGGTAACAGGCAACGCTGAAGCGTGCGTCTTTGGGATCATCGGCCAGGCAGATCAGTTGATTCGTTCCTTTGCGCAATTCGGTCAGCTTGCCGTCCGCACCGTATCCCAATACAGCCGCGCCTTCGCGCATTTCTTCGGGAGCCGCCTGAATGGCAGACGCAATTTGATCGGCAGCCGACATCGGCGTGGATGCGGGTTGAGACGTTTGCGGCGTTTGTGCGCTGGCAACGACAGCGCTTAGCAAAAGGATCGAAAGCAATAGCGAAGTTTTCATGGTTTTGTCCTCCAAAATATTCGGCGAAGTGGCCGCATCATAGTGAGATGGTAAATGACGGTCAATTCTGCGCGCAGAGTCTATTCATTCTTTGTTGTTAGCCACAGAGCGCACAGAGAACACTGAGAGGATGTTTTGAAGTTCACAAACATGTCTGTCCTCAGTGAACTCCGTGGCCTCTGTGGCTGAAAATGAATAAGCCTTGTTCTGCGCGGAGGAAGCTTGCTGTGGTTTTCCGGGCTGTGAGAGACTCCGGCGCGTTTTCCGACTAAACCATAAGCATCCAATCTGAAAGGACGTTTACATGCAAAAGCGATTTCAAGACAAAGTTGTGCTGGTCACCGGAGCCAGTTCCGGCATCGGCAAAGTCACTGCCATTGAATTTGCCCGCGCCGGAGCCAAAGTCGTCATCGCGGCTCGGCGTGTGGAAGAAAGTCAGCAGGTCGTCAAACAAATCAAAGAGGAAGGCGGCGAAGCGAGCTTCATTCAAACCGATGTGTCTCGCCACGATTCCATTCGGAACCTGATTGAACAGACGGTAAAACTTTATGGACGCCTGGATTGCGCGTTCAACAACGCGGGAATTGCCGGAGACGTGTTCAAGCCCACGGCCGATCACACTGAAGAAAACTGGGACACGGTGATGACCGTGAATCTGAAAAGCGTGTTCCTGTGCATGAAATATGAAATCCTGGAAATGCTGAAAACCGGCGGAGGCACAATCGTCAACAACTCTTCGGTCTATGGGCTGAAATCCAGCACGGTTGGCCATATGCCGTATGCCGTCAGCAAACACGGAATGATCGCGCTGACCAAAACCGCCGCGCACGAATACGCCACCAAAGGCATTCGCATTAACGCCGTGTGTCCAGGCTGGACGCATTCGGAAGTTGTGGATGCGGCGCTGGAAGCGTATCCGGCAGTTGGCCAACTGATCGCTGAACAGGTTCCGATGCAGCGCGTGGCCGATTCTATTGAAATTGCTCGCGTAGTGATGTGGCTGTGTTCGGACGAATCCAGCTACATTACGGGACAAGCGATTGCGCCCGACGGGGGATGGCTGGCCAGATAAAACAGCTCAGGGGGCATTGACAGCATCAAACAGCGACTTCCAAGAACCTTGCAGCAGTTCATGAATTTTCTGCCAGTCGGCTTCGGTCACGCCGCCGTCTTCGGCGCGTTTGTCGCGAATGGTCATGGCTTCTTGACGTAAGCGCGCATGCTCCATCAATCGTTCGACTGGAATTCGGTAAATTTCCGCAGGCAATTCCGCTAACGAACGATCCAGGTCGGCGGGCTTATATTTGCCGCGCTGGCGGTGAATAATCCACCACTCCAATTCCAGCTTGGCGGCTTTCTGCACATCGAAATCCACGTCCGCGCCGTCGTGAATCGCCTGATAAAATTTGACCAGATTCGGCAGCGCCTTTTCGTAATCTTCGCGTTTCTTGCCTTCCTTGAACACAAACGCGGCTTTGGCAGCCTGATACGCAACGGCATTCGAAGTGGCCAACGGCATTCCGTATTGCGTCCGCATTAATTCCGAAAGCTGATTGAAAAGCTTCACGCGGTTTTTGGCGTAATACGATCGCCACATATCGGTTTCTAGCCGTGCCACCTGGTTCGGGTCAAAGTCGCGTAAACTGTGATGATGCGGGCCATACAGGTCAAATCCCAGCCAGCCCACAACCACAACCAAAATCCCCAACATCACCCAGCGCAACCGTCGCGGTTTTCGAGCCGTAGATCGAATGGCAGTTCGTCGAACACTCATTGGGTTCGCCTCCTGATTGAATGAAATTGCGTTCGCGGAATGATACGTCAGAAATGCGAAAAGCGGATTGCAGGGTTTGATTGAAAGGTTGAGAGCTGGCGGGATTGAGGGATTGAGAGACGGGGAGACAGAGAGATTAACACCCCTTGTTCCGTCTATCTCGGCGTCCCTCCATCCCTCTATCCCTCCGTCCACCAGTCACTTCTTCGCCAGAACGACCGGAGCCTGCTCCGTGCCGATGACTCGCGCAAAGAAATTGCGGACGGCTGCGTACTGTTCCACAGGAATCGTCGTCGCTTTCAGAATCAGCGAACGTTTGAAGACCAAGTATCCGTCTTTGACTTCAAACGTTGCCGCGTAATTGCCGAAGGGCAAATTGAGTTCCGAACCTTCGGGAATTTCGTCCACCACGAAATTGTCCGGCAATTTGATCTTTACGGTTTCGTTGTACGCTTCGGCGCTGAGTACGACCGGATGCGTGCGTTTGGCTGACGAAAAGATTTCCGCTGAGCGGCGCGAAACAATCGCGGGTTTAAACATCAGCAAATTGCCTCGCATGGATTTGGCGTATGCGGGCGAACTGAATTCAACATCCAACGCGAACTGTCCAGCTAGGGAACCGTCCACAGGTTCGATTTTCGACAGTTTGGCGGAAGGAACCGTAGTTGAAACCCAATGTTCAATCGCCGTGTTGTATTGCGGACGAGCAGCGCGTTTGAACAAGCGGCGCTCTTCGACGGCGGATTGGCCGAATGAACGTTCGCGAACCATTGCCGTTATCGAACCATCGGCGCTCAGCGAAGCTTCGACAATTCGTTCCAAACGATTGGCTTCGGGCGGTGTCGAAGGCATTTTGACCAGATCGCCCGCTTCACCCGCGACGATCAGCGCGTAACTTCCCTGTTCGTGATCGGGCAAATCGCCCACTGGCGTGTCGTCGTCCGTCGGATCGAAGATCATCAACCGGCCAAGTTGCGGGTGTTTGATGACGGTCGGCGCGTCAGTGGTGTCGCTGACTTTGACGGCGATGATGCAGTGATTGAATTGTTGCGGCGAAGGCCATTCGGGCAACACGCGATTCGGATCGCCGGAATAAATCACTACCGGATACGATTCAATGCCCAGCGATTTCAGCAACGCGCGCATCAACGTCGCCTTGTCTTTGCAATCGCCGTAATTTTTGGCGAACACATCCGCGGCGGAATGCGGGCGATACCCGCCACCTTTGCCTAAATCAATTTGAACGGAAATGTAATTGACCGACTGAGCATAACGCCCAACGGCCTGAATGCGCTCGAATTCTGTTTTGGCGTTGGCCGCCAGTTCGCGCGCTTTGGCCGCCATTGGTTCAGTAAAAGCGGCTTGCGGGTCGTTCAATTCGCTGGCGTAGCGCGAAACGTCTTTCCAACTGGCAAAGCTGCGAATCATCGTCGCTTTGCCCTGTGGAGCGAAAATGTTGACCGCAATGTGAGCGACCAGTTTGGAAATTCGCGGGCTGGATGGTTCGACTTCGACTGGCGGCAGATTACGAAGCTCCCAGGTGTAGCTGTTACCGTTCATCGTCGGTTCAATCTTGTCTCGATTAAACGTGATCGTTTCTGCTCGCCATCCCTGCGGTAAAGCTACGGTCATCCGCGACATCACCACAGGACTGAGCGATTGAAAGTACCACGCGAATTGCGAAAACACCTCGCGCTCTTCGGTAATGATTTCGTAGCCAAACACGCATCCGGCATCGGCATCATCTCCGGCGGAAATCACTTTCCGCCGAGCGTCGTTGTACACATCGTTGTCCACCAAGGCCATATCCACGGTTTCTTTTTTGCCGTAGCTTTTGATTTCGCCGGTAGGGCGAATCAACCAGGCGCGCATTTCCTTAATCTTGCCGGAACCGGTGTTGTATGCCTCGCTGGCGCTGGCCATTCCGCGACCTTCGCGAGCAAGGATCTTCACTGCCCACCACGTCGTGGTTGTGATTCGGCCGTCTTCTTCGACTTTCTTGATGGATTCATCGTGCAATACGACGGCGCGAACCTCTTTGCCATAAGTCGGCAAACTGGTCGCCGCCGCCTGCCGTAACCAGGCAGGCGGTTCGTCGGCGAATCCAGCGATATTCATCAACAGCAACAAGCTCGACATGGCCAACAAGCTGGCAAACCATTTTCCTGTCATGCGTTTACCTCCTTATTGTTTGGCGGCTACCACGCCCTGCTTCAGCGTGACGGCGTGATTGTCTGCTTGATGAATGGCGTCGAATGCGCGTTTGACGGCAGCGTAATTCGTCTTTGGCAACATCATGGCTGAAAATTTCAGTTTGCGTTTGTAAACCAGCACCTTCTGATCTTTGGTGATGCCAATCGAAGTGTCGTAACTTCCCGCCGCTCCAAAATCATGTGAACCGGGAGCTTCCGGATTATCCAGCGCGAATCCGTCAGGCAGCGAAATTTCAACGTAATCATCTTCCATCCACGGAAAGTGAAAATAGATGTCTTGTTGGCGAGTGCTGCCGGGAAATATCTGCGCCACACCTTTCTGGAAAAAGGCCGGTTGCAGAAACAATCGTTTGCCTGTGCGTTCGGCGTATCCCGGCGCTTTGACTTTGTAGATGTAGACAAACGGTTTCAGCGGATCGTTGGCACTTTCGACCGTTATGTCTGACAGCTCGGCTCCGATGCGACTTTTGACGGAATCACTGAGCTTTTTCTCCCGCTGTTGAGGCGTTTCTTCGTCGTTGTCTTCCTTCATTTCGACAGCGAAATGACCTGTGTATTCAACACGCACTTCCCCTTCCAACGTGCCGTCTTCCGTCAGGCGTAACTTGGCGGTGCGCTGTTTCATGGATTTTTCGGCTGGCGAAACCGGCGTTTCAATCATCTGCGGATCTTTCGGATCGGAAATCAACGCGCTGATGCCTTCTTCCTGCCAGCGCAACATGCCGAACGGAACGTAGCTGCTGCCCGGATCGAAAAAACGCCATTTGTCACCCATCTTCACGCCAATATTGTATCCGCCCATAAAGTACGTGTCGGTGAAGCTCGGATCGAAGAATTTGCGGCCACGGTCACCTAGCATGACGTAGCGGGTTTCAAACCCTGCCGCCGTCGCCATTGCCGCAAACAGAAAGTTGATGTCCGAACCACGGCCATATCCGCGCTTAAGCGTGTCGGCAGGCGATTTGTTCTCCTTGAGCTTTTCGATCTGTTCGGAAGTCAGCCCCGAAGCATCGTCCAATACGTTTTTGATTTTGGTGCGGCAAAAATTGAACAAGCGTTCAAGCCTTTGTTCAGGCGCAGAAGCATCGCCAATGGCTTCGGTGGCGGCGCGGCGAATGTCATCGTTGCCTTTCATTTCGCCTTTGTGAAGGTCATAAAGGCGTTTGCCTTCTTCCTTCCAGAATTCCACTGGCGCCTTTTTCACATCCGGCGAGTAATACACCAACATCCAGGCTTTGACCTGATCTTCGGGCGGCATATTCGGCTCTTCGTGGAAAGCGGGCACGTTGGTTAGCTGTGTCAGGTAATAGCCGTCTTTGTCTTTAACGAAAGGCGGTGGATTGCTCTGGAAAGTCGCCGTTTTCATCGGAACGGTGACATATGGATTGGGCTTCAGATAATACCGAACCAACTGCACCGGAATCTCGCGCTGCAATTCCATCTTCACATAATTGGTGATGTATCCGTACACCTCGCGCCAGCGGTATTCGATGATCGTCCCCGGTTCTATGCCCGGCAAGGCAAATGATTTGGCTTTCAGCTTGAACCTGCCGGATTTAATCAGTTCGCGATCGAAGATGGCATCTTTCTTCAGTTCAACAATGGTCCCGTCGGGTTTGATGGTTCGTCCCGCAATGTCTCTGACGGAAACGCCGTTCAGGTAAGGAATGTCAATTTTGCTGTGAGCGTCCTTGCCGCGTTCGGTAAAGATTTTGATGCGGACAAAGTTGGTGAAATCTGTGCCGGAATCCGAAGCTGTGTTGATGTACACCTCCCACAGCAACGCTTCGGCGTCAGCGTCTTTTTCAACAACTGGCGCTTTCATTGCCAGATGAGCCGGGTCAACCGGTTTCCATTGCAGTGATTGGGCAAACGCTCCTGAAAATAACATGGCCATCAGACAGAGCGTCTGAACAGTGAATGAGCGACTGAATGTCATAAACGATCCTTTCTGTTGAGCAACAGCGATTAGAGATAGCTGTTAAAGATCGGGGCGATGGCTGAAGCGGCACAGGTCAGGGGTGGTTGACTCGTTGGCTTCAAAAACTTGCTGAGAGAACAAATAACCAACTGGCGACTGAACGAACCGGAAACTACCTTGAACCGGAAATCAATCTTAAGTCTGTTTCGGATGAGGAGGCAACAAAAATTAGTTGTCTCAAGAATTTTTGGTTGAATGTGTGCCGGAGATTCCCCGGCAAGGGACGAGACCCAATCCTGACAGGGACTTTTTATTGACTTGCCGCGCGGCTTGATGGTCTAATGCGCGCCTTGCTGAACAAGGCCCTGCTTGATTGAGTTGAATCAAAAAACTCAGTCATTTGTATCACCAAATCCGACCGCCACCATTACCCCGACACCAGATTCTAATGATGATTCATCGCGTTGCCGGTGGTTTCATCCGGTTCGCTTCCCCCGTTGCCGCAGGAGAACAGACGATGAATAGTACAGATCAACCAAAATCCTCACTTATGCTTTCGTTTACCCGATTTCGTCTTTTGATTTTGCTCGCCGTGTTGGCACTTGCCGCGATAAAACTGATTCCCAGTCAACTCGTTTCGGCGCTGTCGATGCTGGCCACTGACACCACCATTTCAACTGTCGCCGGAGGTGGCTTCGGGTCGGAAGTTCCAGCCAAACAAGCTCCTATGGTATTGCCGACTGCCGTTGCGCTGGATCCGCGCGGGCGCGGTTTTTTCGTGGTGGACGAAGTTGATGGAACCAGCTTGCTGAGGTTTGTCAGCACGTCATCGGTTCCTGTCACGCTTGCAGGTGTCACCATCCAGCCGGGACAAATTAATCTGATCGCAGGCGGAGGCGTGCAAAGCGAAGACGGCATTTCGCCACTGGACACTGACCTGGCTCAAATCACTGGGTTGGCGGTTGATCCTTCGGGTGATGCGATTTATCTGACGATCCCGTCTTTCTCGGCGATTCGAACCATCAATGTTGGAGCACAAAACCTGACCGTGCTCGGCAAAACCATTGTGCCCGGAACTGTCAGCACCATCGCTTCACCGGATCAGGCCACGTTTCGCGCCATCGCAATTCACCCTGCCACCCGCGAAATTCATTTCATTGCCGGACGATTGGTATTAAAGCTCAACAGTTCCGGCGGGCAGGTCGTCGTTGCCGGAGGCGGCAATCCACAAACGGGAAATGGCGATGGCGGCCCTGCGACTCAAGCCCGATTGACGAGTCCCACGGGTTTGGTATTTGAAACCAACAACAGCCTGCTGATTGCCGACGGCGGAGACGCACGCACAATTCAAGGCAGCATCCGCCGCGTCAACACGACGGGCACAATCAGCACGGTGGCCTCAGGCTTGGAATATCCGACCGGCATCACTGTATCACCGACCGGCGATGTGTATGTCGCACTCGGAAATGCGCAACAAGTCATGCGCATCAATTCGATAGGCGTGAAAACCATCGTTGCCGGCAATCCGAACATGCAACTGTGCGATCCGAACAACTCGCCGACTTGCGGCGACGGAGCGTCAGCATTACAGGCTTACCTGAACATGCCCGACAGCACGGCCAACATCACGCTGGGCATCGCCGTGGACGGTCGCGGACTTTATTTGCCGGATTTCCGTTTCAAACGAATCCGGTTCGTCACCTTGAGCGGCGGGCCGCAAACCATTTTGGGCACGACCATTCCACTGAATGTCATCAACACAATTGTTGGAAGCGGCCAGGCTTCACCGTATGACGGCGCTCAAGCAACCTACGCCGAACTGTTCGCGCCCACCGGAATCGCCGCCGATTTGCAAGGCAATCTGTTTATCGCCGACACGGGCAATAACCGGCTGCGATTCGTCAATCGCTCCACTACGCCTGTGACCTTGTTTATTACCACGCCATACGCAATGACTGTTCAACCCGGCCAGATCGTCACGCTCAACCGCGAAGCAGGCGATTTCCAGGTGGACGACCGCATCACCACCGCCCTGTTTCTGACGCCGCAAGGCCTGCATTCAGTGGCAAACGGCGTGTTCATTACTGATTCGCAAGCCGGCGCGCTAATCAAAGTTCCGCCGACTTCGGTCACCGGTCGCCGCAGCGGAGTCATTCGCTTTCTGAACACGTCAAACAGCGACGTCACGTTTTTCCCCAACGGCGATGCCAAAGTCGTCGTTCCGCCGGGACAGATCAAAGACATTGCCGGCGTCCGTCCGCCCAACAATCCGCAAGCGTTGGGAGACGGTCAGCCCGCCAACCGCGTCGCCTTTTTCCCCACCGATGTCGCCGTTGACCGCACTGGAAACGTTTTTATCGCCGATCAAGGCAACAACCGTATTCGCAAAATTGACGCGCAAACCGGCAACGTCAGCACCGTTTACGGCGACGGAACTTCGCAAACGTTGTTCGGCCCAACCGGCATCGCGTTAGACTCAGCAGGCCGATTGCACATCGCCGACACACGCAACCATCGAATTTTTCGCCAGGACACGCCAACCTCCACGACGTTTTCAATCATTGCCGATGGTTCACGAAACATTCGCCGACCGCGCGATCTGACGGTTGACGCCGCCGGAAAGATTTTCATCACCAATGCGCTAACCCATCAAATCCTTGACCTTGAAGCTCCGACCAACTCGCTGGGGACAACCACCATCGTGGCCGGAACCGGCAGCCCAGGCTTTTCAGGCGATGGCGGGGACAGCCCGCTGGCGCGACTGAATTTGCCCAACCCCGGAACTGCAACCAACGACATTCAAGTGACGTGCAGCATCATCACGATGACAAATGGCGATCTGCTGTTCACCGACACCGGCAGCAACCGCGTGCGCATGTTGAAACGAAAAGCCGGCACACCGCCGGTTGTCAGCGTCTCTGCAGCCAGCTTTTCCGGAATTGAGCTTGCGCCCGAATCCATCATCGCAGCCTTTGGCGAAAAACTGGCGACGCAAATCAGCTCGTCGAACTCGATTCCGTTGCCAACAATGCTCGGAGGCACAACGGCCAAAATCCGTGACAGTGCGGGAATCGAACGGCCTGCGCCGTTGTTTTTCGTCGCGCCCAGCCAAATCAACTATCTGGTTCCGACCGGAACGCTCCCCGGTCCTGGAGTAATCACGATCGTCAGCGGTGACGGAACCATTTCCACCGGCACGCTCAACGTGGCGACTGTCGCCCCCGCCTTCTTTTCAACCAACGCTAACGGGCAAGGACTGGCTTCCGCCGTCGCGTTGCGCATCAAATCCGATGGCCAATTAATTTACGAACCGATCTCGCGCTTTGACACAGCGTCCAGTCGGTATGTTCCCGTGCCCATTGATTTAGGCCCGTCCACCGATCAAGTGTTTCTGGTTGCCTACGGCACTGGCTGGCGATTCCGCAGCAGCCTGTCCGCCGTGAACGCGACAATTGGCGGTTTGAGTTCCGAAGTGTTGTTTGCTGGCGCAGCAGATGGTTTTGTCGGCCTGGATCAATGCAATCTGCGACTTCAGCGCGCGCTGATCGGGCGCGGCGAAGTCAATGTTGTGTTGAATGTGGATAACAAGACCGCAAACACAGTCACGATTCAGATCAAATAAGTCGCGCAAAAGCCCAGCTTGCGCGGCTGGGAACGGACGGCTAAGATCAATTTGACGTTGAAACCATCTCCTTCAATTCATCAACTTCAAATCAAACGAGGTCGTCTTTTCCATGTCCAAACCGAAAACCGTAGGCGAGTTGAAAGCAGCAGGTTATCGCAGCCGCTCCATCAAATCGGAAGTTCGTCACAATTTGATTAAACGGCTTCAGCTTGGCGAAACGCTTTTTCCGGGCGTCATCGGTTATGAAGACACAGTCATTCCGCAATTGGTCAACGCGCTGTTGGCCCGGCAAAACATCATCCTGCTGGGATTGCGCGGACAGGCCAAAAGCCGAATCCTGCGCGAACTAACCAGCTTGCTGGACGAAGAAATTCCGGCGCTCGCCGGTTCGGAAATCAACGACGATCCGTTTGCTCCCTTGAGCGCTTACGGCAAACAGTTGCTGGCAGAAAAAGGCGATGACGCGCCGATTGCCTGGATCGGTCGAGACGCTCGTTATGTAGAAAAGCTGGCGACGCCGGACGTGACCATCGCCGACATCATTGGCGACGTTGATCCGATCAAAGCCGCTCGCGGAGGCCACCTGCTTTCCGACGAACTGACCATCCATTACGGGTTGTTGCCGCGCGCCAACCGAGGCATTTTCGCCATCAACGAATTGCCCGACCTGGCCGGAAAGATTCAGGTTGGATTGTTCAACATCCTTCA
>DAOMFR010000070.1:11104-34935 GCA_035429885.1 Blastocatellia bacterium
TCCGGCGTCAGCCAGCGGTTGCCGATTTCCGTGCTGGAAAGCGTGGTGTCAAACGCCGAACGGCGCGCGTTGCAAAATGGCGAATCGGAAGCTGCGCCGCGCATCAGTGATTTGTACGCCGCCCTGCCCGCAATTACCGGAAAACTGGAATTGGAGTACGAAGGCGAACAGGTCGGCGCCGAACGCATCGCGCGCGATTTGATCCGCAAAGCCTGTGGCGAAGTTTTTCAGGAACGTTACAGCGGCGTGGATTTCCGCCACGTGATGGACTTTTTCAATCAAGGAAAGGCCCTGGCGCTGAGCGACGTGATGACCAGCGAAGAAGAGTTGAACCAATTACGAAAAGTCCGTGGCTTAACCGAAACCGCGCGGACGGGAAAGCTCGACGATGATACTGAGTCAACTTTGATTGCCGCCTGTGAACTGATTCTGGAAGGATTGCATTCGCAAAAGAAAGTCGCTCGTAACGAAGAAAAAGGCAAAACCAGTTACAAACAAGCGACGCCCGAACGTCCCAACCGTCGGCAGACTTTCGACGATTGGAGCGGCGGAAGAGTGAATTGAGCTATGCCGCAATTACCTCAACTAACGAATTGACCGCACGCTCCCAGGTGAATTGCTGGATGCTTTTGTGACCTGACAACGCGATCCGCATCCTCAGTTCGTCATCATCAAGCAATCTTAAAATCCTGTCGGCCAGTAGCTGCGGCTGTTTTACCGGAACAACCAGTGCGCTTTCGCCGTCAACGCTGAATTCCGCCGCGCCGCCGTTATCGGCAGTTACCAAAGCACAGCCGCAAGCCATCGCTTCCGCCGAAGTCAGCCCCCAACCTTCCGTCCAACTGGGATTCAGAAAAATCCGGCAGGAATTGTACAGATCAATCAGTGTGGCTTTCGCGGGCTGTCGTTCGTACGAAACCCAGTCCGGGACACATTTCAGACGAGGCTCTGTGCCAAACAGAATGGCTTGCAGCTCAGGATATTTTTGTTTGGCGAGTTCCAGCGCCTGCAAACCATCTTTCGTTCCCTTCGCTTCGTTCGGATGAGCCAGCATTCCGATTCGCAACTCTCGTTGGTCGAGTGGAGTCAGAAACTGGAAGTCCGAGAAATCAATTCCATTCGGAACATGCGTTGTTCGATACCTCTCTCCCATTTCGGCAGCGATTTCAAGCAGTTGACGAGAAATGACGACTTTGTGCAGCGGCAATTTCCAGCTCGCCCGCACAACTTCTTCCGGCTGATTCCAACTTTCATAAGATTGAATCAGGTAAAACTTCTTCCCTTTTCCGGCGGAGTACGCCGCCACCGGAAACGCGGTTTCACAAGCCGTGGCAAAAATCACGTCGGCGTCGGGAATGTGACGTTCGCTCAAATCCGTCACCAACGACAGGCTCACCTTGGCATTTACTGGAAACCACGGAACGAGTTGGCGATTCAGCAGGCGCAACTTGGATTGCCAAAGACGTCTCTTGATTGCTTCGACTATTCCGGGTTCGCGTTCGATGGTTCTGGGGTGAATGACGGTGACTTGATGGCCGAGAACAGCGAGGCGGTTCGCGTATTCGTATACAACCTTGAATCCGCCCGACGGCGAAGCGAGATACATCGGCAGAACAAAGGTGACTTTCATTGCCATCTGAAAAGAAACCTGCAAGTGGAACAGAAAAATTTAGACAGGATTTACCGGATTCAAACTGATGAAAACCTTGATGAAATCATCCTGCTGAATCGTGTAAATCCTGTCGATCTGGGCTGGCACAAAACGACTACTTGCGTCCAATTTGCGAACTCAGCCATTCTTCGCGCAGCTTTTTCATTTCCGGCGTGACTTCCTTGTTGATGTTTTCGTAAGCAACGACTTCAACCGCCGGGTCTTCAGTGAAAGTCAGTTGAAGAGTTTTCTTGATGCCGCGCTGTTCGGCTTCGATGGTAATCGTGTCGCCGGGTTTGTGCTTTTCCAGAATCGTTTGAATGTCAGACGGCCTGCTAACGGCCTGGCCGTCAAACTTGAAAATCTTGTCTCCACGATCCAGTCCCGCTTTGTACATTGGCCCAGTTCGCAACGTCGGACTGCCAACGCTTACGGCCCCACCTTGTTCGCGGAATTGAGCGTCCATCCAGATTTTTCCTGGCCGAGCCTTGCGATATTGAAACCCCGCTTTGGCCAACAGGGCTTCATAATCGGGAACATCGTGACCTTCGATAAAACGAGTGAAAAAATCATTGGCAAATGCCGCATCACCAGTGTACTTGGCCAGTGAAGCTTTCAGATCGGAAATCGCATACGGTTTTTCCGGGTTGTGATTTTTCTGATGTTTGCCCAGATCTTGCCACAATTGCCGCATATACCCGTCGAGCGTTTTGCCCGCGAACTTTGTCCGCAAAGTCAGATCAAGTCCGGTCGCCACGGCGCTGCCATAGGTGTAATACGAAACGAAGTTGTTCGTCAGATTGTTAGGATCCGCCGCCGGAGCGCCGTCAGCGTAAACAGCCTGCTGGCTCATCTGGATCGGGCCAAACAACACTCGTCCCGGGGCGTTAACAACGGAGTTGATGGTGAACCCCAGTCCGCGTCCGAAGCTGGCATCATCGCCGCCGAATCCTGCGCGTTTCATCGCCAGGTTGCCGTAATACTGCGTGAAGCCTTCAGCCAGCCAAAGGCCATCGGAAACGTTGGCGTCTTCAAAACTGAATGGTTCGATGGTGCGCGGTCGCAACCGTTCGACGTTCCAGCAGTGAAAGTATTCGTGCGAAATCGTTCCCAGATTTCCGCGCGGCGAACCTTTGATCGAACGCGAACTGGTCACACTGGTCGAATTGCGATGCTCCATTCCGTCTCCGCCGATTTGCGGCACGTAGTTGGCAATAAAGGTGTAAGTCCCGAAATCGTAATCCGGCGTTTCTCCGAAAATAGCGATTTGTTCGGCCACGATCTTTTTGCACATTTCGGCGAACTCATCTACTTCCTGATCGGATGCCGCCGGGTCGTTGATCGCCAGCCGAATTTTGTAAGTCTTGCCGTTGGATTGCACGGGCCATTCACGCAACCGGAAGTTCGCCAGCATCGTCGGCGAATCCATGAAGTATTGCAGATGCGGCGCGGTGAAAACCTGCGGATCGGCGGTGGGAACCAACTGCGTGGCGACTTTCCAGCCGGGCAGGCCTTTGAAGCGAATCGTGATTGGCGCATTTTCCATTCCGCGCGCCCACATAAAAGTGGCAGGAATGCTCAGGTGCGCCATCGAAACGTCAATCCCGGTGAATGTCCCCGATCCCAAATCGCCAAACAACGTGTACGTGATGCGGACTTTGCCTTTGTGCCCGGCAATGTTCCATTGCGTAGGATTCGGGCGCGTGAAACTTAGCGCTGCGCCCTTGTCGTCAGACGCGCGAACGCTGTACACGTTTTTGGAGAATTCCTGCGCTGAATATCGTCCCGGTGAAGACCGGCTCATCCGCACTTCCAGCGGTTTGTTCGCGGGCACGCCGCTGAACGTAACAGTGATTTCCGCTTCGTGATGCGCGACGTTCGGAAAAGAAATTTCGTATTCGACTTTTCCTTGTGCAAACGCAGGCGCAGCCAACAATAAGAATAGAAGTAAAAATGAAAGCAGACGTAGGTTGTAAAGAAACCGTTTCGAGTCGCACTGAACCATATTGGGGTCTCCTGAAATTTTATCAGCGTGATGAGTTTTATTTTTCTCTGCGTAAATGCAGGCGGAAACCTTAAACCACCACAGGATAAATCGAAAGCGCCTGACTTCCGCAATGCTCATTTCATATTGCCCGTCATTTCGATACGAGATGGAATCGCTGTTAATGGTTTTACCTTTTCGTCGTTCTTGCTGCGGGAGGAAACAATGCAGAACATTGCCATTGAAACCTGCGGGCTGACGCGCCGCTTTGGGACGCAGCTTGCCGTGGACGATGTGAACCTGATGGTGCCGGAAGCGGGCGTATACGGATTCCTGGGGCCTAACGGCGCAGGCAAAACGACTACGATTCGCATGTTGTTGGGATTGATTCGTCCGAACGCCGGCGAAGTCCGGTTGTTCGGCGAAGCGTTAGCCGCAAACCGGCAAACACTGATGCGTCGCGTAGGCGCATTGGTGGAAATGCCTTCGCTCTACCCGCATCTGACCGGACGCGAAAATTTGGAGGTCACCCGCCGACTGCTCAGCGCGGCGCCTGAATTGATTGATCGCGCGCTGAACATCGTGCAACTCACCGGCGACGCGCACCGCCGCGTTCGCGAATACTCGCTCGGCATGCGGCAACGGTTGGGGCTGGCCTTGGCGCTGCTGAACAAACCTGAACTGTTGATTTTGGATGAACCGACCAACGGATTGGATCCGGCAGGCATTCACGAAATGCGCGACCTGATCCGCCGTTTGCCCGCCGAGTTCGGCATCACGGTCTTTCTGTCCAGCCATTTGCTCAGCGAAGTTGAACTGATCGCCAGTTCCATCGGCATCATTCACCAGGGTCGGGTGCTGTTTCAGGGAACGCTGGCCGCACTGCAAGCTCAGCGACAAGAACATCTGACCATCGGCGTAACCCAACCCGATCAAGCGCTTCACTGCCTGACCGCCGCCGGATGGAACGCGCAACGCCGTGATGACGGATTGCTGACCGTCACCGCCGCCACTCGTGAAGCCGCCGCACAAATCAATAGTTTGCTGGTCGGCCAGCGCCTTGAAGTGTTCCACATTGCTCTGGAACAAGCTTCGCTCGAAGACATTTTTTTGACTCTGACGAACGGCAAAAACGTCGCCAGCCTCACCGAAAGGAAAGCCGCCTAATGTCTCTTTTCCGGGTTTTACACGCTGAACTGTTGAAGCTGAAACGCACGCTGGCCTTTCGCATGATCTTTGTTGCCCCATTGTTGGTGGCGATGCTGCAATTTTTTGTGGTTTATCGGCAGCGCCAGTTCAAACCCGATTTCAAACTGTGGGAGATGGTTTCCAACGGGAGCTTGAGCGTCTGGGCGATCTTTATGTTGCCGCTGCTGATCACGCTGGAAACAGCGCTGCTCAACGGCATCGAACATGGAGAAAAGCAGTGGAAACATCTTTTCGCATTGCCCATCCCGCGCCATGCGGTGTACACGGCCAAGCTGGTTGTCGCCCAGGCTCTGGCGGCAGCCAGCACACTGATCTTATCCGGCTTGATCCTGGTGGTTGGGTTTGCGCTCAAACAGTTGCGCCCTGAACTCGCCAATGCCGGCTCAGCCCCGTACGGCTGGATTTTGAAACACGCAGCGATGGTCTGGCTGGCTGCCGGATTGATCATCGCCATTCACACCTGGGTCAGCATTCGCTGGCCGGGATTTGCGCTATCGCTTGGCGTAGGCATTGGCGGAACCTTCTTTGCGCTCTTCGCCGCCAGCGCGCAAATCGGAAAGTATTATCCGTGGCTGCTGCCGGTGAATGTGTTTATGGAAGGACGAGTTACAGCAGCGTTGTTGTTAGGTACGATTGGTGGAATCGTTGCGGCGGTGATTGGTTGTGTGGAATTTATCCGGCGCGATGTGGTGTAACCCTGGCTCGGCTAGCGATTACACACAACGGGGCGTTGTTATTTTGCACTATCAATAACGACGCGAGCGTGTGACCGCTTTCAACAGCCAGCGTTGGTTTTCATCGGAGTTATCCAGGGTGACGGCGTTGCAATTTTGTGCAACGCAAACTGACAGTTCGCGCTACTTTTGCATTTTGGCCAACAGTTCTTTGACTGCCGCAGGTGAGTGGAATTCTTTGGCTAGGTCTTCAGCACGGTAAGAGTTAAAAGTCCCGATTTCGGTGTAGCGCAAATATCTCAAAGCTTCCGGGCTGCTGACATCAAATCGGCCATCGGGCATCAGCATCAACCATTCTTCACCGAAGTTATAAATCCACAACGCGGTTTGGCCAGTTTGCAGGTCCCAGATTTGCAGCCTCCCCGCCTCCCCGCCCCCACAGATAAACCCGCCTGAAGGAGCAAAGGCCACGCTATAGATGCGTCCTTCGGTTGACCCCAACACCGCCAGACATTCGCCATTTTCTGGCGCCCAAAGCCTGACTGAGTTGTCATAACTTGCGCTGGCGAGTGTATTGCCATCGGGTGAAAAAGCCACAGCCCGCACGCTATCGGTGTGACCAGAGAGAGTCCGCAAAGAGCGTCCAGACTGTAGCGCCCAAAGTCTGACCGAGTTGTCAGAACCGCCGCTGGCGAGAGTCTGGCTATCCGGGGAAAAGGCGACAGATAAGACGCTATCGGTATGACCAGAGAGAGTCCGCAAAAGACGGCCATCGTGTGACGCCCAAAGCCTGACCGACTTGTCATAATTGCCGCTGGCCAGCGTCTGACCATCAGGAGAAAAGGCGACAGACAAAGCGCTGTCAGCGTGTCTATCCGGGGGCTGCAAAGAACGCCCATCATGTGGCGACCATAACCGAACCGAGTCGTTACAACTGCTGCTGGCCAGCATCTGGCCAGCAGGCGAAAACGCGACTGACATTACCCAGTCAATGTGTCCATACAAAGTCCGCAAAGAGCGACCATCCTCTAAAGACCATAATCGAACCGAGTTGTCCCCTCCACCACTGGCCAGCATCCGACCATCATGGGAAAACGCGACTGACCACGTGCCACGCTCATGTCCGTCCAAAGTCCGCAAAGAGGGTCTACTGCATAGCGACCAGAGGCAGATCGAATTGTCCTCACTGCCGCTGGCCAGTATCTGTCCATCCTCGGAAAACGCGACTGACAACACTCCATTATTGTGTCTGTTCAAAGTCTGCAGAGAGCGGCCATCGTGTGGCGACCCAAGCCGAACCGACTTGTCAGAACTGCCGCTGGCTTCGGTGAAATTCGCGTCGGTTAAATCCACCAACGTGATGTCAGCTCCGGTATAGCTGATGAAAGGCTGATATTTGTGACTCTGAGCTTCACCGGACATGTCGGCTCCGTTTAGAAGTGTGGAGTGCGGCGCTGCACGCCGCACTCCATATTTTTACTTCGCCACCAGATTGACCAGTCGTTTGGGAACGACGATGGTTTTGACGATCTGGCGGCTTTCCAGTTTGGCTTGAACGCGGTCATTGGCCAGAGCCGCAGCTTTCAGTTCATCATCCGAAGCTTCCGCTGGAACAATCAGCCGAGCAACCAGTTTGCCGTTCAATTGCACGGGGATTTCCAGCTCATCGGCCTTGGCCAGGTCGGCGTCGTACTCAGGCCACGGCGAAGTCACAACAATTTCGTCGTGTCCCAGATTTGCCCACAGCTCTTCGGCGATGTGCGGAGTGAACGGCGACAGCATCTTCGTCAACGCTTCCATCGCTTCTTTCAGCGCGAATTTGTCGGACGCTGACGCTTCGGCATCTTTCAGCGAATTGTCGAAGGCGTAAATTTCATTCGTCAGCTCCATCAATGCGGCGACCGCCGTGTTGAAGTTCATGCGTTCGCCGATGTCATTGGAAATGCGCTTGATTGTCTGGTGAGTTTTGCGGCGCAGTGAACGCGCAGCATCCAATGACTCGCCTTCCGATGCTCCGCCCAGCTTGTCATGCCACTTGTGGATGACGCGCCAGACACGGTTCAGAAAGCGTGAAGCGCCTTCAGCTCCGGCTTCGCTCCATTCCAAATCCTTTTCCGGCGGAGCCGCAAACAGCATGAACAACCGCACGGTGTCCGCGCCGTAAATCTTGATCATCTCGTCGGGATCCACCGTGTTCTTTTTGGACTTCGACATCTTTTCGATGCGACCAACCACCGCCACACGTCCGCAGAATTTGCACTTGCCGTCGGCGACTTCTGCCGGATTCAGCCAGTCGTGTTCTTCGCAACGGAACGTTCCCAGGCAAACCATGCCTTGCGTCAGCAGTTTTTTGACCGGCTCGCCAAACGTGATCAATCCCAGATCGCGCATGATCTTCGTCCACAGGCGAGTGTAAATCAGGTGCAACACGGCGTGTTCGATGCCGCCGATATACTGTTCCACCGGAGTCCAATACGCCGCCACCGCCGGATCGAACGGCAGCGTTTCGTTTTTCGGATCCACATAGCGGAAGTAGTACCACGACGAATCCACGAAGGTGTCCATCGTGTCGGTGTCTCGGCGAGCCGCCCCGCCACAGGTCGGACACGTCACGTTGACGAAGCCTGTGTGTTCCGCCAGCGGAGCGCCTTGCGTGTTGAAATTCAGGTCGCCGGGCAATTCAACCGGCAGTTGATCTTCGGGAACCGGAACGATGCCGCACTGCGCGCAGTGAATGAACGGAATCGGTGTTCCCCAGGCGCGTTGGCGCGATACGCCCCAATCGCGAATTTTGAAGTTGGTCTTGGCTTCGCCAAATTCGCCCGCTTCGGCGTATTCGGTCATGGCCTTGATGGCGTCGGGAACTTTCAGACCGCTGAATTTGCCGGAGTTGATGACCACAGCGCTGTCGTCTTTATTCGTGAACGGTTCTGTCACCGGCGCGTCGTCGGCTTCCGTGGAATCGGCCAGCTTGATCACGCGCGGAATCGGCAGCCCGTATTTTTGACAGAACTCGAAATCGCGTTCGTCGTGCGCGGGCACAGCCATAATCGCGCCGGTGCCGTACCCGGTCAGCACAAAGTTCGCCGTCCAGATCGGCAACCGTTCGCCGTTAAACGGATTGACGGCAAACAGTCCTGTGGCGACGCCTTCCTTGGCGGTGCCTTCGGCAATGCGGTCTTCTTTGGAAACGGATTTTTGCTTTTCGGCAAAGGCTTTCAGTTCGTCGCTGGCTTTGCCGTCAGCAATCAACTCTTCGACCAGTGGATGTTCCGGCGCGACGATCACACAGCTTGCACCGAAAATCGTATCAATGCGCGTAGTAAAAATACGAATCTTTTTCCCGTTGGTCGGCGCTTGTTCATAGGCGACGCGAAAATCCACTTCCGCGCCTTTGCTGCGACCGATCCAGTTGCGCTGCATCGCCAGCACTCGTTCAGGCCAACCGCCTTCCAGGTCATCCAGGCAATCCAGCAATTCGTCCGCATATTTCGTCACGCGAATGAACCACTGTTCCAGTTCGCGCAATTCGACTGGAACGTCTTCATGCCGCCAACAGAAACCGCCTTCCGCCTGTTCGTTCGCCAGCGAAGTGTTGCACTTCACACACCAGTTGACGGTGGCGTTGCGGCGATACAGCAGCCCTTGCTTCCACATCTGAATGAAAAACCACTGGTTCCAGCGGTAATACTCCGGCGTGCAAGTGGCGATGTCTCGGCGCCAGTCGTAACTGAATCCCAGTCGTTTCAACTGCACGCGCATGGCGTCAATGTTTTCAAACGTCCACGTGTCGGGGCGGGAGTTGTTTTTGATGGCGGCATTTTCGGCGGGCATGCCGAATGAGTCCCAGCCCATCGGGTGCAGCACGTTGAACCCTTCCATGCGTTTGAATGCGGACAGGGCATCGCCAATCGAATAGTTGCGCACGTGGCCCATGTGAATTTTGCCGGACGGGTACGGCAACATTTCCAGACAGTAAAACTTTGGCTTCGCCGCATCCACGTCGGCATTGAACGCTCCAGCGTCCGCCCAGCGTTTTTGCTGTTTCTCTTCAATTTCTTCGGGAAAATACTTTTCGTTCATTGTCGTCACAATCCTTAACTTGGTGTTCGCAGCCCCGCTGTAAGGGAGGGCTTAATGCTTCGTCCCAGCCCTTTTCACAATCGGGCTGCGGAGACAGCAACATAAATCTTGTTCGGAAAATAAATGCAGACGGAAGGCGCAGCGCAACTCAAACCAGCATTGCGCTGCTAAGTAAGGGAGAGGGTGATCAGCGATGCGAACTCGTTGAAACTGACTACCCGATCAAATTTACTGACTGCGTTCATCATTACCTTGGTTTCTCCGATTCAATTTCGGCGTGAACAGGCAGGGATTCTACACAGCGAGCTTTCGCGCTTCAAGCTGAAATCCGGGCAGGCCGCGCAGGTAGAAACTGAAGTGATCGGTTCCAGATTGAATGCTTAATCAGCAGGAATTGCATAGCGCCGAGGAAAGATGTTCGGGACTCTGATGGTTAAACGTGAGCGCACACTTGCGGCGCGCGCTCACGAATGAAGGTTGCTTACCTGCGCGCGGATTGGCGAGCCGAGTCCATCGTCACTTTTTCCTTGCGACGATAGGACAGGTTGGCCATGTGCGCGGCAATCGCCGAACGGTAACCGATTTCCACCGGAGTGTTGGGCGTTTTGCGCGACCGCACGCATTCGACGAAGTTGATGTAGTGATTGTCGCCTTTGGCGTCCCCTTTGATGTACTCGCCATTAGGACGATTGAGTTTTTCGGGAGCGTAGGTCCACCCCGTGGCAGCTTTGCCACTGACCATATCGGTCGTTCCCATCAACCATTCAATCGTGCCGTCGGAACCGAGAATGCGAACGCCCAGGCCGAAGCGGCTGTTGCTGAACGTGGATTGCCACGCGACAGACACTTCGTTCGGATATTCCAGAATCACATTGATCGTGTCAGGCACTTCGCGGCCATCTTTTTCGGAAAAGACTCCGCCAGACATATACGCCGAAGTCGGCACGCCCAAATCCAGCACGCCGATGATCCAGCCAATCTGGTGCACCATGTTTTCGGTGACGTTGCCGCCTGAAAATTCCCACCACAGACGCCAGTTGATGAATTTGTTGCCGTCAAACGGACGATCCTGGCGGCCATTCAAAAACGCTTTCCAGTTGACGGTTTGCGCGTTGCAATCCGCCGGAATCGGACGCACCCATTGTCCTTTGCCGTGCGGAGTGTTACGGCTCATCCACGATTCGACCTGCGCCACTTTGCCTACCAAACCGTCTTTGACCCATTTGCGCGCATCCACGAAATAGCCTGCGCTGTTGTGTTGCTGGCCGATGCCGATGACGCGTTTCGGATTTTTCTTCGCAGCAGCCAAACAAGCTTCGGCTTCCTCGATGGACCAGGTCATAGTTTTTTCGGCGTACATATCTTTGCCCGCCGCCAGGGTGTCCAGAAAATGTCGCGAGTGGCAATGCAGCGGCGAAGAAATGATCACGGCGTCCACGTCTTTGGATTCCAGCAGTTTGCGATGGTCGCCATAGCCCTGGATGTTTGCGCCGAAGCGTTTCACTTCTTCCAACCGGCGCGTGTACACGTCAGCGGCGGCAACGAATTCCGCGTTCGGCGCTTCCAGAAAATACTTCATGGTTTCCTGGCCGCGCGCTCCCGGACCGATGATGCCCAATCGCACACGATCATTCGCGCCCAACACTTTGCTGTAAGACGATGCCGTCAACGCCGCTGCCGCAGTCGTTGTGGCCGCTTGTTTGATGAAATCTCTACGTTCGATGGTTTGTTTACTCATTAATGTCTCCCAAGTGAAAAATCGAAATTGAACCAAATGAACAACCACAGATGAACACTGACTGACTCAGATAAACACGAATGCCCAAAATTTTGACCTGTGTTTCTCTGTGCTGATCTGTGTCCATCTGTGGTTTTTGCTTGTTTGAACCAATGCTATTGATTGGTTCGATTTAGAATGTGACTTTCGCGCCGAAACGCACCAGACGCGACGAACTCGCCACACCGGTGATTTGTCCAAACGTCTGATTGGTCACACCCGTATTCGGATTGCCCGGATTCGGGTGATTGAGAATATTGAACACATCCGCGCGCAATTCTCCGCCAAAGCGTTCCGTGAACTTGAACTTTTTGAAGATGGAGCTATCCAGGTTCCAATAGCCCGGCCCGTTGATCGTGCTGTTGCGCGTCAATTGGCCAAACGGAGCATACGCTACGCCATTGGTTCCTGTTTGCGTCGCCGCCGGCGTCGTAAACACCGACGTATCCAACCACAATTGTCCCGGTCCGAAATTGCCCAACACCTTGATTGGCCCTGACACATTCGGACGTTGCGTATTGCCCGGCGCATGCAGGTTCGTGCCGTTGGTGGTGAAATCCAGCGGCGAGCCGGACTGAATCACGAGGATGCCTGTGTACTGCCATCCATCGAGCACCGCTTTGACGAAGCCTTTGGTTTTGCTGGCAAACGGAAGCTGCCAGACAAAGCTGGAACTGAACGAATGCGTGCGGTCGAATCCGGTGCGTCCGCGGTTGATGCTGCGGTTGGCGGGCGTATCAATGCCGCCATTGTCATCGCCGGATTCGCTGATGCCTTTGCCCAAGGTGTAATTGCTGGTGACCAGCAATCCTTTGCTGAACCGGCGATCCACTTTGATCTGGAACGAGTTGTAATGCGTGTTGGTTGGCACACGCGTCGTAACGGAAGCCGTGCGTCCAAAGCTGGCAAACAGCGGACGCGCGGCGTTGTCATTGCCGGCCGCGGCAGTGCCCAGAGTGTTGGCAGCGTTCAGATCCAGAGTCGCCAGAATACCTCGGCCAATATTGCCGACATAGGACGCATCCACAGAGAAATTCCACGGCAGTTCGCGCTGGAACGCGAAGTTGTACGAATGCAATTTGCCTTCGCGCAAATCCGGCGGCGCGTAATACAACGCGGAATTTTTCAGAATCGGCAAGCTGGCATCAATGATGCCGTTGGACGGAATGGCAAAAATGGTCGGCGTGGAAAATCCCGTCGCCAGCGAACCCACCGGCGCAAAGGCATTGGCCGCGACGAACTGGTTGTTCTGTTTGACCGGGAAATTGAACGCATAGCTGTTATCCGGGAACGGAATGATGCTGGCGCCGTATCCGCCGCGAATGACCGTTTTGTCGTTCAAGCGATAGGAAGCGCCAGTGCGCAGCACGAAGTTTTTCCACGTGCCTTTGACACCAACGTTTTGTGGAACGTCGCCGTATCCGGCAACGATTTCCGTGTTGTTACTCGGTTGGTAATTGGACAACCCGCCTTTATCCACCAACCCGACCAGCGGTTGATACCATTCGTGGCGCGCGCCCAAATTGATGGTCAGATTTTTCGACACCTGCCAGTTATCCTGGAAAAAGCTGAATGCGGCGTAATGTTGAGTGCCCGGCTTATCAATGATAACCAGATCGCGGCCATATCCGCTGGGCGTATCCAACAGGAACGACGCGAACGAATTGGCGATGCCGTTTTGCGCTGCCGTGTCGCTGGGGATTGCGGTGCGTCCGCCGTTGAAGCTGAACTGGCCGCGCACGCCACCCTGATCTTGCACCTGCAACAGCAGGTCGCGGTTATGGCGAACTTCTTCGCCGAACTTCAGCGAGTGATTGCCCATCAATTTGGTCAGAATCGCCGAACCGATGTAGGTCTTTTCGCCGCGATCCCACGGCAAGCTGTTGACGAACCCCAAAACAGGTCCCGTAAAACCGCTGATGTTGATCGTCGTCAACCCGCTGGTGAAATTGTCCAGGTTGACGCCGGGAATGCCGACATCGCTGGACGTTTTCAGCCCGTCGGCCTGCGTCACGGCAACGTTGTGATACCAGCTGATGCCGAATCGGCCTTCCAGAATCAGCGTCGGGCTAAAGGTGTGCGTGTAATTCCCTGCCGTGCTGATGGTGTTTTGCGTGCCGGTTCCGCCGAAACCTCCGCCGGAATTCGGGCCGCCATAAATGCCGTAGGCGCTGGGCTGGAACACTTCCGGACGTTGGAAGCTGAAGCGATAGGACAACACATCTTTTTCGCTGATGTTGTAATTGATCTTGGCGTCAAAGGCGTGCGTCTTTTTGGTGAACACTTCGTTGAACACGAAGTTGGGCGTTCCCAGCGCCGCTCCCGGAATGTTCGGAGCCTGCAAGAAGCTCAGCAGTTTTTTGGAAATCGTGCTGATGCGATTTGACGGAATGATGTTGTTGGCGAATTGTGTGCGCCCGGTTCCGTCGGCATTGCCGGTGGCCGGATCATAAATTTTCGTCGGCGAGCTGCTGAAATCGCCCGTGAACCACTGGGTGTACGGAACGACGAAGCGATTGACGACGCCGCGCGTGTCAGTGGTGTACTGATAATCGCCGAAATAAAACAGTTTGTTCTTTTTGATCGGGCCGCCAATGGTCATACCGGCCTGGCGGTAATGCGTCGGCGCGGTGGTGTGCGTGAAATAATCGCCCGCTTGCAACCAACCATTGTTGTTGTTGCCGAAAAAGAACGCGGTGCCATGAATATCGTTGGTGCCGGATTTCAACGTGACGTTCGACACGGCGCCGCCTGCGCGTCCGAATTCCGCATCGAAGTTCGACGTGGAAATGCTGACAGTTTCAATGGCGTCTGCGGCCGGAATGTACACCTGCAACAACCCTGTCTTTTCGTTGTCGTCCACGCCTTCGATCTGGAAGTTGTTGGACATGCGCGACTGGCCATTGACCTTTGATTCCAGCGAATCTTGCGAATTGAAGAATTGCGAATGCGGACGCGTAGGACGCGTCGCGCCCGGAACCGTAATCAGCAATCCCTGAAAGTTGCGATTGAATCCGAGCGGCAATTCCGCCACCTGCCGGCTTTCCAGCAAACGGCCTGTGTCCGCGCGGTCGGTTTGCAACAACGGAGCCGCGTCCGCCGTCACGGTCACAGATTCGTTGACATCGCCGACAGGCAAATTCAAATCCACGCGAACCGTCGTGTTGACGTCCACGATGACGTTTTCGCGAACCACTTTCTTGAAGCCTTTCTGTGTGGCTTCAATGCGGTACACGCCATCTTTGACGTTGGGGAAAGAATAATTCCCATCAGCATTGGCAGTGGTATTACTGCTGATGCCCGTCCGTGTTTCGGTAATGGTGACAGTTGCCCCAGCCGCCGCAGCGCCATTGGCATCCAAAATTGTGCCCAGCAAAGACCCTTTAATGGCTTGTGCCTGAGCAGCGAAAAACAAGGCTCCGAGCAAAAAGATCGGAGCCAATCTCTGCAAAATGCTTCTCATTGTTTCTCCTGTGTTTGGTTGGATGAACGCGACCGCGGAGGTGGTTTCGCCGCGCATCGGATAAGACAACAGTTCCGGTTGTCGTGTCAGTAATTCATGGACGGCTGCAATCTTCATTGAATAAAGATCACGGCGCCATTTGTTATTAGAGCAAAACTGTATTCAACGTCTCAGTTTGGTTTTTCCAAACTGCGTAAATCGCGTTCAATGCTGGCGGCCAACGGAGCCTGCCGCATCGCCGTCGCGCTCTTCAGCGCCTGCTGCAAAAATTGAATTGCTTTCTGGTTCTCGCCCGCTCGCGCGTACGTCGCGCCGAGCGCATATGTGAACATCGGCGTCTGTTCGTCTTCAGGCGTCAACGTTTTCTGAAAATGTTCGATGGCTTCCGCCAGTTTATTCTGATTGACCAGAATTCGCCCCAGATGAAAATGCGCCATTCGATGGCCGGGTTTGTTTTCAATCGCCCGGCGGTAATGTTGCGCCGCTTCGTCCCAACGACCTTCGCGCTCGATCATCACAGCGTAATTGTGATGCGCTTCGGCGTTGTACGGATCGAATTGTAAGCTGCGCTCGAATGCCTTCGCCGCCTCGCCGTATCGTTCCTGCATCGTCATCAACACGCCGAAGTTGTAATGACTGTCCGCCAGATTCGGATTGATGGCGATGGCGGCCTGATAATGCTTTTCGGCCTTGTTGAATTGCCCTGTCCGGGCGTACAACGAAATCAGGTTGATGTGCGCCTGCACCAATTGCCGATTGGCTTCGACGGCCCGTTCGTGGTCGGCAATGGCTTCCTGAAGCTTTCCCGCTCGTTCAAACATCACGCCTCGTTTCAGCAATTCCGAACCGGCGGCATTCAATTCGGCAATCGCATTCAGCAACGGATCGTTCATCGGAGGCCGCGAATCTTTGAACTGCTGCGACAGGGCCAGATGTTCCTGCGCTTTGGCTGTCTGTCCCAGATTTCGCAAAGCCAATCCAAAGGCGTAATGCGCCGCGCCGTATTCGGGAAATAACTCAACGGCTTTTTTGAAATGCTCGGCGGCGGCGGCGTGATCGCCCGCAGCGGCTTTGATCCTGCCCAAACCATAATTGGCTTGGGCGAAACGGGTCGTCTTTTCGTAAAACTTCGCGGCTTCAGTCGATTGCCGGTCGGCAAACAACGCATCCGCCAGCCGTAACTGAGTGGGCAGGTAATCGTCTTTCAAACGAATGGCTTCTTGGAACATCTTCGCCGCTTCGGCATGTTTGCCTGCCGCAGCCTGAACAACCGCCAGGTAATAAACCCAGCGAAACTCTTCGGGCGACAATTGCCGGGCGCGTTCGTAACACACCGCAGCCGCTTCGTATTGTTCGTACGTTTGCAGCGTCATTCCCAATCGCCCGTTGGCTTCGGCGTCGCGCGGTTTTGCCTGAGCTTCAGAAATGGCTTTGCGGATTTGCTCCCGGATTTCCACGCCAAAGCTGTCGACCGCAACCGATGGCAAATCCGGCAGCGTTTGAGCAAACGACAACCCACACACCATCGCTGTGATCATCAAAGTTTTACTTGTCGCGCCTATCCAACGTATCAACTGAACTCCCTACCGTTTGGAGTGCTGCGGCTCAACGCAGCTTTGGCATTCTTGGCCGGAACCTTGCAATAAACCGAAATCAGCAGATCGCAAACAAACAGCGGTGTCGAACTGCGGAACTCCGCGTTATTTCGGCAACGCAAAGGCGACATACTTGCCACCGGGTTCTCCACCGCGTTTTCCGCCTCCGGCAGCGATCACGACAAACTGACGACCGCCAACTTCATACGTCGCAGGCGTGGCGTTTCCCGAAGCAGGCAACAACGATTCCCACAACAACTTGCCGGTTTTCACATCGAAGGCGCGAAACTTTTTGTCGTAGTTCGTCGCGCCAATGAAAACCAATCCGCTGGCGGTGAGAATCGGTCCGCCGTAATTCCAACTGCCGGTATCGCGAATTCCTTTGGCAGCAAGTTCTGGATGTTCACCGAGCGGAACCTGCCAAACAATTTTGCCCTTGTTCAGGTCAATCGCGTTCAACGTCCCCCACGGCGGAGTAATCGCCGGATACCCGTCTTTGTCAAAAAACCTTGTGTAGCCTTCGATCGTGTATTTCAGATCAATTGCGGAACCGCCTTGTCCGGCAGCGACTTTGACGTCCTCGCCTGTGAGCAGCAATCGCGCTACGGCTCGGATGCCTTCGTCTCCCAATGCGGCAAACCCAGGCATGCGGCCAATTCCATTGCGAATGATCGAATGCAAATCCGCAGCGCTATATTTATCCTCCAGGCCAACCAACGCCGGAAATTGCGGCGGACTGCCTTGCCAATCTTTGCCATGACAACTGGCGCAATCCCGTTGAAACAAACTCCGGGCGCTTTCCTGAGCTTTCGATTTTGGACGTTCGACCATTTTCAAAATGCACGGCACTTCGTTGGAATTGATGATGAACAATCCGGTTGCGGGGTCGAATGCTCCGCCGCCCCACCCCGGCCCGCCATCAAACCCCGGAAGCACAATCGAGCCTTGCAATCCCGGAGGATCAAACTGGCCTACACTGCGAAGTTTGCGAAACCGTTCCAGCGCATCGTGGTGAGCTTCGGGAGTGCGGTTCGTGACCATCGCTTCGGTCATCATCTGGCGGCCAATTGGCGGAGGCAGCATCGGCAATGGCTGCGTGTCGGCCGGTTGTTCGCCGTCCAATCCGGTGGTGAGAACGTTGCGGTATTCAATCGGGAAGAGAGGTTTGCCGGTTTCGCGTTCGAAAATAAAGATGTGGCCGGATTTGGTCGTTTGCGCGACGGCATCAATCGTGCGGCCATCTTTTCGGATGGTCACCAGCGCCGGAGCCATCGGCAAATCTCTGTCCCACATATCGTGGCGAATTGTCTGGAAATGCCATTTGCGTTGGCCGGTCGCCGCGTCCAGGCACAACAGCGAATTGGAAAACAAATTGTCGCCGTGCCGATTGGCTCCGTAAAAATCGTAGGTCGCCGAACCGGTCGGAGCGAACACCAATCCGCGCTTTTCGTCCAGCGCAAGGCCAGCCCAGGCGTTCGTGCCGCCGCTGTAATGCCAGGCATCTTTCGGCCAGGTGTCGTACCCGAATTCGCCCGGATGCGGAATGGTATGGAATACCCAGCGCAGTTTGCCGCTTCGCAGGTCATAAGCACGAATGTGTCCCGGCGCGGCAGGCAGCGATTCGCTGACAATGCTGCCGACAATCAGCAAGTCTTTGTACACAACGCCCGGTGTCGTAATGCCCACCGTCAACCGATCAGCATCCGGCCTGCCAAGCCCTTCGCGCAAATCCACTTTCCCGGCATTTCCAAAACCATTCACGGGTTGACCGGTTTTCGCGTCCAGCGCGTACAACCAGTTTCGGAAGGCGAAGTAAATGCGCGGCTGGCCTTCGCCCGCCCAATAGGTTACGCCTCGGTTTCGTTGCGCGCCTTGCGGTCTGCGACCTTCGTTCGGATCAAAGCTCCATCGCTCTTTTCCGGTCGTCGCATCTAGCGCAAACACGCGGAGCTTGGGCGAAGTGCCGTACAGCGTGTCGCCAATGACAATCGGATTGCATTGCAGCTCCGATCCGTCAAAGGCATCGCCAGTGTCGTACGTCCAAGCAACCTGAAGCTGATTGACGTTGTTGCGGTTGATTTGCCGCAACGGCGAAAAGTGATTGTTGTCTGCATTGCCACCATAACTCGGCCATTCCCGCTGAATGGGGGCCGCGTCGCTGTGCCATGAGCGCAGGGTGTAAGCACCTGAGCAACTTACCAAAGCAACAATCAAAGCCAATTTCCAAAATTTCATTTGCTTTGCTCCAAGGATTTCAGGTCACGTTCCAGGCTGCTGGCGAGCTGTGTTTGATTCATTGCCGCCGCCCGCTTCAGAGCTTCGCGCAAGGTTTGAATGCCTTTGGCTTTGTCGCCTGCGCGGATGTACGTCGCTCCAAGCGCGTACAGGTTACGCGGAGTGTCCGCGCTTTCCGGCATCAGCGATTGTTGAAACTGTTCAATCGCTTCCGCCAGTTTGTCCCGATTGACCAGAATCCGGCCCAGGTGAAAGTGCGCCGCCGTATACCCGGATTTGTTTTCGACGGCTTTGCGAAAATGCGCGGCGGCTTCGTCCAACTTTCCTTCGCCTTCGATGATGACGCCGTAATTGTAATGAGCTTCGGCGTAATACGGATTCAGACGCAAACAGTTTTGAAACTCAGCAGCAGCTTCATGAAGACGCTCTTGTCCGGCTAACAGCACTCCAAAGTTGTAATGCAGTTCGGGAATGTCCGGGTTGATTTCGGTGGCTTTGAGATACGCCTGTTTCGCTTTTTCAAAATGTCCTGCGCGCCCGTACAGCGAAATCAAATTGACGTGCGCTTGCACCAAGTCTGGATCAGCGACCAGCGCGCGTTCATGCGCGGCGATGGATTCGCCAAGCTTGCCTTCGCGTTCCAGCGCGGCTCCGCGTTTCAGATGCTCGGACGCTTCGGCGTTGGCTTTTGCTTTGGCGGCGCTTTCCTCGGGCTTGGTGGGATGAGCGTGGTCGTGCTCCTTTTCCGCGTCCGCCTTTTTCATCGGCGGAGTTTTGAAATCGAAGCGCAACAGTTCCGCTGAGGTTTTGCCGATGTTTTGCCCGGCAACGCTCTTGCCCGCCGGAATCCAGTGCGTTTGCCCTGGCAGCAGTTGGATGTTTCGGGCTTGGCCCAGTGTGAATTGCGCTGAAGTCAGCACGACAAACAAAATCGGTTCGCTGGCATTGGCGACTTCCAGACAATTTTTGCCTGCGGCACACACCAGCCGCGAGATGCGCACCTGATCGTTTTCAAATTGCACTTTCTGGAAGTTTTCGCCCGGCGGCGCGTCTTCGCGGAAGTATTTGCCGCGCAACGTGTTTTGATCTTTGGCCGGTTCAGTTTTGAATTCGACGCGCAGAAAATCGCTGGCGGTGTCGCTCTGGTTTTCGACGGCGTGTGTTTCCTTCACGGCTTTGTAAAGCCGAAAGCTGCCCGCTTTGACCGCTGGGCGAGTCACCGCGCCATATGCCAGTCCAATGTGTTTGTAGATCACAGGCCCGGCATCGTTCAGATAGACATACGCCGTCCCAAAAAGCGCGTGATCGTGTTCGGGAATTTTGACGTGCGGAGCGTAATGCACTCGTTGAACGCGAACGTATTCGTTTTCAAATTCGGTTTTGTATGCGTCGGGCGCGACTTTCGTCGGATCCTGTGCAAACGCTGCGCTCCCCCAACCTGCATTGACCAAATAAATGATGGCGAGTTGTAAAACCAGATGTTTCATCGTTCCCGATCTGTTAAGTCGTCACGCAAGCTTTCCAACCTGCGATGATTTTCTCAATGGAGCTTCATCTGAATCAGCAAAGGACTCAAATGCAAAACTGTGCGGGTTGGCCCCCGCGCGGCAGTGGCTGAGACAAAATGAGGGGACTGCATAAAGCGCAATCCCCTCTGCGTTTCAAATATCCGCGTGAACGTTAAAAGCTCAAACGGAGCCCGAAACGGAACACACGTTCGTCAATGCCTTCGCGACCGTAAGAACGAGTGCTTGTAACTTCCATAAATCCGTTCAGCCGCGGAAGCCCAGTGGCCGGATCGGTCAGGATGTTACCCGCTGCGTCGCGTGACGGTGACGAAGCATTGTTGCCTGGAGCGCTGAAATGCGGCGTGTTCGTCGCATTGAAGGCTTCCGCGCGGAACTGAAGCTTGATGCCTTCCGTGATGCGAAATTCGCGGAAGAGTCCCAAGTCCAGATTCGACGTGCCAGGGCTGGTCAGAGTGTTGAACCCAACCGTGCCAAAGCGAGCCGTCGTCACAGGCGCAAAGGCAGTTGGATCGTAATAGGGCTTGCCAACACCAATGCCGCCCAGTTTCTGGACATCTGCTTTGACCTGATCCGCGCGTTGCGTGCTGCCCGGAGCATTCAGAGAAGTGCCGCTGGCCGTAACGCTGAATGGATAGCCCGTGAACGCGCCATAGAGCCAGCTCAATTGCCAGCCACCGGTCACAGCTGAAGCAACCGCATTGCCAGCCAACCAGCGTTTGCCTTTGCCGAAGGGCAATTCCCAGGCACCGGAAAACTGGAAGTTCTGCGGAATGTTAATCCCTAGAACTCCACGATTCAGGTTACGGAAATTCGGTTCACTGATTGCCAGCGTACCGTCGTTGTCTCCGCCAAGTCCCGCCAGGCCGATGGCCTTGCTCCAGGTGTAGCTGGCCTGCAATTGCAGTCCATTGGAAAAGCGCCGTTTCAAGTTGGTCTGCAACGAATCGTAATGCGAATTGGCAATGCCGTCTTGCAGATTGGTGGAAGCAACGCGCCCGAATTTTTGATTGAGCGGTTGGCTGGCCGTGCCGCCGCCAACCAATCCCGCGTTCAGGTTGATTTGGCCTGACTGGCCAACCGTGCGAGTGGCGATGTAACCGGCGGAAGCGACAAAGCCCAAACCGATATTTTTCTCCAGCACCAGATTCCAGGATTGAATGTACGGACGTTTGAAACTGTCGCCGAGCGTCAGCACGTTAACCGTGCCCGGAACTGCAACGGTTCCGTTATTGATTGGAACCAATGGCGTTGCCGGAATTCCGTTTTTCAACAAACCAGCAGGAGCTGCTGAGTTCGGAGCCACAATATTGAACGCCAGCAACATCGGATAGTTGGTGCGGAAGGTACGCGCCAGACTGATTGGGTCGTAAGTCAACCCGTAACCAGTGCGCAACACTGTGGAATCATTGATGCGCCAGGCAATGCCAAGACGAGGCGAGAACAATTTCTTGCTCAGTTTCACGCCACAATCTTCCGGCACATTGCCCACGCCGCAAACTTTCATGGTGTTGGTTGCGAAATCGTAACGTTCAATCCCACGATCCGCGCGCCGCGGCATGGGGTAATACTCGTAACGCGTGCCGATGCTCAGAGTCAACTTTTGGTTCACCTGCCAGGCATCGCGCACATAAAAGCTGTACGCTCTGGATTTGTAGATGATGGGCGGTTCCACCAGATAGGTGCGTCCGGCACCGGTGTGATACCCCAACAAGAACGTCCCAAAAGCGTTGAATTGATTGCCCTGTTGGAAACTGGAACAGGCTGTTCCAGCCGTATTGGCAGCCGTGCACAACTGGGTTGGGCCGGTGCCGAATACAAAACCACCTTGTCCGGGTTCGGCAGTACCACCGCCATTCCATTCGGCTTGGACGTGGTTGAGGGTTTGCCGCGCAATGTCCATGCCCCAGCGAATGTTGTGGTTGCGCTTGGTCCAGCTGAAGTTGGTGACATACACCCACTGCGGATCGTTGCGGGTATAAGGCATGAAGGCGTCCTGCACGCCCAGGTTGGCAAACCCGGAAATCGCAAACCGCGGCCAGCCATTTTCAAAATCACGCGCTCCGTTCGTGCCAGGAATTCCTAACACATCAAGGCCGATCTTCTTGTCCAGGAAGCCTTGCTGGGAACTCGTTCCTTGTTTCGTGTACCCCACGTTGGCGTCAATGATGAAATTGGTGTTGACGGTGTAAACTCCCGCAACCGTCATGCCATACGTTTCGCCGGAACCGACGCCGGTGTTGCCGCCTTGCGGAGCCGTGCCGATGCCATCCAACGGGCCAAGCGCGCCCGGATTTAACTGCTTATAAGTCAGGAAGCTGAACCGTCCATAGGTCGTGAACTTTTCGTTGACGTTGTAATTCACTTTGGCGTCAACTGTTTTTCGGTCGAAGGCATACGGAGCCGTTGCGTAATAGTTGTTCGTAAAGCCCGCCCGGTTAGGCAGCGGCAAATCTTTCAGAATCAACTTGGCAATCGGGTCAATCCGGTTCGAAGGAATGATGCCGCCCGTGAAAGCCGTGCGATTTTGGCCAATGGCGTTTCCTGTGGCGGGGTCGTAAATTCCCAATCCGCCGCCTGAAAGATCGCCATTCCGCATTTCCGCCGTCGGCAAGGTCAGCAAACGCGCGCCAAGCTGACGGTCGTTGGTGCCTTCAAAACTGGCAAAATAAAACAGTTTGTCTTTGATAATCGGGCCGCCCAAGGTGCCGCCGAACTGGTTGTACACGCGTTTCGGTTTGTCCTGCGCCACGCCGTTGATTGGCGTCAGGTTCCAGGGTCTGGCTTTGGTCAGATTGTCGTCGTGGTATTCAAACGCCGAACCATGCATCTTGTTGGTTCCGCTTTTGATCTGCACGTTGATCGCCGCGCCGCCTGCAAGGCCTTGCTCGGCATCAAAGTTATTCGTCACCACGTTGACAGTTTCAATCGCTTCCAGCGAAGGCACGTAAGCCGTGACGTGCGGCAAAAAGAGGTTGTACTGGCTTGCGCCGTCAATCCGAACGTTGTTGGAGCTGGAATTCGTTCCGTTGACGTTGTATTGCAAGGCGCGCGAAGGGTTGGTCGGAATCGAGTGCGCATTGTTGGGCGGCGTAATGCCCGGCAGTGCGCGCAATAGTTGTTGATAGTTACGCCCCGGAGGAATTGGCAGATTTTGCAGCGTCTGGCTGGTCAATTCTGCGCGAACTTCCGCGCGGTCGGTTTGCAGCAACACGGAATCTGCCGTGACCGAAACCGTTTCTGAAACCGCACCAACTTCCAGCGCAATGTCCGAACGCGTGATGTTATTCAGCGTCACTTCTTGGTTGCTGCGCGTGAAGGTTTTGAATCCCGTCTTGCTAACCGTAATGTCATAAAACCCGGTTTGGACGGTGGAAAAATTGTAAGCGCCTTCCGAATTGGTCACAGCATCGCGTGACTGGTTGGTCGCTTTGTTGGTGATTTTGACTGTCGCGCTTGGGACGGCTGCGCCGTTGTTGTCCACAACGTTGCCCACCATTGAACCGTAAAGCACTTGCGCATTGGCAATGCCTGACGACACGCATGTCAAAACAAGAGCAAAACAGAGCCAAACAGCCAGTTTTGCCAGCGATGTTCTCTTTTCTCTGTTCATCAATTCTCCTTAAAGGGGTAA
>DAOMFR010000071.1:0-27996 GCA_035429885.1 Blastocatellia bacterium
TGGCCAAAATACGCGCCGCCCATCAATTCGCGGACGATTAACAAATCGGTTCCGCGCACGATGTCAGCTTTCAGCGGCGAAGCGTCAATCAGCGTTTCGTGCAAAAACGCCGGACGCAAATTGGCAAACACGCCCAAGCCCGCGCGCAAGGCCAGCAAACCGGTTTCCGGTTTCAGCTTCGGCGGATTGTTGTCGTATTGCGGTCCGCCGACTGCGCCCAGCAACACAGCGTCCGAAGCCAGCGCCGCTTTCAAGGTTTCGTCCGGCAACGGCACGCCGACTTTGTCCAGCGCGCATCCGCCCATCAAATGCTCTTCAAAGGAGAATTCGTGGCCGAACTTCTTGCCAATCGTTTCAATACAGGCAACCGCTTCGCGCGTTACATCAACGCCAATGCCGTCGCCGGGAAGGACTGTAATTTTGTAGTTCATCTTTGCAATTTTCGATTCAGGCTGAACCAGATCAAACTTGAATCACTTTTTCTGCGTTGCTCTCGCAATCAGAAGAAACGCGGCAACAAACGTGAGCCCGATTCCCACCCAGGTATAAGTGCCTCCTTGGCCGCCTTGCGAACTGATCCGTAACCCAACGCCCGCAATCGCTAACCCGATCACACCGAGAATGATACGCAGTACCAGCAATGTTTTCTGATTCATCCCGCTTTTCCAGAGTGTTAAGCCGCTTTCGCTGCTTTCTTTTGTATGTGCGGCAACAAGCCGCCGTCTTCGATCAACTCGCGCGCGAAATCGCTGATCGGCACGAAGGTGGCTTCCTGGCCATTGCTCAGGTTGCGCAGTTTTCCGGCCAGCAAATCGAGTTCAAGCTCATCGCCGCCTTTGACGATTCCCAACGCTTCCGGGCATTCAATCGCCAGAAAGCCATTGTTGATCGCGTTGCGGAAAAAGATGCGCGAGTAGTTCGCGGCGATGACGACTTTGATGCCCGCTCCGCGCAACGCCCAGATGGCGTGTTCGCGTGAAGAGCCGCAGCCGAAGTTTTCGCCGGCAATCACAAAATCGCCGGGTTTGACGCGTTTGACGAAATCCACATCAATGTCTTCCATCGCGTACTTGGCCAGTTCCGCTTCGTCGTGAACGTTCAGGTACCGCGCCGGAATGATTTCGTCCGTGTTGATGTGCGCACGGTCGTACACGTGCGCGAAGCCTTTTAAGTTAGTTGGTAGTTCTGCCATATCTACAAATCCTTTTGATTCTTTAGCCAGTCTTGATTACTTCTATAAGTGCCAAGCCCAATAGCCTCAAACTCATCAGAGCAACCATCCTTTGTTACTCCGATTCGTTGAAGGGCAATGTTGATCACAGCTCCAGAGTGGTCGTCAGCCCATCCCTCTCGACTTGCAGACACTGTGGGCCCAAAGATCAATTCTCCATTCGCCCACACTGCCGCTCCCTGAGAGCCAATACCGCCAAAATAATCGGTTTCCACATACGCCACTGGCGTTTTGAGTGAAAAGAACTTGGCAACCCGAATGGTTCGGGAACAAAGATAAAGGAACCGATCATCTCGGACATTTTGATGGTCGTCGCTTGTAACTGCGAGTTCATCGAACAAATCTTCAGTTAGGAGCAGTAGCGCAAATTTTTGGCGGAGAGAAACGACTTGAGCGTTTCGATAACGTCCGGCCAACAATGCCATTTCTGCTTCCCTACCAATAAATGCTTGAATGCAATGACTCACGAGCAATTCAGGTTATGCTGCTGCGACAGCCGTCTTTTTCAGAAACTCGCGCGGATCGGTGATTGTGCCGGTAATCGCCGTTGCAGCAGCAGTCGCGGGCGAAGCCAGGTACACCTTCGATTTCGGCGATCCCATGCGTCCGACGAAGTTGCGGTTGGTGGTCGAAAGACAAGTTTCTTCCGCGCCCAGCACTCCCATATGTCCGCCCAGGCAAGCGCCGCACGTCGCGGTCGAAACCACGCAGCCCGCATCGGCGAAGATTTCCAGCAAGCCTTCTTTCATCGCCGTCTTCCAGACTTCGGTCGTCGCCGGAACCACAATCGCGCGAGTTCCGTTGGCGACTTTATGGCCTTTGAAGATTTGCGCCGCGATGCGCAGGTCTTCGATGCGTCCGTTGGTGCAGGAACCGATATAAACTTGATCCATCTTCGTGCGTTCGATTTCGCCGATGAAGCGACCGTTCGACGGCAGGTCAGGCAAAGCGACAATCGGTTCCAGCTCGTTCAGGTTGATCGTGAACCGCTCGGAATACGTTGCGTCGTCATCAGAGTTGAAAATCTTGTACGGTTCACTGGTGCGCGCTTTGACGTACTCTTCGGCAACGCTGTCGGCCGGCATGATGCCGCTCTTGCCGCCGGCTTCGATGGCCATGTTGGTGATGGTGAAGCGGGCTTCCATCGTCAGAGATTTCAGGCCGCTGCCGCGATATTCCATCGCCTTGTAGCGCGCGCCGTCCACGCCGATTTTCGAGATGATGTACAGAATAATGTCTTTGGAATACACGCCGAACGGCAGATCGCCATTCAGTTCAAACAGCATACTTTCGGGAACTTTGAACCACAGTTCGCCGGTGGCCAGCGCCGCAGCCAAGTCCGTCGAACCGACGCCGCTGGAAAACGTGCCGAGCGCCCCCATCGTCGTCGTGTGCGAATCGCCGCAAACGATGGTTTGGCCGGGCAGCACGTGGCCTTGTTCCGGCGCGATGGCGTGGCAGATGCCGTGATTGCCAATTTCGTAATAACGTTCGATTCCCTGCTCGATGCGCCATTCGCGGAGTTGTTTGGAAAGTTCCGCGCTCTTGATGTCCTTGTTCGGCACGAAGTGATCAGGCGTTACCAAAATCTTCGACGGATCGAATACCTTGTTGATGCCCAACTTGCGCAGCATCGCGACAGCAGGCGGCGTGGTCACGTCATGCGCAACGATCAAGTCAATCTTTGCGTTGACGATTTCGCCCGGCACAACTGAATCTCGTCCGCTGTGCGCGGCCAGAATCTTTTCAGTAATAGTCATTCCCATAATCAAAGTTCCTTGTTGTAACTCCGCCTTTGAGCGGCAGTAATGTTCAGGATTGATGCCAGTGTTTTACAGGCGATCGCTTCATAACTGGCCGCAGTCTGCAATCTCAACTTTTTTCGATGTTTTGCCACTTGGCGACCCATAACCTTCAATTGCTTTCACGACGTCCATTCCTTCGGTTACCTGGCCAAAAACAACGTGCTTGCCGTCCAGCCATCCCGTCACCACCGTGGTAATAAAAAACTGCGACCCATTCGTATTCGGGCCGGCATTAGCCATCGAAAGCAGCCCCGGTTTATCGTGCCGGAGCTTGAAATTTTCATCCGCGAACTTGCCGCCGTAAATGGATTTTCCGCCCGTGCCGTTGAAGTTGGTGAAGTCACCGCCTTGAAGCATGAACTGCGGAATGACACGATGAAAAATGCTGCCTTTGTAGCCCAAACCCTGCTCGCCCGTGCAAAGCGCACGAAAGTTTTCAGCGGTCTTAGGAACAACATCCTCAAACAACTCCATCACGATGCGGCCAATTGGATTGCCGTCGGCAGTGATATCAAAATAAACCGATGGATTAGGCATAAACTCTCCTTGCTGAACAAATCAGTTTTGAACGTGCTTTCTTCTTTCCTGCGAATACAAAGCTTTATTGACCGCGTTCAGATAGGCGCGCGCGCTGGCATCCACAATGTCCGTGCTGGCGGCTTTGCCTGTATAAGAAGTTCCGTCGAATTCGACGTGAACGAAAACTTCACCGACCGCGTCGGCTCCCTGAGTGATCGAACGAACGGAATAATCCAGCAGATTTCCGACCATTCCGGTGATCTTATCTATTGCCTGGTAAACGGCGTTGACGGGACCGTCACCAGAAGATGTTTGAGTCGTCGCGTCATCGTTTTTGGTGTCGCCGACGGTCACCAGCGCCGTTGCGAGCGTTGACGTTCCGGCGGTCGCTTGCACTGCACGCAGTTTGTATCGCTCAGGAATTTGTGTGAATCCATCTTGCAGAATGGCAACCAAGTCTTCTTCGAAGATTTCCTTTTTCTGGTCAGCCAGCTTGGTGAACATCTTGTAGGCTTTGTCCAGATCGGGCCGGGTCAGGGTATACCCCATCTCTTCGTACTTTTTGCCCAGCGCAAATCGTCCCGAATGTTTACCAAGCACAATGCTGTTGGTTTTCACTCCGACGGATTCGGGCGTCATGATTTCGTAGGTGATTCGGTTTTTCAGCATCCCGTGCTGATGAATCCCGGCTTCGTGCGCGAAGGCGTTTTTGCCGACAATGGCTTTGTTCGGTTGAACTTGTACACCTGTAATGTTCGACAGCGTCTGGCTGGAGCGAAACAACTCTTCGGTGACAACGCCATTGGAATACGGCATCAAATCTTTGCGAACTCGCAACGCCATCACAATTTCTTCCAGCGAAGCATTGCCTGCCCGTTCGCCGATGCCATTGATCGTGCATTCGATCTGCCGCGCTCCGGCAGCAACCGCAGCCAGTGAATTCGCCACCCCCAATCCCAGGTCGTTGTGACAATGGACGCTGATAATGGCTTTATCAATATTCCGAACTCGCTGTTTCAGCGTGGTAATGATGTGATGATATTCGCTGGGAATCGTGTAACCGACAGTATCCGGTATATTAACGACAGTTGCGCCTTCATCAATTACGGCTTCGACGATTTCGCACAGGTAATCCAGGTCAGAGCGGGTGGCGTCTTCAGCAGAAAATTCCACATCATCAGTAAAGCTTTTGGCCAACCGCACGGCATTGCGCGACATTTCCAGAACTTCTTCGCGGGTCTTTTGTAGCTTGTATTGAAGGTGAATGTCGGAAGTAGCAATGAAAGTGTGAATTCGCGGATGTGCGGCATCGGCCAATGCTTCCCAGGCACGTTCAATGTCTTCACGCGTCGTGCGGCAAAGAGAAGCAATGATTGGCCGGCGACAGGTTTTCGCGACTTCGCGCACTGCGGCAAAATCGTCGTCCGAAGCAATGGCGAACCCGGCTTCGATCACATCCACGCCAAGCGCTTCAAGCTGTCGTGCCATTCGTAATTTCTCTTCAAGATTCATACTGCACCCTGGAGATTGTTCGCCATCGCGCAAAGTTGTGTCGAAGATCGCTATTCGCTCGCTCATCCTTGTGATTCTCCTTCCAAAAAAATTTGTTGGGACACCTGAAAGTGTAGAAAAACTATGGACTTCTGCCCAAAGGTTCGCGCATCATAGCACTGCATCCCCCCACAGTGAAGTTTATTCTTTTTAGTATTACATAAATCTCGTTTATAGCTACGTTGCCCTAAAAGGAGGCCTGTGAATCGGATTAAGAGATGGTGGAACTCTGTCAGTGGAAAGTTGGTTGCCGATACCAATCAACTGGATGACGTTACTGGGCGCGAGCTATGTCGAATGTTGCAACGTTGTCCGGTCTGCGGCAACGGGTTTGAAGAGCACTTATACGCGCATTTTGCCGTCACTGTGATGGAGGAAGAACGTAATGGAAGAGTAAAAGAATTCCTGCGCGCTTGCGAAGAGCACCGATGGGAATCCGTTCAGCTTTTCCAGGAATTCGACGCCCGACGTGACGCGCTGGTCGCGTATGCGCTGAGATGCCAAACCGGACGTTTGGTCGCATTATTGGAACGAAGCCCATCCGAAAGTTACGAAGAAGACCGGCTGATTGCCTGTGACGTGCTGGACGAACCTACTGGCCAACGGCTGAGCACGTTGATTTCCCCAGGTGATTGGCGACGAATGTAGAGATAGAAAACTTGAACTTGCCTCAGCAAGCAGCGCGCTTACTTGTTTTGAGCGCCAATAATTTTGCTTACCGTATCGTCATCCAACCTGACACGCATTTCCCGTTGCGGAAAAGGGATTTCGATTCCGGCTTTGTTCAACGCTTCGGACACAGCCAAAGCAACCTGACTTTTGACCACCGGATGAAGTTGATTGGCTGCCCAGAATCGCAATTCGAATTGCAAAGAGTTGTCTCCGAATCCCATGAACAAGGCTTGAGGTGCGGGTTCAGCCATCACGTCAGGATGGGCCTTTGCAACGGCCAGCATAAGATCAATTACTCGTTCAGGGTCTGAACCGTAAGCAACACCCATGGAAAATTCGACTCGCCGGCTCAAATTCGATAAAGTCCAATTTGTCACCTCGTCGGAAATCAGTTTGGCGTTCGGAACAATTACTTCCGCGCCTTGAGCCGTACGAATCCGGCTGGAACGAATGCCAATGCGAGTGATTTCTCCAGCCACAGTGCCAACCTGAACTGCATCCCCAATTTGCACTGGACGCTCAAAAAGCAGGATCAACCCGGAAACGAAGTTGTTGACGATGTTCTGTAACCCGAAGCCGATGCCTACACCAAATGCGCCGGTCAACAGCGTCAGCCGATTTAGATCAAATCCCGCCGCGGACACTGCCAGCACAAAACCCACAAACAATAACAAATACTGAACCGTCGTCGCCAAAGCTTGAGGCACGCCGCGCTCGAGCGGCACTCGTGACAGAAGGTCTTCCTGCAAAATCAACCGCACAACTTTTGCCAGATAGTAAGCCGCCCCAACAACCAATAAAAAGGAAAGAATGTCTTCCAGTGAGATTTTCAGGCTTCGAAAACTCAGCGATGCGTTCAGCACTCGTTCGCCCACTGCCAAAACCTGATCACGGATCGTGAACAACTCCAAAGACCCAATCAGCCACAAAAGGCCCGCCACAAAATAACTGATGCGAGAAGTCCATTTCACGATCTCTTCAGAGTGACGTTGCACGAAGATGGAAACTTGAGCGCGGCTGGTTCTGAGCGACAAGGCAATTCCAACGCTGATAACCCTGGCAGCACCATACATCAACGCGCCCAGATAAACGCTGTGCAAGGCTCCTTCGCCTAACACCTTCGCCAAAGTGACAAATCCCAGCACATTGGCCAGCAGCGAAGTCACGATCAACCCTAGCATCACAAGCAACGAACTGTGCAACCAGCGCATGGTCCCGGCCCTGATCGGCAAGCTGCCAAACCGTTTCCAGCGAAGCATCCAGACCAAAACCGCAATCGCGATTGCGGTTTCCACCAGAAAGATCACTCGCTCAATTATCGGTTCAAAGTCTGCCAGAAACCGTATCTGATCGCTGAGGTGCAAAATCGCCAGCACAAAAAACGGAACGCGCATCCAGATTGGAGTTTCAAACAGTTTGCGGACGATTTGCAGAAAAGGAATCAACAGCAACAGCGCGACAATGCTGTTCACCAAACTGGCAGAGAGCGGCGACAGCCATAATTGCACCAGCAAGATAATCAGCAAAGCGGCCGAAACCGGATGCCGCAAAATCGCCGCCGCTTGATGTAATTCCGGATTGTCGGCAGTCAACGGATCAATTCGTTTAGCCAAAGAAATGTTCAGCAGCAGCAAGGCAACAAACAGCAGCAACAAGAAAAAGAAACTGCCTCTTTGCCTTTCCAAGCTTTCACGCGCAGCAGCCAGTTCGTGCACGAGCGATCTGCCACCAGGATCTTCGGAATAGTTCTGACCCGGTTCTCCCTTTTCGGAAACTGCCGACCATAAGGGGCGGCTGTCCCGCATCAACAACGTGCTCTGAAACCGCTGTCGAGCCAATGCCAAATCGTCCAGTCTGCTTGAAACCAAGAACTCCAGTTGCGAAACGCGATCCTGCCACGAAAGCAGCAACCGCAACCGCTCCTGAACCGTCGCCTGCAGTTGTTGCAAATCGGCCAGCGCAGTTTTGATTCTGCCGTTTACCGCTTCCAGCGAATCACTTGCCGTCCACTGTTCCAAAGTCGCAGTCCATTTCGCTTGTTCATCCTTCAGCCAGCGCAAATCGGATTCGGTCGAAATTAAATTTTGAGTGAAGGTTCTCTGCCACAAGTCCAATTCGACGCTTCGCGCTTTCCAGTCGCGGTCGAGTTCACGTAGTTCATACAGCGTGGGCTTAGACGCCAGGCGTTCGTCGAGTTGTTGCGATTGAGCGGTGATTCGCTCTTCTGAAGCACGAATTTGCTCTGAGAAGTGGGCGCTTGCTCCTGCTGACAATCGACGAGAAATTTCACGCAACGGCCGTTTCAGGTTTTCTGCGCGACTGGAAATTTCTGCCAGAGGAATTGGCTGTCCGGCTGTCGCTGAATTGGAAGCCGAAGATGGCTGCAATGAGGAAGCACGCGTTTGCCCAAAGCTAGCAACCGGTAACAACACGGCGGCCAGCCAAACACTGCGAAGCAAATTCTTCATGAAGATTGAGGTCATGCGATTCATTGGTTTCATGCAGGTAAAACTCGTAGGTCATCTCTGAGAATCGAACTCTAACCCCTGAGCTCTCACATCACCAAATTATTCCCCGCGGCCTGATGCCATAAACCAAGAGTTATTTCCGGTTATTCAGCTTCGCATTGCAAGCTCGGCAAGTTCCACTATCATAACTGCGACTTCTATACTTACACGGAAACTGAAAACTCTGGAGATACGATCGTGGACTTCTCACAATTGGAAATTTTTCTGTCCATTGCCGAAGAGAAAAGCTTTTCGCGCGCAGCGGAAAAAATGCTGCGCACGCAGCCTGCCATCAGCATTGCCATCAAACGGCTGGAAGAAGAACTTGGCGAATCGCTGTTTGATCGTAGCAGCAAAAATGGGTCGCTGACTGAAGCCGGGCGCATTCTGTTGTCGTACGCCCAGCGAATGATCAATCTGCGCGACGAATCCATCGAAGCCGTCAGCGAATTACGCGGCATGTTTCGCGGACGGTTGACCATCGGAGCCAATGAAAGCACTTCATTGTATTTGTTGCCCCCACTTTTGATGGAATATCGAAACCGTTTTCCCAACATCAAAATCGAAGTGTTCCGCGCCGTGTCTGAACGAATTCCGCTTGAAGTGTCCGAACGCAATCTGGATTTCGGTTTTCTGTCGTACGATCCGATGCACCCCAATTTGCAGTCTCTGGAAATTCACAGAGACGAGTTGGCTCTGGTCGTTCCGCCGAAACATCGGCTGGCTAAACACAAACAAGTCACGGTCAAAGACCTGGGCGAAGAGCAATTTGTCGCTCACAACGTCAAAACTCCGTCGCGAACAAAGATCTTCGAACTATTCGCACAACATCACACGCCACTGAACATTTGCCTGGAACTGGCAACGCTGGAAACAATCAAGGAATTCGTGTTATTGGAAGCAGGAATCGCCATCCTGCCTCGGCTGGCCGTCGAAGCCGAAATCAATTCCGGGAAATTGGTCGAAGTGCATGTCAAGGGAATGAAAATTGAAAAGACATTGCGGCTGGTTTATCGGCGTGAAACGTCTCTGTCGCACGCTGCCAAATCGTTTTTGGACATTGTTAAAAACAACAGCATGATCAAGCCCTCTGCTCTGTAATGGCCTGTTGATTTCAGAGTGAGAAAAAAACTGTGAGGAGGCCAGCGTCAGGCCTCCCCGCAGTTTTTCTGGTTCTGAATGCTGCGTTATCGAATCGCAATCGTTACGGTGTTGCTTATTACTCCACGCGTTAGCGTTAAAGTGTGTGTGCCGGAGGTGATGTTGGCTGGCAATTCTATATTGACCTGATTGAGCCCGATATATCCGGGCGCCCTGCCAGCATACCAAATTGTTATGAGCTTGCCATCAATACGTGCCGTCACATCGGATTTCACATCGCCGTCAACATCCGTGGCATCGCCCCCCAACCCAGTTCCGAAAACTGCGATGATGTTTGGCTGGTCATCAGCGCGTTTGGCGTTAAAAGGCGCTGCAGTTCCGGTGATTGCGTCAACCGCTGCCGCTGCTCCGGTGCCGCTGGCGTTGGTTGTGAAAATCGAAGGTGCAGCCGATTTGATTTCCAGCGAGCCAATGGCCTCAATGCCAGCCGAGTTGCGAATCGTGACCGTCGCGGATCCCGGTGCCGTTCCCGCCGGAATCTGATAATTGATCTGGAATGGTGAAACAAAGAACATCGGCGCTAATCGGTCAACGCCGTTACTGTCGCGCACCTTGATTGTGGTTCCGGCCAGCGTCGTCGGTAACGGAACTGATCCGGCGATTTCTGTATTCATTGCCATATCCGTGCCGAACGCGGCGACAATGGCTTTTTCCGTAATCGCACCAGCGGAATAACTGGCGGCGGAAACGGTGGCTTGCTGATTGACCAGACTGGCGCTGTGGCAAACGCCGAAAATCGTCGCTGCATACAACGTCGCACCGTCGGCAAAAAATCCATAAGCGTAGCGCGGGTCAAAACCCAAGTTGATCGGACTCCAGCTTTGGCCACCATCGGTCGAACGTAATGCGCCGACGTTAAAATCGCCAGAGGCATAGACATTCCCGCCGCTCGCATAAAGAGTGAAAATGCCCGGGGGCGAAAGGCCGATTTCGGATTTCGTCCACGTATCACCGTTGTCGGTGGAGCGGTAGATGCCTTGTCCCCACATTGCCGCCAGCAAAGTGTTGCCACTCAACGACAGCGAGAAAGCAAAGCTGGCGGGTAAGCCATTGTTCACCGCCGCCCAGCTTTGTCCTTCGACGGAACGCATCACCTGATTATTCGCGATAGAGGCGAACAGGTAGTTACCGCGCGCCACCAAATCAAGGACATTCAAGTTGGTCAAGCCGGTATTGACCGCCGTCCAGCTTTGCCCGCCGTTGTCGGAGCGGAACACGCCTCCGACGCTCACCGCCGCGTAAAGCACATTGTTCACAGCCACGATGCGCGTCACATTGCCCGCCGCCAGTCCGTTGCTCATGCGTATCCAATTTCCGCCTTGATTGGCAGTGACATAAACGCCGTTGGACGTGCCCGCCCAGACCTTGTTGTCAAAGGCCAGAAAGTTTCGGATGACGATGCCCGCCAACCCCTTATTTGTCCAGCTTTGGCCTTCGTTGGTCGAAATAAAAACGCCACTGTAACCACCCGTGTAAAGCACGTTGTTCGCTTTGAGCACGGCGTAAGTCGTGCGAGCATTCAAGCCGTTGTTGGCCAGGCTCCAAGTGGCACCGCCGTCGAGCGAGCGCACCACGCCCTCATAGCTGCTCCCGGCAACCACTAGGTCATCTTTGACAGCCAGGCAAAACATAAAAGGGTTGACGGCAAGTTGCTGTGCAATGCGCCAATTGCCGCCCTCGTTGACGAGAATGCCGTTGCTGGAAGCGGCGAATAACTTCCCGCCGCTCACGGCGAGTTGAAACACCTGATTGAGTTGCCCAGGGAGGCTGGCCGCCAGCCCATTGCCCACGCGCGTCCAGTTTTGCCCGTTGTCGGTGGTGACAAAGACTTCGTTGGGGATGCTGGAAGATGAGGATAAGGACGTGCCGGCATAAAGCGCATTGCCGCTCGCCAGCAACGTCGAAATCGCCAGCGTGGGCAGGCCATTGTTGGCCGTCGGCGTCCAATTATTGCCATCCTGTGAAACATAGATGCCGCTGCCGCCGGTGCTCACAAATAGATTCGCGCCGACGGCGGCAATCGCATTCAGTGTCAGATTGGGCAACCCCGTCGTGCCGAGCTTTTCCCATACGTAAGGATTGTCGGTTAGCCGCATCACGCCTTGCCCGGGCGCGATGGCATACAGCTTTCCATTACCGATGGCGAAGCGGAAGACGGATACGGATGATGCAGGGGTATTGTTATTACTGCAAAACTCCCAGGTCTGTCCGCCATCGAGCGAAATAAAGATCGGCCCCCCGTGTGAGCCGCTGGTAGCGGCGTAGAGCGCGCCATTAAACGCGGCCATTGCTGCCACGGCATAACCACGCATGCCCTTGGTGGATTTCCAGCTTTGCCCGTTATCCTCCGACACAAACACGCCGCCGCCGCTGGCCAGTCCGAATTGCCCGTTGATGTATGGGTCCCACGTGCCTGCAAAAATCTTGCCGTCGTGGACGAGCAACGACTGGATGTTGCCGCCCATGGGGCCAATGGTTTTCCAATGACTCTCTGCCGGATCAACCTTGAAGTAGGTCTGTGCTCTCTGCAGGTAAGCACGCTTCTGGCAATCATCAGTTTGACCTGGCGCGAGCGCGAGCGTGAGCTTGTTGCCGGTGACGCTCCATTGATAAACGCCTTTGGCGGCGCAACTGTCCGCGCCAAAGGGCAAGCTGAATTCCACTCGATCACCCACGACGGTGTAGTTGCCCGTGGCGATGATCCAGTCGTTTGAACCCGAGATGAACTTGCCGCCCTCCAGAAAGCTGACTTTCACTTCATCTATCATGAAGAGCGAATTTCCCTCGCGCATTTCGGCAATCGTCGCTATGTAAGTTCCGAGTGGAATTGTGGTGGTTTGCCCGCTGACCGAAAAGCTGTTCATCAGCGCAGCGATCACCAGTAATGAACTGCCTAACAAAATAACAACGCCACGAAAGCGGCGTTCTGAGTGCTTATGGCTAAACATGATTCCTCCCTATTTATCACTGATGGCTGGGTGACTGTTTCAGGGAGTTTAATCACTAATCGCTTAGTGAAGTGGCAAGAGGCGGAATCAGGCTACGGCTCCGAGAAACTTCATCTATGCCGTAAATGTGTTTTTGGCTGTCACGCGGAAAACTGAGACTTCAACTGATTCAATTTCAAAACATTTATTCAATGACTCTCAGCTCCTGAGCAGACACTGTTGGATAAAATATTTGATCTGTGGATAAAATTTGGCAGGTGGTTACATCCCGGGCCTTCCCTGACTTTCCATCTTGATCAGGCCAACTCACCCAATTCTTACCTACCATCTACGCAACCAATTCAATGTTTGCGTACTTTCTCTCACCGATCTTACCCAACTGGCAGAGGGGCAAGTTATGTGCCTGAAATCGGATCCTTTACGCTCAGCGGCCCCTTGGTCATGGCTTACAGATACACCAGTTTGTGGTCGTAGTTACCAATTTCGACTTCTTCGTAAATTCGGTCAACCAGTTCGTACCCATAACGAGCCAGGAAGTACGCAAAATTGAGTTCGCGTTCCTGCAAATTCTTGTTTGGATACAGCACGGCGAACAACCGTTCGATTTGCTGGCCTGTGGTTTCGTCGCGTTTGCTGCGGTTGTGGACGAAACGGGTTCGCAAGTTGTTCAACTGATAAAAAATCTTTTCGCGCCCGCCTTTCAACGCATCGCTCAGCGTCGGTTCAACTGCCACCAGCGAAGCCCGCAATTTTTCCAACTGCTCGTCAAACAACTTTTCGGTTTCGTCAAAAATGCGCGAGGTGTCATTGTCCAGGCTCTGTTCGACGACTTTTTTCAGGACGTTTTCCTGGCCTTCGAAAAGGTCGCTGAATTCGATTCCGAATTTGGCCATCGTCTTAGCGTGGCGTTTTTCGATCAAAGTGAACGTCGCTCGTGGCAACACAACCGGCTCGACTCGGCCCAACAGCGAATAGTTCGGGCGAAGCTGCGCGAAGTATGCAATTTCCGCCGGGCCGCCAATATAAGCCACCGTTGGCAGCAAGTAATCTTGGACGATTGGGCGCAGTGTGACGTTGGGGCTGAAGCAGTTCGGACAGCGATTAACTGTGTCCAGCAATTCGTCGGCGGCAAAACTCTTCTCGCCGTTTTTCAGGTAAAACCGCCCGTCTTCGCGGCGAACCATCGCCGTACGGCGACCGTCGTCCAGCATAAACAGCGGCACAGATTCCTGGCTGGTGTACACCTGAGAGTGATACCCGGCGGCTTCAAGTTCAGAACTGGCGGCGACCAATCGTCCTGCAAATTCCGGCACGCGAGCCATCGCATTCGAATAAATTTCGCCCGACACATGCTTCAACCGGTCATCCAGCGGATTGATCAACACAACGCCAAACTTGTCCAACAGCTTCATCATCATCTTGCCGAAAGCATCGGCAAAGCCTGTACCTGCGGAGTAAGATTCGCGCAAATCTTCGGCCAATCGCGGAACGAATTCCGATTCCGGCAGCGCAGCCAGCAACTGATCAATGTTTTCGCTGACGCCTTCGGCCAATTTGACGTGGCCGACCGGTTTGCCTTCTTTGGGCGAGCAAGCCGTGTAGGTGATCGTCGCCAACTGGCCTTCGCGGTTGACCAACCGTGTGTGATTCACTTCTTCGAAGTCGTGATCTTCCGCCGCAATCCAGAACATCGGAATGGCGTTGACGCCTTGCGAACGAAGATGCTCGGCCAGTTTGATGGCCGTTAGAGCTTTGAAAATTGTGTACAGCGGGCCGGTGAACAATCCAGCTTGCTGGCCTGTGATGACAACGACGGAATCGGTTTGCCGCAGCCGTTCGATGTTGGCGAATGTGGCTTCGCCTGCTCCGGCTTGCCGGTTTTGATCCGCCAGCACGTCGGCAACGGCGTCTCGATGAAATGTCTGCGCAGTCACTTGCTTGGCGCGCGGAACCAGCGAAGCAATGTCCAAACCTTCGGGTTGGTAAAACTGAGAAACTCGGCTGAAGTCGTAAAGAAAATCCTTGTATAGTTTTGATGTTCTGGGAATGTCTTTGAAGTTGATGGCGTGGCGGTCGGTCATCCGTTCTCCCTTGTTGTGACGTAGAGATAGAGAGGCAGAAGGACTGAAGGACTGAAGGACTGAGCGGCAGCGCTTTCCTTCTCCAAGTCCTTCGTCCTCTCAATCCCTGATTTCAGTCTGCATACTCATTGACGAAGTAATGACTCTTTTCAACCCAGACATCTTCTTCGTTCTTTTCGAATAATTCGCTTTCCGCAATTGCGTCGGCGATTTCCTTGCGCTCTTCATCCGTCGGATTCGGCAGTGGCGAACGCGACAGGAATCCATAGTATCCCGTCAGATCCATTGCCGCCTTCAAATGACCGACGCCGTTGGCCGCAGTCGCGCGCGCCAGTTTGGCCAATCGGCCCTGAATGTCTTTGGCTTGTTCGTAGCGGCCTTCCATCCAAGCCTGGCGAACCGCGCACGCAGCATTTGGAGCCAGACAGCCGACAGCCAACACGGCTCCGGAACAACCAACTTCCAACGCTTCGTGCAAAATGGCTGGCGAACCGACCAGCACATTGAACTCGGTCGTTTTCACTTCGCGGAACAAGTCTTTCATCGCAGACAAATCGCCTGAGCTCTCTTTCAAGCCGATGATGTTCGGATGCTCGGCCAGGTGTGCGATGGTTTCGGGCATCAGACTGACTCCGGCAAACTGCGGAATCATATAAATCATGATCGGAATCGGCGCGCTGTCGGCAATGCGTTCGTAATGCGCGATGTGATGTTCATCAAAGAGCACTTTCTTGTAGTAAAACGGCGTGATGATGACGGCTCCGTCTGCTCCGTAATCGTGAGCGCGCCGGGTCATCTCGATCGTTTGCCGCGTCGAAAGTTCGCCTGTGCCGACCAGCAACAACTTTTCCGGAGCCATCGCATTACGCACAGTTTCAATCGTCGCCAGCTTTTCATCCGTCGTCAGATGCGGAAATTCGCCGGTCGAACCCAGAGTCAAATACCCAAGCAAATCACTTTGATTCCACTTCTGAACATTGTCTCGAAGCTTGTTGTGATCTATTTCGCCGTCGTAACCAAAAGGCGTCGGCAGCGCTGCAATAATACCGTTGAGATTGAGTGACATAACTTACGTTGGAATTTACAGGTTCTTTTCAACCAGTGGTGATGACGTTCTTGAGCAATTTGGGGTGATCAATCAAATGGTCAGGGTTGGCCGCTGCCAACGTTTCACGCTTGGCCGCTCCCCAGGTTACGGCCACAGTCGTCACGCCTGCCGCTCGTCCGGCTTCCACATCGGCAACCATATCGCCGATGTAAACCGTCGCCATCGGATCAACGTTGAAATTGTCCATCAGCCGCAATAACCCATCTGGATGGGGTTTGCTGTTGGCGACGGAATCTCCGCCAAGAACTTCGTCAAAATAATCCAGCAATCCTGCATGGCCGACGCGAATGCGCGCGGCTTCGGTGTTGGCGGCGCTGAACACTCCCAGTTTGATGCCGGAAGATTTCAGTTCGCGGACCAATTCGCTGATGCCATCGAACGGTTTGATTTCGTGGCCATCTTCGCGGCTCAGGCGGAAGTAATCTTCGATCATCGGTTCGTGAACTTCGACGGCGGGAAACATGCGCTGAAACATCACGCTTTCGGGCGGGCCGAAATATGGAAGCAACTCTTCAAGCCGCCAAGGTCGTCCGGTTCGATCCCGCATGACACGATTGAAAATGCGCAGCACAGTCGAAAACGTGTTCGCCAGCGTTCCGTCCAGATCAAAAACGACGGCTTCGTAACGGGATGTTTTGGTTGAAGTCAGCATGGTGGAAAGTTGCGGGCGCATTATAACGACCGCTCACTGAAGCGGCAAACTTGGCGCTTACAGACGAACGACGGCACCGCGTATCAGGAAGCTTGCACGAGCTCTTTGCGCGGCTTGATCAACAACACAATGACCACCGACAGCAGCGCGACACCTGCAAACACGCCGAAAATCACATTGAGCGGCACGTGATGATCACGTAAGGCTCCGAAGCCCCAATCGGCAAACCCTCCGCAGCTGATGCTGACCAGGTTCATAAAGCCGAACGCTGTTGCGCGCAATTCCGGCCTGACAATCTGGCAAAGGATCGGCATGTTGTTTGTGTCAAAGAATCCCCAGCCCAACCCGAACAACATCAAAAAGCCGACCGCCATCACCAAGGTTCCAGCGTTGCCAACTCCAAACAGCGCGGGCAAGAAAAACGACATGCCAATGGCGCTGACATAAATTCGCCCGCGCATCGAATGATTCATCCAGCGATCCGCCATCCAACCTCCGATGCCTGCGCCCAGCAACGAAGCGATTTGCACGAACAACACGGCGGAAACACCGGCTTTTCCCTGCCCCAATCCGAATTGTTCTTTCAGAATGTCCGGCATCCAGTCTCTGACCACCCACCCCGCCAGTGCTGGCAAGGTGAAATATAAAATCATCAAAATGAAGCCCACATTGGTGAACAATTCGCCCACGGCTGAAACGGGTGAAGGTTGCGGCTTCGCGTCAGCACGACGCGGCGGATTCCGCAACAAGGCAAACAGTGGCAGCGCATACACGACACCGACGATCCCGCACAGACTGAATGCCCAACGCCATCCGTGATTTGGGCTGTCTGCGACATAACCGGAAAATCCGCCCAGGATGACTCCGGCGTAAATTCCCATTTGATGAAAACCAACCGCTCGCGAACGCGTTGGCCCCAGATGGTATTCGGTAATCAACGCCAGCGCCGCCGGGATATAAAACGCTTCACTGATTCCCATGACGGCTCGCGCCGCAACCAGTTCATTGAAGCTGGTGACATGCCCCGTTGCCCAGGTCACCGCCGACCACACAAACAAACTGGCGCAAATGACATGACGACGGCTCAATCGGTCAGACAAGTAGCCGCCAATCGGGCTGAGAATCGCGTACACCCATTTGAACGAACCCAGCACCAAGCCCCAATTGGCTTTGGTGGCAATGTCCGGAATATCGCCCATCATCGAAGACTTCATCGCCGCCAACATTTGGCGATCCAGATAGTTCAGGAGCGCTACCGGCACCAACAGCATAACCACCAGCCAAGCGGTGCGAATGTAGGAGTTTGGTTGAGAATCATTCATAGAAAAAATTGTTGAGTCGTATCAGTTGCAGTGTCCAACAAAACGAAAACACACAAAACCACGCCTGCTCAGCCTGACAGCGCTAAATTTCCTTGCTGACGCTACTTGATCTCACCTGCGGCAGGCCGATTCTTTTCCCGAATCCATTTCAGCAATTCGTCAAAGGCGGCACCGGTTTGCGGCGCAGTGAAGTTGCAATGGCCTTTGGCCACGACGAACTTGGCAACAAACAGGTCCTGAGTTCCGGCCAGTCGCGCGAATTCATCGTACTGGCTGACGAAGCGTCCCGGAATCAGTTGATCGTACGTCGTGTGAATCGTCAGCACAGGGTCGGCAATCTTTCCCGTCGGCGAATAATGCTGACGCAGATATTCGCGGGCTTTGGCATCGGCGGCGTAGCGTTTGACTCCACGGTTGAGCGCCACGTCGTCATCGAATCCGTCATAAATCGTGTTGCGATTGTCGAAGGGGTTGCCTCCAGAGCGAACTTGCAGTTCGCGAACGATTTCATACCAGAACGCCAACACCCCGGGAAGTTCCGCCGCAGAACCCAGACTGTAATGTTTGGCGAACATCGCGGCTTTGTCAGACGCGGCATCAGTGGCAGCTTTGACTTTTGCCTGATCCAGCTTCGCGCCCTGCGGCAAGTTAGCAAGCGAGCCGACAACGTTGGGAAACAGAAAATCAAACGTCACCAGCATGTCGAAAATGCGCTCCTGAAATCCGTTCAAGATGGCGTTCAGCGGCCCGCACATCGGCATCGCGCCGTCATACACTTCGGGGTACTTTTCAATCGTCGCAATGGTGATGGCTCCGCCCATCGAATGCCCCAGCACGATCGCTTCGGTCGGCTTGCCGTATTTCGTCACGAAATAGCGACGCAAAGCTTCAGTGTCTTCGACGGCTTCTTTCAGCGCCCAGCCTTGCGTGCTGTAAGCCGATTCGGCAAAGGCGAATCCGCGCGACAGAAATTCTTTCCGCAAAGCTTGCGCGCGCGGATTTTCAAAGTTGCTTGGCGTGCCGACAACTTGATACCCGTGGCAATACATCACCAAGCCTTTGTTCCACGTAGAAGGCATTTCAATGCGAAACGCGGCGCCGTTGATCGTGCCATTTTCGACTTTGGTGTCTTGAGCAACGGCTGTGAGTACAGACAGACAAATGAAGCAAAAAATTAAGAAAGGTCTTTTCATCGGATTAAGCTCCTTTTTTCTGTTGAGCGCGGAAGTAAAAATACAACGGTAAGCCCACCACCGTCAGTCCCAGTCCAACGACGGATTCCACTGGACGCTCAACCAGAGTGTTGTAAATCAGCCAGGCAGCAACCAACACGAACACCAGCGGCACAATCGGATACCCCAGAGTTTTATAAGGCCGTTCAGCGTTCGGCATCTTGCGCCGCAACACAAACACCGACGAAGTCACCAGGCCATAAAAAATCCACGAAGCGAACAGCAAACAATCCGTCAACTGATCAAAGGTTCCTGACAGCGCCAGCACGCAAGACCACACAGCTTGAACCCCGATGGAAAAGACCGGAACTTTGGTCGTCGCGCTCAGGGATTTCATCCGGCCAAAGAACAATCCGTCTTCGGCCATGGCAAACGGCACGCGAGCATTCGAAAGGATTGAGCCGTTTAAGGCTCCGAGCGCCGAAATGACAAAAGCGATGGAAATCAGTTTGCCGCCGCTGCCCGCCCAAAAACTTCCAGCCGCTTTGGCCGCAACCGAAGGCGCATTGCGAAATTGAGTCGAGTTGGCGGTGATGACTTCGTTGAATGGCAACGCATAAAAATAAGCCAGATTCGCCAGACAATAGATGATCATCACAATAATCATTCCGACGATCAGCGCGAACGGAATGTTGCGTCCGGGATTTTTCACTTCGCCCGCTGCCATAGGCATGTTGTTCCATCCGTCGTATCCCCACAGAGCCGCCAACATCGCTACGCCAAATACCGACAGGCCAGTCCATTCCGGCGTGCCTGTCGGCGTCGCCAGATTTGACCAGTTTGCGCTTGGAGCGAAAAAGAAAACTCCGATGACCAGCACCGCCAAACCACCAATTTTCAGCACCGTCAGCAGCGATTGAACCTTGCCGCCAAAAGCCACCGTCAGACAGTTGATCGCCGACAGCAGCAAAATGGCTCCGACAGCGACAACAGCTTTCGATCCGAATTGCCAGTTGATCGTCTGCCCCAGAAACTTAAATGTGCTGGAAGCCCAAACGTGATTCAGCGGCACAAACGCCGACAGAAAAATCGCAAATCCAGCGCCCAGGCTGGCAATCGAAGCGCTGCCGGCCACGATAAATCGCGACCAGCCAAACAAAAACGCCGAAGCTTCGCCGTATGAATGCCGCAAGTAAACGTATTCGCCACCAGCGTGCGGAAGCATCGCGCCAAGTTCCGCGTACGTCAGCGCGCCAGCCAACGACAAAATTCCAGCCGCGACCCAGGCCAGCAACACCAGTTTCGGTGTGCCGACGTTCTGTGCCATGACGGCGGCTTTCAAAAAGACCCCGGAACCGATGACCGTGCCGATTACCAGCGCAGTCGTGTCGGTCAAAGTTAGACCTCGAATCAGTTGATTCTTTGCTTCAGCCATTTTGTTGTTCTCGAAGGTTTGGAGATGGAAACGAGCAAAAGCGATTCAACTCGGCTTTTGCGGAAATGCGCGGCCAAGATTCTACGACTTGCTTCAGACTGTCAATTGCAGAAGCCTGAAAATCGTAAGCGGCAACCAGCATTAAACTGATTGCCGCTTTTTGTTTGAACCACCAGTGGCGATTAAGCCAGCTTGGCGAAATGGGCACGGAAAGTAGACACGTCCAACGCCGCCGCTTTAGCCAGAGTTTCCAACCAGGCTTCATCGGCGAAGTCCTTGGCATTCAGGCGAACCATGTAATCCCTCGCGACCTGGTATCGTTCCGTCGTCACATCCACCGGACGTGAATGACCTTTGCCGGTGACCGGATCAAACAATTCGCTGAGCGGCATGGGGGTGAAATCACCGTTTTGCATGGTGATCAAGGCGCAGGAACCGCCCGCCTGCAAATGCTTCACCGCCGCATAACCCAGGTCGCGAGCCATGTCTTCGTCCAGCGGAATTGGCCGAGCGCAGCGCAGTTCATACCCGATGGTTTTGTCCACGATGGTGGGTTTAATGCCGCGCTTTTCCAACCGCCGTTCGACGACGTTTTTGATTTTACGCCCCAGATCAATTTCGGCGACGCGGATGTTGCCCTGAGCATCACGATCCACATCCTGCAAATCTTTGACTTCGTCCGGACTGAAGCGTTCGGATAGGGCTTCGGACAGCAGAATGACGCCGTGATTTTTGCCCATCGCGCGACGTTTGATGATCGTGCCTTCAACGATGTCGCAGATTTCGTCCAGCGTGATGGTCTGGTTTGAAAACTCTTCCGGGATGATGGTGCAAGTGGCACTGGCGGCAACGCCGATTCCCAAAGTCAGATGACCTGTTGGGCGTCCCATTGTCACGCCCAGATACCAACGGCCAGTCGTTTTGGCGTCTTCCATCAAGCTGGCGACGATGCTCACGCCGGTCTGCCGCGCGCTTTCGTACCCGAGCGACACCAACGGATCAGGCAACGGCAAATCGTCATCTATGCTTTTCGGAATTTGAACGACCTTGATCGCACCTTCGGATTTTTGTTCGACCGCCAACGAACTGGCGACTAGATCGTCTCCGCCAATGGCGACCAGCGCTTCAATTTCCAGTTTCTTCAGCGCAGCAATCGTGTGCTGTAAGGCCTGTTCGTCTTTGGCCACATTGAATCGCGACGTGCCGAGCAAACAGCCGCCTTCCGTGTGAATGCGCGACACATCGTCGGTTGTCAGTTCGTGCTGTTCATCGGTGTACCGCTGAGCCAGCCACTCAAATCCATCGTGAATGCCAATCGGCGTGATGCCCGCGTCAATTGCCGCCAATGCCGCCGCCGCAATCGCGCCGTTCACTCCGGGCGCAGGGCCTCCGCCAACCAAAATGCCAAGTTTTTTGATAGCCATAATCTTTTTCCAGTTCGCAGTTCCCGGTTCACGGTTCGCAGCACAGACAATAAAGACTGTGAACCGTGAACGGAGAATTAAGCAAATCGCTTCTTCAATTCCTCAACGGTCAGATTTCCAGCGTGAGCCAGTTGCTCCGCCCAATCCGCACGTTCAAAGTCCGTGTAATCCAGCCGCAGCATGTACTGACGCGCGACCCGGTAATTTTCGCTGTTGATGCTGACATTGCGAACCACCGTTTTGCCTGTGTTCGGATCGCGGATGTCCGCGAACAATAACGGAACCAGTTGACCGTTTTGGACGCTGACCATCGCGCCGCTGCCGCCGCTGAGCAAAAACCGAATCGCCGAATTTCCTAGTTCGCGGCAATACGCCATATCGAATGGAATCGGATCGCAGCAACGAACTTCGTAGCCGATATTTTTATTGCTGATCGAAACACGCAAGCCACGCTGTTTGAACCGGCCTTCGATTTCGGCTTTGACCTTTCGCGCCAAGTCCACTTCGGCAAAGCGAATGTGCCCGTGATCGTCTTTTTCCACATCTTCCAAACCGGCCAGTTCTTTGGGATCGAGCTTTTCAATCACGCCTTCGGCAATCACCGCGACGCCGTATTGTTTTCCCATGGCGCGGCGTTTGATGATTGTGCCTTCGATAATGTCGCAAATATGGGCAAAGGGTACGAATTCATGCTCGAACTCTTCGCGGATCAACGTCAGAGTTGCTCCGGCGGCTTTGCCAATGCCCAGAGCCAAATGCCCCGCTTGACGCCCCATCGCCACCACGATGTACCAGCGTCGCGTCGCGCGCGCATCTTCCATCAGATTTTGAACCAGCTCCGCGCCGACGTGCCGGGCGGTTTGAAATCCAAAGGTCGGAATGTGCGGCGGCAGAGGTAAATCGTTATCAATCGTTTTCGGAACGTGAACCGTGCGGATGTTCGACCAATCGGCCACTGTCGCTGAAGACTTCGCCGTATCGTCGCCTCCGATGGTCACCAGATGCGTTACGCCCAGCCCGTTCAGCGTGTCCACCACAGCTTTCATCTTTTCATCGGAACTGGTCGGATTTTCACGCGCCGTGCCCAGAACGGAACCTCCACGAAAGTGAATGCGCGACACATCGTTAATTGTCAGCGGTCGAGCGCAGGACGGATCGCGCTTCACCAGATGCTTGAACCCATCCTGAATGCCCAGCACGTCAAAGCCTTCGTTGATCGCTTTGACTGTCGCCGAACCAATCACTGCATTGATGCCGGGAGCAGGCCCGCCCCCAACCAAAATCGCAAGTTTTCCTGCGGATGCCATTTGTCTTTACTCCTGAACAGGTACGGAACCGGGAACAGTAGTGACCGGATCGTGCCTTTCCTTAGTTTGGATTGTTTTGAAATGAAGAGGTGAAGTAAGTCGGGATTGTAGCGGAGCAAACTTGGTTTGACCAGTTCAGCATTCATTAGCCGATGAAATAGCTGAAATCACAGCAATTGATGATTCGCCACAGAACCATCAAATACATTGCCTTGTCTAAACGTCCAGCGGGCGAAGAGTGGTTACCATACAAAAGGTCTCAGAAGTGAATTTTTCAGTAGAGGTAGCAAATAATTGCGTGATTTAGCAGGCGTGAATATACTTGCTCCCGTTCCACAGCAAAACTCTCTGGCAAAAAGAAAATCAGTATTCTTCAAAGGTAACGCGATGATGCGACCCCGCTTGATACGGCAACCCGGAACCAAAAAATTTCTCGACCAATATGGAGACAGGCTTGTCTGCGTTCGTTATCGTTACGATAGCGAACACAGCAAGCGATTTACCACTGTCGAAATCATTGTCGAAGAATCTGAATGGTCTTCGCCTCAAACTGCCATTGTTCTGCCGACTGTTGTAGGTCTTCGCGTTGCGCTTGATGAAGTCAAACTGCAACGGTTAATAAAACAGGCTGGTGGAAAATGGAACCGAGAACAAAGAGTGTGGGAAATTGATTACGACCAAGCCAAGGCGCTTGGCCTTGAAAATAGAATTCGACTTGATGAGGTGTCCAATACTAGACACCTGCCTGTTGGTCATAACTGACCTAAGCAGTGTCCAATACTAGACACTGGTGTCTAGTATTGGACACTGATGTCTAATACTAGACATCTCGTTGTCAGTAGAATTCATGTTAGGCGGTCTGCGAAATAACAAATCATGAGCCAAGATAAGTATATTCAAGGGCACGATCCTATAGGAAGACGTATAAACGTTAAAAAAGAGCTTGCAAAATATCGCTCTGATCCATTGTATGCATTTATCGATAAACTAGAAGGTTATCACAAGTTAAAGATTATTGAAGACGATGTCTCGATGTATCAGCTGTCATACTCTTGGTATTATCGATCTCTTGAAAGATTCTTGCCAGAGATGTCTATTGCCGTACGCTGGTTTAAAGGGCCATATTGGGCACTCAAAGAAGGGAGAAGGTACACAGACAGCGAAAGGAAAATTGCTGAAAAATACAACGCCGTTTCAAAATATCTATATTTGGATTATTACAATTACATTTTATACGCAAGAATTGTGCTTGATCGAGTTGCAGCATTGGCAAGGACATTTATCAAAGAAAGTAACAAGCCGAGCTTCACGTCTTTCAACGATCACAAAAAGTTTTTCAAGAAGCTAACAGCTGACTATGGCGAAAATGAAGAATATGCGCGTTATATAAGGGAAAAAACGGATTGGTTTGAAATGCCGCTTAAGCAAGTAAGAGATCAATTTATCGTGCATGCTGCGCCGCGACATCTGAGAATATTTGGATACCCAGGTGGCGATAACGAGCTTGCGCTGATAATCAATTTACCATTTGAGCCAACAAGCCCTGCTCCATTGGCTCAGGTCAAAACAATTACAGTGAGTATTCCGCGGCTAGCTGAACAAATACACGAGTTTTTGCTATGGTTTAATTCATATGCGCTCAAAAAAGCAGCGGCAAGACAATAGTAGAATGGCCTAACAAATCGTTCGACCGGAGGCACCGCCGTCTTCCAGGTCGATCCTTTGCGGACGGAGGTGCCCCCGGTCAACTCGTTCGTTATGCCGCATGCGCTGATTACCTATGTGTGAAGAAGAATTTGAAGAAGACATTGTCCGTGCCCATCTCCACCGCGGAGAATACGAGTCAGCGATTGAGGTTGCAGGCACCGTGGAGTGTGACTGGCAGCGCGCAGACCTGTTTGCCGAGATCGCGAGAACACTCAGCAAAGCTGGAATGGCGCCTCTGGCAGAAGGAACGTGGAAACTGGCCGTGGCAGCAGCCCGTGAAGGCGAGCTGAGCGAGAGTTCACAGGATAGTCATGACGCATCGAGCGTGCTTTGGGAAATATCCGAAGATATGGCAACAGCCGGGAACTGGGACGATGGCGAACGCGTCGCCTCGGGAATTCGAAGCGAACTTAAGCGACGTCGAGCAGTTGATAACCTGGAGGCGATGAAACGCGGCGGAAGAGGCGCGTTTGCATCGTTGCGGACGCCGAGCAGGTGAGCACCGTTTCCGTTCCCGCGCATAACAGACGGTTACAGCGGAGCGCGTATCCAGGAGGCGATTTACATTCAACACCATTCGCGCCCGCTGAACCGTGCGTTAGGCCGTCCTATTGAGCTACTTAATGGATTATTGAACAATAGAAGAAAGTCATCCGAATTCTTTTGAGAAGATCCATGTCTGACAGCGAACATATCGAACAGTCGATTAACTCTAAAGAGGAGAAGCGCTCTCGCGCCACTCCTCTTAAACCTACGGTCTGGATGACAGGAGTCTTGGTTTGGGCCACCGTAGTCGGCCTATTCCTTCGGATTCCAACTTGGGCAGGCGCCTTCCTGTGCGTTCTGACAGGGCTTTCATTTCTTCTTTATATGGGCTCATACCTCTACCTGATAGTCACGGATCGTGAGTCACTCAGAGCAGAGGGATATTCGACGAAGCTTCTACCGCCCAGTCAGCGGAGCATTCAAATGCAAGCCCATCGTGAGTTATTAGAAGTTAGCCAAGACTCCTTGGCCCATTTAGAGATGGATCGAGAGAAAAGTCGCATAGCAAAGTAGAAAAAAGCACGACCACAGATAAAGAAAAAGAAGACTGGCCTAACATCTCGTTGTACCGGAGCCGCCGCCGCTTTCATGTCTGCGATTTCGGAAAGGCGGCGACCCGGTAAGCTTGTTCGTTCGGCCTTCATAGCCTAGCAAAACAAATAACTCAGCAGTAGCAACCCTTCGGAGAAGATCAATGAAACAGAAAACTACTGTGGAACGTCGCAATGAAGGTGCTATGACTAGGTGCGTACGAGTGGTGCCCTTCGCTGTCGTGATCCTCATGACGGTTACGTGCACGCGGTCCGTTCCGTTGGACGCAGGTCTCGCCGTAAAGAGCATCACAGACCAGAACTTGGCTCGTGACGTCACCGTCCTGGCTTCGGACGAATACGAGGGCCGCAAGCCGGGCACTCGCGGTGAGGATTTGACGGTCGCCTATCTCGAGAAGCGATTCCGTGAGATTGGACTGGTGCCCGGAAATCCAAATGGAAGCTTCGTGCAGCCAGTACCTCTTTTGGGCATCGTGTCGACTCCGAGCGCAACTGTCAATATTCGTGGACGGAAGACCGCGCTGCGTTCACCCGACGACTTCGTTGCGCGGTCGCTCCTCAACCAAGACCACACTGCGGTTGTCGAGTCTGACGTCGTGTTTGCGGGGTTCGGGATTGAAGCTCCCGAGTATGACTGGAGTGACTATGAGGGCGTTGACGTGAAAGGGAAGACGTTACTCGTGCTGCTCGGCGAGCCGTCTCGCCAGGCGCCTGCAGATTCTGCGGCCAGTGATCCGAGCTTCTTCAAGGGCGTCGAGCAGACATATTACGGAACAACCCGCTCCAAGCGCGACCTCGCCTTCAAGAAGGGCGCATCGGCCATTGTCTTTCTATACGGCATCGCAGCTCCCACCGCCTATCAAACGACCGCTCCCAACTACCTCACGGAAGCACTGACGATCGACGATGGGCAGCCGACCATGCCGGTTCAGGCGGCGATGCCGGCCGAGCGCGTTCGGCCGCTCGTCGCGATGGCTGGGTCGGATCTTGACACGCTGGCCCAGCGAGCGCAGCAGCGTGGCTTTCGCGCGACCCCGCTGGACATGACGATGTCATTCGACATCGTCATGCAACGACGAACCATTCAGTCGCAGAACGTGATCGGCAGGCTTGAGGGTTCGGATCCGCGCCTAAGGAATGAATATCTGATCTTCAGCGCGCATTGGGATGGATTCGGTCGTGACCCCTCGGTATCGGGCGACCAGATTAGCAACGGCGCCATCGACGATGCCGGTGGTGTCGCGCAAATGTTGGCGATCGCTTCCGCACTGCGAACGCTCCCGCGCTCACCGCGCCGGACGATCCTGTTCCTGGCCACGACGGCCGAGGAAGCCGGCTTTCTCGGGGCCCACTACTACACCAGCAACCCGCTGTATCCGCTTGAGCGCACGCTCGCAAATGTCAACTTCGACAACTTCTATGCTTACGGACGCACCGCCGACGTTATCAATTATGGAGACGGTCGTTCGACCTTGGACGACATCCTCCGCGATGTTTTGACAACGCAGAGTCGTCGAGTCGTTCCGGATCCGTTTCCCGCCGAAGGGTTTTTCTTCCGTATGGATCATTTCGAGTTCGCCGAAGTGGGCGTGCCTGCCGTAAGCCCATCGATGGGTGTGGACGTGATAGGGAAGCCACCAGGGTTCGGTAAGCAGCAGGTGGACCAGTACTACGCGCGCGACTATCACCTTCCGTCTGATGAAGTGCGCCCCGACTGGGACTATGGCGGCGCCGTGCAGGACGCGCAGATGGGTCTCCTGGTCGGCATTCGCGTGGCAGAGGCCGACGTGTGGCCACAGTGGAAGCCCGGCGCGGAGTTCAAGGCGCGGCGTGACAAGATGCTGGCAGGAAAGACTGGGAATTGACAGGACTAGATGGCGGCCTAACTCGTGTTACACCAGACTGCCGACGGTGCGACCATGAGCGGCCGCTGGTGAACACTGACGTTAGGCGGCGTCACGCTCCATAGAGAGGACATATGTACATCAAAACCTTCATCACCTTCATCATTGCTGGGACGGCTGCGATTCTTGCGAGTTGCGGCACCATCAAGCGCGAGGACCAGGTGGCACAGCCCTCTGGTCAGTCGAACTCCGTGGCTTCGGTGGCTCAAGCCGCGCCTCCTTATCTCGGCCAGCCGGTGCCTGGCCTGACGCCTGAGCGGTTCGCACCCGATATCGTCTGCACCAAGGCCATTGAACTCAACAGCGTTTTTTCCCGGGACGGCCGGGAGTTTTACTTCACCCGACTGCTCGGCGGTGTGGATACCGATACGATGCATCAGATCGTGTTCGCCG